>CAZHCI010000081.1:0-11317 GCA_964530905.1 uncultured bacterium
TCCTCGAACTCGCTCAGGAGCGCGACGCCGGCCGACTCGACGCCGGCCTTCGCGCCGAACGCCGCGGAGCAGAACGCGCACGCGCCGGCGACGTGATCCTTCACCGACGTCCAGAGGGCGTGCCGCTTGTGCGACGGGTCGTCCAACGCCGGAATCCACTTCGTGCCCGCTCCGTCGAACACGATGGCGACCTCGTCGCCCGCCTCGGCGAACTCCTTGGCCACCTCCAGCGCGTTCACGGCGCGTCCCAGGTCTCCGTGCGTCTCGGTATCGGCCAGGATCACGATCGCGATCTTGTGCATCTGCGCACCTCCACGGCCCGAGTGCACCACCGACGCCGGGCGGACGTCGGTCGGATTGCCGACTCGGGGCCGGCGCTCGGGCCCGTGCCCGGCCGAAGGCGGGTCGTTCGTCCTGCACGCACGTTCGCCTCGATGCGATACCTTGTGCCATGCGAATCCAACGACGTCGGACGTCAGCCCCCCGCCGGGCGCTGACCTTGCCTCGATGATCGCGGAGCGGATCCTGACCCGCCGCCTTCGTGACCTGCGGTCGCAACAGCTTCGCTTGGAGCCCCACAAGCCGGGCGACCTGCCGAAGCCGACCCATCACGGTGGCTACCTGCTGTACGCGCACGTGCCGTTCTGCCATCGGCTGTGCCCGTACTGCTCGTTCAACCGCTTCCCGTTCCAGCAGGACGCGGCGACCCGCTACTTCCGCGCGATGCGCGAGGAGATGCGGATGGTCGCCGATCTGGGGTACGGCTTCTCGTCGATGTACATCGGCGGCGGCACGCCGACCGTGATCCCCGAGGAGCTCGCCCAGACGATCGACCTCGCGCGCGAGCTGTTCGACGTGGGCGAAGTGTCGACCGAGACGAACCCGAACCACCTCACGCACGAGGTTCTCGACGTGCTCGACGGACGCGTGGACCGGCTGTCGGTCGGGGTGCAGAGCCTGGACGACGAGCTGCTGCGCCAGATGAAGCGCCGCGACGCGTACGGGACGGCCGAGGAGATCCTGGCCGGGATCGAGCTGGCCGCGGGCCGGCTCACCACGCTCAACGTCGACATGATCTTCAACCTTCCCTCGCTGACCGACGACATCCTGAAGCGCGACATCGAGACGCTGAAGGCGACCGGCGCGGACCAGGTGACGTACTACCCGCTGATGGTGTCGCCGTCGGTCGAGAAGCCGCTCGAGCGGGCACTGGGCACGGTCGACTACCAGCAGGAGGAGCGGCAGTACCGACTGCTTTCACGCGCGCTCTCGGACACGTTCCGGCCCACCTCGGCCTGGGCGTTCTCGCGCGAGGCGTCGACGATGATCGACGAGTACATCGTGGACCACGACGAGTACGTCGGTGTCGGCAGCGGCTCGTTCAGCTACCTGGGCGGCGAGCTGTACGCGAACCCGTTCAGCCTGCGCGCCTACTCCGGCGCCATCGACGGGCGTCGCCTGAGCGTGGACGCGCACATGCCGCTGAGTCGCGCCGACCGTCGTCGCTACCGCCTGATGATGGACCTGTTCGGTCTGCGTCTGGACAAGCGCGCGTTCGCCGAGCGCAACGGCGCCCCGGTCGAGCGTGCGTTGTGGGCGGAGTACCTGTTCCTGAAGGCGGCCGGGGCGTTCTCGCGTGACGACGCGGAGGCGCTGGAGCTGACCGAGTCCGGGCGCTACCTGCTGGTCGTGATGATGCGCGAGTTCTTCATCGGCGTGAACGGCATCCGCGACCTCGCCCGTGCCCGCCTGCCGGAGGACGAACGCGCCCTGTTCGAGGAGGGGATGCCGTGCAACACGCCGGCACGCGTGCCGGCGGCGGCGGCGTTCGACTGAGTCGCGCGGCTCGCCAGCGTTCGACCAGCCAGCGATCGACGCGGTCCATGAGAAAGGCCCCCTGCGACGTTCGCAGGGGGCCTCGACCGGGAGGTCCGAGGATCAGTTGGTCGTGGGGTAGCCGGCGTCGGTCCAGGCGTTGTATCCACCGCTCATGTTCTTGACGTTCGTGTACCCGAGCGAGGTCACGTAGAAGAGCGCCCAGTTGCCGCGCACGCCTGCGGCGCAGTAGATCAGGATGGGCGTGTCGAGGTCGGAGGGCATGTCGCCGAGGAACTGGTCGAGCTCGGTGACGGGGAAGTTGACGGCGCCCTCGATGTAGCCATCCCCGAACTCGCCCTCGGTGCGGACGTCGACGAGGACCGGCTCCACCTCGAACAGGTAGTTGGCGGCGTCCTCGACGTTCATCTGCATCCAGCCCTCTTGGCTGGCCTCGTTGATGTTCGCGATCGCCGTTTCGGAGGCGGGCGTCGACTCGACTTGCGCGAAGGCGCCGTTGGCGACGAGTGCTGCGACCAGGATGAACAGGAAGTTCTTCATACGAATGTCTCCTCTCGGTAAGGGCGTCTGCGGCCCTAGAACCCGAAGAACTGGTGCTGCCCGATATCGACGATCAGGCTGCGGACGACGGTGGCGCCGAGGAAGGGAACCACGGCGGCCAGGATGGGAAGCCGGCGCAAGAACGCCGGGGCGGCGAGCAGGACGAGACCGACCAGGAAGAGCGGTCCGCCATGACTCCAGAGGTAGGCGAAGCCCTGTTGGGCTTCCGCGGTGCCCGTGGCCAGGCCGAAGAGGTAGACCACGCCCACGAACGCGCTGGCGAGGCTGAGCGGAACGATGTACCGCTTGGCCCACTGCTGACGCGCCAGCATCGCGATCGCGACGACGGTGACCATCGCCGTGAGGGGGAAGAGGACGATGAGGAGCGTCGTCCAGAGAGGACGGTTGACGTTCACCGCGAGCGCGAGGCCCGGGTAGAGCAGCGCGGCGGAGCTCCCGACCACCAGCAGGGCCGACCAGAGAAGCCGGGGCCCTTTCGCGATCCAGACGAAGAAGCTCGCGACCAGCGACAGGATCAGGCCCCAGGCGCCGATCCAGATCGGCGCGGTGGGCGTGAAGGTGAAGAACAGCCAGACGTGGGTGAAGCGCCAGCGGGCCGGCGACTCCGCCCAGAGCGTGGCCAGGTCGAGCACGATCAGGCCGATCGTGATCAGCGCGTAGGTGCGTGCCTTGGGGTGCTTCGTGATCGTCGCGACCATGGTGACGAACGCCATGCCGCCGGCCAGCGCCACGAAGGCGAAGTGGAACAGCGAGGGCCAGTGCCAGAAGTGGTCCGAGTAGGGAAGGCCGTAGAACTCGATCATGGCTAGTGGGCTCCTTCCTCTGCAGGCTGGCCGATCTGGCCGGTCAGGCCGAAGGCCGCGGGCGCGTTCAGGTAGTACAGGTTCGGGCCGGTGCCCTGCTCGGGGCGCAGCACGTCCACCCGGTCGGCGTTACGGATCGCGACGGACACGTCGCTGTTCGGATCGTTCAGATCTCCGAAGCTGCGGCACAGGGTGGGGCAGGTCTCGACGCACGCCGGGAGACGCCCCTCTTCGAGCCGGTGCCGGCAGAAGTCGCACTTGCTGACGTAGCCGCCGGGGTGCATGAACCGCGCGTCGTACGGGCAGGCGGCGATGCAGGCGGAACAGCCGATGCACTTCTTCGTGTCGATGTCGACGATGCCGTCCTCGGTCACGTAGCAGCAGCCGGTGGGGCAGACGGGCACGCACGGCGGGTTCTCGCAGTGCAGGCACTGCTCGGGCCGGAACTCGACCGCCAGGTCGGGGAAGGTGCCGACGGTGGTGTTGCGGATCCACAGCCGGTGGACTCCGATCGGGACGTCGTTCTCCATGGTGCAGGCGACCGAGCAGGCCGAGCAGCCGACGCAGGAGGCGAGGTCGATCGCCATCGCGTACCGTTTCATACCGGGCTCCTATCGGCGACCATCTGAGAGATGGGCGGGTGCTGGGGATCGGGCGCGCCGGGAACGATCCGCACGAAGTTGTTGCGGAGGCCGGCGCCGCCGGAGATCGGATCGAGCGTGTACTGGGTCTGCAGGTGCGTGTCCGACGCGCCGCGACCGTTCGCGAGGCGCATCATCGGGGACTTGTGGCCGAAGCCGTGGACGATGTAGACGCAGTCGGGACGGATCCGCTCGGTGATCAGCACCTTGACCGGTCCCTCGCGAGCGCCGTCCTGGTTCTCGAGGTAGACGTACTCGCCCTGACGGAGACCCAGCTTGTCGGCCTCCTTGGTGGCCAGCCAGACCTCGTTCTCGCTCATCTGGTCCATCAGCACGGCGTTGTTGTGCGTGCGGGCGAAGGTGTGCACGGGGCTCCGGCCGTAGAGGAGCCGGTAGTGGTCGGCGGGCGGCTGCGTCGTCTCGGTGTAGGTCGGCATCGGATCGAGGCCCGCCTCCTCGAACCGTTCGCTGAAGATCTCGATCTTGCCCGAGGGCGTGCCGATCGGGTTCATGTTGAACCGCTCGAAGTCCTCGAAGTAGGTCCGTGCGCGACGGACGATCGTGCCCTGCTCGCGGATCTCCTCGAGGCTGGAGCCGATGCTGCGCAGGCGGGTGTCGAGGTACTCCTCCATGTCCTGCCACGGGAAGAACTCGCCCAGACCCAGCTTCGTGCCCAGCTCCTTGGCGATCCACCAGCCCGGCTTCGAGTCGTACATCGCGTCGACGGCCGGGAAGCGGGCGGCGATGAACGGCTCCTTGTAGCTCTGCAGCAGCAGGTCGTCGTAGCGCTCGAGGTAGGTCGCCTCGGGCAGGATCACGTCGGCCCACATCACGTGCTCCATCGGCAGGACGTCGATCGCGACGTAGAGGTCCAGATTCCTGAGCCCCTCTTTCGTGCGTTCGACCATCGGGATCGAGTGGAACAGGTTCACGCCGTACGAGAAGAGCCCCTTGATCGGGTAGGGCTCGCCCGTGATCATCGGCGGGATCATCTCCTGCACGGCCGTGGCCGTCCCGTAGAAGAGCCCGCGGTCGACCGACTCGCGGAACGGCGACTCGGCCTCGATGTCCGCGACCGCGCCGCCGCAGCCGCCGGAGGCGGGCGCCAACGGCAGGTCGGGGTGCGGGAACTCGTCGACGCTCGGCGCGTCGCAGAAGTAGTAGCCGCCCGGCTTGCCGTAGTTGCCCAGCAGCACGTTCACCAGGTAGAGCGCGCGCATGCGCTGGGTGTCGTCGCCGTACCAGACGACGTGGCGCCCGACGGGAAGCACCGCGCGCGGCGCGTGCGAGGCCATCTCGCGGGCGATCCGGCGGATCGTGTCCGCGGGGATGTCGGTGATCTCGGCCGCCCACTCGGGCGTGTAGTCGGCGACGTGCTCGATCAGGCGATCGATGCCGACCGTGTACTGCTCGGCGTACTCGGCGTCGTACAGCTCCTCGGTGACCAGGACGTTCATCCAGGCCAGCAGCAGGGCGGTATCGGTGCCGGGCTTGACCGGCAGCCAATCGTTCGCCTTGGCCGCGGCCGTGGAGAAGCGCGGGTCGGCGACGACCAGCTTCGCGCCGCGCTTGAGCGCCAGGGCGAAGTCCTGCATCTGGGTGTTGTGCGTGTCCTCGCCGATGTGGTGGCCGATGAGGACGATGTAGTCGGTCTCGGCCCAGTCGATCTGCTCGTGGCCCGAGATGCCGCGGCCGAAGGTGAACTGGCTGGCGGTCTCGCGCGGGCCGGTGCAGAGGCTGACGGACGGCTTCGCCGCGTTCGGCGAACCCCACGCTCCCGGCAGGTAGGACGCGAACCACTTGTCGCCGCTGCCGTGGCCGAAGAACGCGACCGACTCGGTGCCGTACTCGTCCTTGATCCCGTTCATCTTCTCGGCGATGTAGTCCAGGGCCTCGTCCCAGCTGGCCTCGCGGTACTCGCCGTCGCCGCGCTCGCTGCCCTCGACGCGGATCAGCGGCCGCTTGAGTCGGTCGGGATCGTACGTCTGGGTCGGAGCGCCCTGGCCGCGGGGACAGAGCATGCCGCGCGACTTCGGGTTGCCGACGTAGCCGTCGACCTTGCGGACCTTGCCGCCGGAGACGTACGCCTTGATGCCGCACTTCCAGAAGCAGTTCTCGCAGTACGAGTAGACCTCTTTGACCTCGCCGTCGTACCACTGGGGCGGCATCGGCGCGAACGGGTTCGGGATGCGATCGAGGACGGACTGCGCGCTGGCCGCCCCCCCGATCGCCGCCGCGCCCACCGTCGCGCTGGACAGCTTGAGAAACGTTCTACGGTCGAGTGCCACGCCTGACCTCCCTGATCGATGCGTGCAGGAAACGGGTCAGCGGCCCATAGAAGCCGCTGACGTCTTTCGACGCCACATGCTCGGCGTAGCGGTCGAACCAAGGGAACAAGAAGTGCGCGAGGACGTACCGCGCCGCTTCGTCGTGTCCGTCGCGGGCCAGCAAGCCGGCCGCTTCCGCGACGGCGGCCAGGTGGTCGGGAAGATCGGTCCAGCCCGGGTCGGTGCCGATGCCGTGCCCTTCGAAGAAGCGGCCGAGCTCGACCGCGGTCGGACCGAGCAGCTCGCCGTCGACGGCGAAGCCGACGTAGGGCGGCGACGAGAGTCCGGAGGCGCTGCTCACGAACAGGTCGACGTAGCTCGACTGCAAGGTGGACGTCTTCGGTCGGACGACGTCGGGGGCGTCCACGCCGAGCGCGTCCGCGATCTCCTGCAGCGCGGCGTCGAACGTTCCCGACTCCAGGTCGGCCGTCAACGCGTCGCCGGGCGAGGCGTAGGCACCCGCCACGATCTGGAGCAGCAGCTCGACGGTGGCGCGGTCGATGGCGACGCAGCCGGAGGATCGCTGCGCCGTCATCGTGGCGTCCGGCGGAAGCGAGGGCGGCGTCGGTCTGGAACGATCATGCACAAAGAATCACTTGCTGGCGTCGGCCCCGGGTAGGGACAAACGTCGTGCGGACCGGCTCAGGGCGTGTTCAGCGCACCAGGCCCCGCACCACGGCGGTCATGCCCGGACGGAGCGCGGCGCGCTCCGCGACCGTCAACGACGCGTCCACGAGCCGGACGGTCGCGACGTAGGTCACGTCGCCCCGGACGGGCTCGGCGCGGTAGCCGATGCGCTCGACGACGCCTTCGAAGCGTCCTTCGGGAAGCGCGTCGACCTCGACCGTCACCCCGTCGCCCGGTTGGACCGCGACGACCTGAAGCTCGGTGAGGTTCGTGGTCCGGACGCGCCAGCCGCTCAGGTCGGCCAACCGGACGGCCGATCCCGCGGACGAGCCGTCTTGCGCCGAGGCGCCTGGCTCGGCGCCGCTGGGACCGCCCACCGTCTCGCCGACCTCGACGCCGATCGAGACCACCCGTCCGTCGAACGGAGCCCGCAGGGTCCGCTGGCGGACGGCCAGCGATGCCGTCTCCCGCGCGGCCTCGGCCTGATCTCGCTGGGCGGCGGCCAACGCCGCGTTCGCGCCGGCCTGCGCCAGAGCGGCGCGTGCCGCCTCGAGGTTGGCTTCGGCCTGGCCGACGCCGGCCACGGCCTGGCGCACCTGGGCCTCGGCCTGGGCGATCGTCGCTTGCGCCTGGGTCGCGGTCAGACGCAGCGCGGCGTCGGCCGCGTCGCGTTGGGCCTCCGCCATTCGCACGGCGGCGTCCGCCACGGCGATCTGACGCTCGGCCGCTCGCTCGCCCGCTCGGGCCGCCTGCAGGCTCGCCTCGGCCGCTGCCAGGGCGGCGTCGGCTTCGCGCAGGCGGGCACGCTCACGCGCATCGTCGAGCCGCAGGAGGACGTCGCCTGCCGCGACCTCGTCGCCCTCACCGACCAGCCGCTCGGCCAAGATCCCCGTCGCTGCGAACGCCAGGTCGGAGCTGCGGAGCGGCCGCACCTCGGCCTCGGCGGACGTCGGAACGCCCGCGGCAGCTCGCGCCGCGGCACGGTCGTCGCTCGCGGACTCGGGTCCGGACGCCGTGGAGGCGTCCTCCGACGCGCCGGCCGACGGTTCCGCCGGTCCGTCGCCCGGACCCGGCACGCGTGCGCTCTCGGCGACGGCGTCATCCGACGTTCCGAACGCCAGGAGGCCCTGGCTGCGAAGGACGAAGGCGGCGCCGACGGCGAGTCCTGCCCCTACGAGGACGAACAGAAGCGGCCTGATCAGATGCACGATGCCTCCTGGTCTCCGGACTGGTCGCCGGGCGACCGTGGTCGAGTCGGGGTCGGCCGCCCCCCGGCGGTCCGCGTCACAGCACGCCCTCGGACAGAGCGCGGATGTCGTCCGGATCGTCGACGATGCGCTCGAGGACCCCGTCGCGCATCTGAATCACGCGGTCGACGTGACGACACATCCGGAGGTCGTGCGTCACCATGATCCCCGCGCGCCTGTCGTCGTGCACCAGCGACGCGAACGTCTGGACGACCTGATGCGCGCGCTCGGTGTCCAGGCTGGCCGTCGGCTCGTCGGCCAGCACGACGGCGGGATGGTGGATCAGCGCCCGGGCGATCGACACGCGCTGCTGCTGACCTCCCGACAGCTGCGAGGGCAGGCTGCGGAGCCGGTCGGCCAGCCCCAGCTGCTCCAGCAGGTCCTTCGCCCACTGCACGCTGCCCGGATTCGAGCGGCCGTTCAGCGACAGCATCAGCGTGACGTTCTCGAGCACCGTGAGGTAGGGGAGCAGGTTGTTCGCCTGGAAGGTGAAGCCGATGTTGCGCCTGCGAAAGCGCGTCAGCTGACGGTCGGTCAGCTCGGCGATCTCCTGATCGGCGATCCGCACCCGACCGCCGCTGGGCCGAAGCAGGCCGGCCAGCATCGCCAGCAGACTCGTCTTCCCGGAGCCGGACGGTCCGACCAGCGCCACGAACTCGCCCGGCTGCACCTCGAACGAGACGTCGTCGACGGCGTGGATCAGCTGCTCGCCCAGCGGATAGGTCTTGCTCAGCCCTTCCGCGATCAGCGCGGGACCGCTAGGGACCTTCGGGGGCCCCGAAGGTGGAGACGGGCGTGCGTCCGAGCGGCGCCCGAGCGTCACGTCCCCAGCCCCAAGGCGGTCAGCGGCTCGACCCGCAGCGCGGCACGCAGCGCGACGAGCCCCCCGAGCGGCCCGATCACGAGCAGCCCGCCGATCGCCACGGCGACGTTGCCCGGCTGGAACACGATCGGGACGGTCGAGGGGAAGGTGGCGGCCAGCGCGAGCGTTCCCAGCCCTCCCAGTCCGACCCCCACGAGGTTCGTGAACACGATCTGCAGCACCGTCGCCGTGGCGACCATCAGGTTGGACGCTCCGATCGCCTTCAGCATGCCGATCTGCCCCAGCTTCTGCAGCGTCTGGATCTGGAAGAACCCGCCGACGACGAGAATCCCGATGACCAAGGTGAAGCCGGTCTGGGTATCGACCGTGCTCTGTTGGGCCGCGTAGCCCGGGATGCTCTCGTACGCGGTGACGAGGTCCACCACCCGCACCGAGCGGACCTCCTGCTCGATCCGGGCGGCGACCGCCTCGGGCGACGCGCCCGCGTCCGTGCGGACGGCGACGAGGTTGAACGGAAGGCGCGACAGGTCCACCGAGGCGTCCGCCTTCGGCTTCACGCGGTCGAACGCGATCAACGGGACGAGGATCGAGGGCGCGATCTGGTACTGCTGACCGGAGGTGGCGCCGACGACGCGGAGGTCGTAGCGCTCGTCCACCGCGCCCTGCGTGGACCGTACGGTGATCACGTCGCCGACGGTCGCCCCGCTTCGCAACGCCGCCTGCCGGCCGAGGACGACCTCGTTGCCGCTGGACGAGGCGAACCCGGGGCCCTCCAGCACGCGGGGCGCGCCGGGGCGGCCCGGCTCCACGCCGATCAGCGACACGCGCAGGCCCGGGTCGTCCGGACCGCCTGCGCCCTCGATCACGGTCGAGGCGAACGCGATCGCGCCGACCTCGGCGACGCCGTCTATGCGCCGCACCGACGCGACGACCGAGCGGTCGAGCTGGCTGGCGGCGATCTGCAGGTCGGCCGTATCCTGGTAGACCAGCAGGTCGCCGTCGATGCCGCCGACGTACTGCCGGTTTCCGAGCCCTAGGCCCTCGCCCAAGCCGGAGAGGAACAGGATCAGGACGGTGATCAGCGCGATGACGGCGCTGATCGAGGCGAACCGCCCGACGTTGCGGACCATCTCCTTGACGGCCAGCGACGCGGCCAGCCATACGGTCATGGGGGCGCCTCGACTCCGGACACATCGGCAGTGTAGGCCGGAGCGCACCTAGTTTTCGGTAGGCAACGGCACGAAGGCGTGGCCTCGCCGGCCCGATAGACTCACGCATGGACCATCGACCGCTCGGCCGCACCGGTGTGCACGTCTCCTCGCTGTGCTTCGGCACCATGTCGTTCGGGACGACCGCCGACGAGGCGGAGTCGGCCCGGATGTACCGCGCCGCCCGCGACGCCGGCATCGACTTCTTCGACACCGCGGACGTGTACGGAGAGGGTCGCTCCGAACGGATCCTGGGCGACCTGATCGCGGACGAGCGCGACGCGCTGGTGATCGCCAGCAAGGTGTACGGCCGGACCGGCCCGGGGCCCAACGACGTCGGCCTGTCGCGGCGCCACGTCACGCGCGCCGTCGAAGCCTCGCTACGCCGTCTGGGCACCGACCGGTTGGACGTCTACTACGTCCACAAGTTCGATCCCCGGACGCCGGTCGAGGAGACGCTGAGGGCCCTGGACGACCTGGTACGACGCGGACTCGTGCTCTACCCGGCCGTCAGCAACTGGGCGGCCTGGCAGATCGCCAAGGCGCTCGGCGCGTCGGCCGCGAACGGCTGGTCACGGTTCGAGGCCGTCCAGCCGATGTACAACCTCGTCAAGCGCCAGGCCGAGGTCGAGATCCTGCCGATGGCGGTCTCGGAGGACGTGGCGGTCGTGCCGTACAGCCCGGTCGGCGGTGGGCTGCTGAGCGGCAAGTACGGGCGCGACCGACGGCCCGAGCGTGGACGTATCGTCGAGAACGACGCGTACGCGACGCGCTACGGTCACCCGACGCACCTCGAGATCGCCGATCGGTTCACCGACTATGCGCGAGGTGCAGGCGTGCATCCCGTCACGCTGGCCGTCGCCTGGGTCCGGGCCCACCCCGCCGTGACGGCGCCGATCATCGGTGCACGCGACACCCGGCAGCTGGCGCCGGCGTTGGCCGCGGGCGGGTTCGACATGGACGAGACGATGCGCCAGGAGATCGCGGCGCTCACGCCGGAGGTTCCGCCGGCGCACGATCGCCGCGAGGAGGCCGTAGGCGGGTAGGGGAGCGCGTCGCCGTACGAACGCGTCACCGTACGAACGCGTCACCGTACGACCGTCCGGTCAGTCGGGTGCGAACAACGCCTGGGCGCGCTCGCCCGTCTCCTCGAGCCACGCCCGGCGCTGCTCCAGCGAGCTCGCGACGACCGGCGTGAAATGCAGCCGCTCGACCGTGGGGACGCCGCACGTCGGCAGCACGAA
>CAZHCI010000082.1:0-5314 GCA_964530905.1 uncultured bacterium
TCGCGCGCAAGGGCGCCGACGTCGGTGCCTGCGGCACCTGCATGGACGCCCGCGGGCTGACCGACGACGAGCTGCTCGACGGCGTGCACCGCAACACGATGGAGGAGCTGGGCGCGTGGACGGTGGGGGCGGACAAGGTGATCGTGTTCTGAGCAGGCGGCGACGTTCGTCAGTCGTGTACCCATGCGGCCTCGACGCCGGTGCGAGCGCCGGTCGTGTAGGTCAGGACCAGCAAGCTTCGTTTCGGCTTCCGCCACGCTCTGGAACGACGGGTCGCCGACCGCCGGGTCGGTGCCGCCCGGATCGGCCGTGAACAGGTAGGCGCCTTCGACGCGCAGCAGGGACGTCGGTCATCAGCGTCACGAAGCCCAGCGACTGGAGATGCGCGTGGGCGGGCCGCCAAAGCGGCGTGAGCCAGCCGACGCCATCCCCCAACCTACGGTTCGATTTACTTCTGAGTGAGCCACTGCCCCTTCGGTTGGATTCTATTTGAGTGAATGCGACCCGATTGACAGACGTCAATGGATCGACTACTGTCGATCCATGAGCCGCGCCCCTCGACCGACCCGACCGATCCCCGCCGCCGACGGCGAGGAGCTCCGGGTCGCCGTCCGCCGGCACTACGCCGCCCGGCTCGAACGAGGATCGTGCTGCGGGTCGGACACGTCGGGTCCGGATGCGTCGGGTCCGAACCCGTTCGGCGCGCCGCTCGTCGCGGACGCTCCGCCCGACGTGCCCACCTTCGGCTGCGGCGACCCGAACGGGGCGGCCGCCTTGCGAGGGGGAGAGACGGTGCTCGACCTCGGCAGCGGCGCGGGCTTCGACGCCTTCCGCGCGGCCGAAGCGGTCGGCCCCAGCGGCGAGGTGCTCGGCGTCGACATGACGCCGGCGATGCTGACGCGGGCCAGGGCGGGCGCTGCGAGGCTCGGCTATCCGCACGTCCGCTTCCTGGAGGGCGTGATCGAGCACCTTCCGCTACCGGACGACCGCGTGGACGTGGTGATCTCGAACTGCGTCGTGAACCTGTCCGACGACGTTCCGCGCGTGCTGGACGAGGCGATGCGGGTGCTCAGGCCCGGAGGGCGGCTGCGGATCAGCGACACCTTCCGGACGGGGGCGATCCCGGCGACGCCCGACGCCGAAGCGTGGTGCGCCTGCGAGGCGGGAGCGCACGATCCCGACCGGCTCGCCTCCCTGGCACGGGCCGCCGGCTTCGTCGACGTGTCCGTCGACCCGCCTCCCGCCGGGACCGAGGACGGAGCCGTCTACGGCGCGGTGCTCCACGGCACGAAGCCGACGATCGTGCCCCTGCGGGACGCCGACGCCGAGGCGGCGAGGCAGCTGTTGACCGCATCCGGCCTGCCCCTCGCCGGCTGGTCCGAGCCGAACGTGGATCGCTGGGGAGCGTACGAGGGGGGCCGACTCGTCGGGCTCGTCGCGCTCGAGACGCACGGTCGCCACGGGCTGCTTCGGTCGCTGACGGTCGCTCCCGAGGCGCGCGGCCGGGGGCTTGCCACGGCGCTGGTCGCGCACGCTCGCCGGGAGGGCCGGCGACGGGAGCTCGAGACGTTGACGGGCCTGACCGAGACGATCCCGGCCCTGCTCGTCCGCTGGGGGTTCCGCGAGGTGACGCGTGCGGAGCTGCCGGACGCCTTGCGGGCCTCGCCGGAGCTGCAGGACGCCTGCCCCGAGAGCGCGCGAGCGTTCGTCGTCGCCGTGCGGGCCTGACGATCGGCGGCTCGGCACGTACGCGTGCCGAGCCGCCGATCCGATGCTGGCCGAGGACTACTCGCCGGGCTCGATCGGATCGAGCGGCCCCAGGACCGCGCCACCGTCGACGAGGAACTCCGAGCCGGTGCTGAACGTCGCGTCGGCGAACAGGAACAGGAACAGCTTCGCGACCTCTTCCGGCGTTCCGTAGCGCGCGATTGGCTGGGTCGCGGTGAGATCGTCGCCCATCCCTTGCGTCATCGGCGTGGCGATCGGTCCGGGGTGCACGGACATCACGCGGATGCCGTCGCGGCCGAACTCCATCGCGGCGGTCTTGGTCATGCCGCGGACGGCCCACTTGCTGCCCACGTACGCCACCAGGTTCGCGTAACCCATCATTCCCGCGGTCGAGGAGGTGTTGACGATCGTGCCGCCCCCCGCCTTGCGAAGCGAGGGGACGAGGTGCTTCATGCCCAGGAACACGCCCGTGAGGTTGACGTCGATCACGCGGCGAAACTCGGCGGTGTCCATCTCGGGGATCGAGCCGAAGCCGACGATGCCGGCGTTGTTCGCCATGTAGGCGATCGGTCCGGCGAACGCCTCGGCCGTCTCGACGGCGGAGGTCCACTCGTCTTCGTTCGTGACGTCCAGCTTTGTGAACGTCGCGGCGTCGCCGAGCTCCGCGGCCAGGTCGTTGCCTTGTTCCTCGAGCACGTCCGCGATCGTGACGTGGCCGCCCTCGGCGACGACGCCGCGCGCGATGGCGGCGCCGATCCCTTGGGCGCCTCCGCTGACGAAGGTGTGGGTGGTATCGAAACGGGCCCTGGTGATCCTTTCCTGGGCGCGTGCGCGCCTTGGTGGCGTAGGCGAGCCACGGTAGGCGGATGGGGCAGCCCTACACTCTGAAGGTAGCGGATCACGGTTGGGAACGATGTCCCGAGGCATCGGCTAGCAGCCCGACGTATGGACGGAGACCGATCCATCGAGTAGCATCGATGCCATGAGCCTCGATGCGCGCCTCAAGGTGCTGGCCGATCCAACCCGAATGAAGATCGTCGAGTTCCTGCTCGACCCCGTCGCCAGCTGCTGCAGCCGCGACGACGGCGTGTGCGGCTGCGATCTCGAGGCGTTCCTGGGCCTGTCGCAGCCGACCGTCAGCCACCACATGAAGGCGCTGACCGCGGCCGGTCTCGTCACCGCCGAGAAGAGGGGTCGCTGGGTGTACTACGCTCTGGTCCCGGAGAGCTTCCGAGCGCTCGCCGCCCAGCTCGAGACGCTGGCCGAGACGGCCGAGCGGGCGCGAGCCCTGCAGCCTCTCGTCGCCCCTCCGGCATGAAGCGGCGCATGTCGTTCCTCGACCGCTGGCTGACCGCCTGGATCTTCGCGGCGATGGCGATCGGCGTGGCGATCGGCTGGGCGGCGCCCGGCATCGGCGGGTTCCTCGACCGCCTCTCGTTCGGCGCGACCAACGTACCGATCGCGATCGGCCTGATCGTGATGATGTACCCCCCGCTGGCCAAGGTGCGCTACGGCAAGCTGCCGCAGGTGTTCCGCAACTGGAAGGTGTTGGGGCTGTCGCTGATCCAGAACTGGCTGATCGGGCCGGTGCTGATGTTCCTGCTGGCGGTCACGTTGCTGCGGGGGTACCCGGAGTACATGACGGGCCTGATCCTGATCGGGCTGGCGCGCTGCATCGCGATGGTGCTGGTGTGGAACGAGCTGGCCGAGGGCGACAACGACTACGCCGCCGGCCTGGTGGCGTTCAACAGCGTGTTCCAGATCGTGTTCTTCGGGGTGTACGCCTGGCTGTTCCTGGCGGTGCTGCCGCCGCTGTTCGGGCTGCAGGGCCAGCTGGTCGACGTCACCATGATGCAGATCGCCCAGGCGGTGCTCGTCTACCTGGGGCTGCCGTTCGCCGCCGGCATCCTCACGCGCGTGATCCTCATCCCCCGCAAGGGTCAGGCATGGTTCGACCGCGAGTTCGCGCCGCGCATCTCGCCGCTCACCCTGATCGCGCTCCTGTTCACGATCATGGTCATGTTCTCGCTCAAGGGCGAGCTGATCGTGCAGATTCCGCTGGACGTGGTGCGGATCGCGGTGCCGCTGCTGCTCTACTTCGTGATCATGTTCCTGGTCAGCTTCGCGATGGGGCGCCTGATCGGGGCCGACTACGCCAAGACGACCACGCTGTCGTTCACCGCGGCCAGCAACAACTTCGAGCTGGCGCTGGCCGTCGCGATCAGCGTGTTCGGGCTGGGCTCCGGCGTGGCGTTCGCGACGGTCGTCGGCCCGCTGGTGGAGGTGCCGGTGCTGATCCTGCTGGTGAACGTGGCGCTGTGGTTCCAGCGACGCTGGTACCCGGAGGCGCGCCGCGCCACGTCCGAGGTCGAGGACGCCGCCGCCGAGGCGTGCGCCGATCCGGGGCTCACGTTGCCGGAGCGCTCGGCGTGAGCGGGGGTGCGCCGCTGCGGCTGCTGGTGCTGTGCACCCACAACAGCGCCCGCAGCCAGATGGGCGAGGGTTGGCTTCGGCACCACGCCCGCCGTCTGGACCTGAACGCCGAGGTGTGGTCGGCCGGCACCGAGGCCACGCGGGTCAAGCCCGAGGCGGTCGAGGTGATGCAGGAGGTCGACATCGACCTCTCCGGCCACGCCTCGAAGACGCTGTGGGACGTGCCGGATCCGTGGAGCTTCGACGTGGTGCTCACGGTGTGCGACGACGCGAACGAGACCTGTCCCGCCTACCCGGCCGAGACGACGCGGCTGCACGTGTCGTTCATGGACCCCAGCGGGAACGACCTCGCCACCTGGCGCGAGGTGCGCGACGCGCTGGGCGACACGGCGCGGCGGCTGGTCGAGGTGCTGGCGCGGGGCGAGACCCCGCGCGAGGACGACCTCGTGACGCGCGAACCGCGGTAGCGGCCGAACGGGGCGCATCCGGTGCGCCGTGTCGGCGGTCGCGGCGTTCCGGAACGGCTACCATGCCGGCATGAACGACGACGAGCTGCGTCGGGTGGTCGGAGCCGGGGTGCGCGCGGCTTTGCCGGACCTGAGCTGGCTCGCACTGTTCGGGTCGACGGCTCGCGGCGATGCGACGCGCGACAGCGACGTCGACGTAGCGGTCCTCGCTGGCGAGCCGATCGCCGAGGAACGGCTGCGAGCGCTTCGCGGCGATCTCGAGATCGCCCTACGGCGCGACGTGCATCTGATCGACCTGCGGCGCGCATCGACGGTGCTTCGAAGCCAGGTCGTGGCGAACGCCGACGTGCTGTTCGCGACCGGTGACGCCGACACGGAGCGGTTCCTGGACTTCGTCCTCTCGGACTACGCGCGGCTGAACGAGGAGCGCCGGGACATCTTGCGCGACGTCCGCGAACGGGGGAGCGTCCTTGGTGGATGACGTGGCCCTGAACAAGTCCGCGACGATCGAGCGCTGTCTCGCTCGCGTGCGCGAGGAGTACGGCGACGGAACCGGGCTCGAGTCCGATCAGCGACGCCAGGACGCACTGGCGCCATCCATCGTTACCAGGACCTGGACCCCGACGTGTTGCACGCGATCGTGCGGGAGAAGCTCGAGGTGTTCGAGACGTTCGTGCGGACCTTGC
>CAZHCI010000082.1:5414-11113 GCA_964530905.1 uncultured bacterium
CACGCGATCGTGCGGGAGAAGCTCGAGGTGTTCGAGACGTTCGTGCGGACCTTGCTCCAACGACCGAATTCGTGAGGCGAGGACGCGTGGAGGGGACGCCGACCGAGAAGGCGATCGTGCCCCAGCGCGCTACGTCGGTCCGCCTCCCGTCGCGCCGGCTCGCCCGAGCCCGAGCTTCTTGTGCATCGCCAACATGCAGGCGTCCTGGACCACGTCGATCCCGGCGTCCGCGAGCTCGCGAGCCACGTCGTCGTGCCGAATCCCCTGCTGAAGCCAGACCGCCTTCGGGCGCAGCCGCATGCCCAGGATCTCCTGGGCGTGCGCGGGCAGGTGCTCGCTGCGCCGGAACACGCAGATGACGTCGATCTGCTCGTCGAGGTCGGCGAGCCCGGCGCGCACGGTCTCGCCGAAAAGCTCCCGGTCGGCGTGGCGCGGGTTGACAGGCACGATCCGGTAGCCGTGCTCGCGCAGGTACCGCGGCACGTAGTGGGCGGGCTTGGCCGGGTCGGGGTGGGCGCCCAGCACGGCGACGGTGCGGGCGGTCTCGAGCACGGTCCGGAGCGCCTCGTCGCTGGTGAGTACGGGCATCGCGCCTCCTTCGTCTCGCCGACGGGCGAGGTTCGCGACGCCGGGATCGCGGGCGTCGACGCGTGGCGAACGCGTGCGCCACGTCCGTAGCCTAGGGCCTGGCGGCGGAGGGGCCGTCAAGCCGGGAACATCGCACGCCCCGCCGTCCCACGCCCACCTCAGGACGCGCGCATCCGGGTCGCCACCTCGTGCCACGCCAGTCCCGCGGCGATCAGCGCGAGCCCGACCCCCCAGATCGCCGGCGCGACGAAGAACGCCAGCGTCAGGCACGACGCCAGACCGAAGGCCGACACCCAGCGCGGCCAGAGGCGCGCCTCGGCCGGGAGCCTGAGCGCCGCCAGATTCGTGATCGCGTAGTAGACCAGCACGGCGAAGGCGCTGAACGACCAGGTCGTCCGCACGTCCCCCAGCAGCGCCAGGCCGGCGATCGCCGCGCCGACCGCGATCACGGCGGGCAGCGGCGTGGTGCCAGCGGCGTTCACGCGCGCGAAGACGCGCGGCACGTCGCCGCGCCGGCCCATCGCCAGCAGCACCCGCGAGAGCCCCAGGATCAGGTTGAGCAGCACGCCGACCATGGCGGTGACCGCGCCGACGGCCAGCACCTGCGGCGCTCCCGGCACGCCGAAGCCGGCGGCGGCTGCCTCGAGCGGCGCGGTGCGGGCGCCGACGTCGGCCAGGGCCGCTGCGCCGGTCGTGCCGACGCCGATCAGCGCCACCGCCGCGTACAGCGCCATCACCACCACCAGCGCCGCGACGATGGCGCGCGGAATCGTGACCTTGGGCGCCCTGACCTCCTCGCCCAGCGTGGCGATGCGGCCGTAGCCGGTGTAGGCGACGAACATCAGCGCCGAGGCGTACAGCAGCGCGGAGATCCCGCTGCGGCCGGGCTCCGGGTCGAAGAACGGGACGAAGGTCTCCCCGCCGCGCTCCAGCAGGGTCGGCAGGCCGGCGAGGACGAAGAACGCCAGGCTGGCGAGCGTGACGGCCACGATCGCGATGTTCGTCGCATTGGAGCGCCGGACCCCGGCCGCCACCACGCCGGTCAGCGCGGCCACGAGCAGCAGCGCCAGCGGCACGAGCGGCGCGCGCGTCTCGACGCCGAACGCGCCCAGGGCGTACCCGGCGAAGCCGAGCGCAGCGGTCGCGGCCGAGGCGCTCTTCGCCAACAGGAACGTCCAGCCGGCCGTGAAGCCGAGACGCGGCGTCAGGAACCGGTAGCCGTACTCGTACGTGCCGCCCGAGACCGGGTGCGCGGCGGCCAGCTGGGCGCTGGAGAGGCCGTTGAAGGTCGCCACCGCCGCCCCGATCGCGATGGCCAGCAGCACCGACGGTCCGGTGATGCCGGCGGCCACGCCGATCGACACGAACACGCCGGTGCCGACGATGCTGCCGAGACCCATCATCACCGCGCCGAACGTGCCGAGCTCGCGGCGGAGGCGACCGTCCGACCCGGGCGACGTGCGCATGGCGCCATTGTGCCACCGAGCGACGCCGGCCGGCGCCTTCGGCGCCTGCTCCGAAGCGCGCACCGCGGCGCAGTACGATGGCCGGGTCGGCACCTGGACGCTTTCGGCGGACCGGGTCGTCGGGCGCCCGAGGGGGACGATGGACGAGCACAACGGAGCGATGCTGCAGTACTTCCACTGGTACACGGACGGGGACGGGTCGTTATGGACGCGGCTCGCGGCCGAGGCGCCGGCGCTGGCCGCGGCCGGGTTCACCTCGGTCTGGCTTCCGCCGGCCTACAAGGGCGCCGCCGGCGGCTTCGACACCGGGTACGGCGTGTACGACCTGTTCGACCTCGGCGAGTTCGATCAGAAGGGCTCGACGCGCACCAAGTACGGCACCCGCGAGGCGTACCTCGCGGCGATCCGCGCCGCGCAGGACGCCGGGATCCGGGTCTACGCCGACATCGTGTTCAACCACAAGATGGGCGGCGACCACCGCGAGCGCGTCACCGCCACGCCGTTCCACCCCCAGAATCGCCGCGAGGCGACCGGCGAGCCCCGCGAGATCGAGGCGTGGACGCACTTCGACTTCCCGGGGCGCGGCGGGCGCTACTCGACGCTCGAGTGGCACTGGTGGCACTTCAACGCCGTCGACGCCAGCGCGACCGATGCAGGCGGCGACGCCGTGTACCTGTTCGAGGGCAAGGGGTTCGCCGACGACGTCGACCTCGAGAAGGGGAACTACGACTACCTGATGGGCTGCAACCTGGACGTCGCCAGCCCCGACGTCCGCGCGGAGCTGTTCCATTGGGGAGCGTGGTACTTGGGGCTCACCGGCGTCGACGGCGTCCGCTTCGACGCGGTCAAGCACGTCCCGGCCGAGTTCTTCCTGACCTGGCTCGACCACGTGAGGCGGCACCTCGGCCGCGACCTGTTCGCGGTCGGCGAGTACTGGTCGGGCGAGAGCGCCGCGCTCGAGCACTTCATCGAACGGACGGGACGTCACGTCCTGCTGTTCGATACCGGGCTGCAGCACGCGTTCGCCCAGGCGTCGCGCGCGGGCGGGGCGTACGACCTGCGACGGATCTTCGACGCCAGCCTCGTCGCGCGCGACCCCGCCATGGCCGTGACCCTCGTCGCGAATCACGACACGCAGCCGCTGCAGGCGCTCGAGTCGGTGGTCGAGCCGTGGTTCACGCCGCTCGCGTACGCGTTGATCCTGCTCCGGCGGGGCGGGTACCCGTGCGTGTTCGCGGCCGACTACTTCGGCGCCTCCTACCGCGACGTCGGCCGCGACGGCCAAGAACACGACGTTCACGTCCCCAGCCACCGCTGGATGATCGACCGCTTCCTGGAGGTCCGGCGCCGCAACGCCTACGGCGAGCAGTACGACTACTTCGACGATCCGAGCCTGGTCGGCTGGACCCGCCTGGGCGACGAGGCCCACCCCGGCGGCCTGGCGGTGGTGCTCGGCAACGGCGCCGGCGGAAGCAAGTGGATGGAGACCGGCGCGCCGAACACCACCTACCACGACCACACCGACCACGTGCGAACGCCGGTCGTCACCGACGAGCACGGCTGGGGCGCGTTCTCCTGCGAGCCGGGCTCGGTCTCGCTGTGGGCGCCCGAGGGCGGCGACCGGGGCGGGCGCTAGCGACCCTCGCCATGACCTCGGTCATGGTGGCCGGTGGCGGGAACCGCCATGCTCGGCCTCATGACGGTCGCTTCGCATCGTTCCGCCCCCCGCGTCGTCGTCGCGTACGGAAGCACCTTCGGCACGACCGAGGAGATCGCCCGGCAGGTCGCCGACGCCCTCGCGGCGCGAACCGGGCGGCGGCCGACGCTGGCCGACGTCGCCTGGACCGACATGGCGCGCATCGCTGCTCACGACGTCCTGGTCCTGGGCACCTCCACCTGGGACGTCGGACGGCTGCAGCCCGCCTGGGACGTGGCGCTGGGCGCCCTGTCCGTCAGCGACCTGCGGGGCCGCCGCGTCGCGGTGTTCGGGTGCGGCGACCGCGTCGGCTACCCAGGCACGTTCGGCGACGCGCTCGGCATCCTCCGCAGGCACGCCCGCTCGGCCGGCGCCGAGCCGATCGGCGCGTTCCCCATGCAGCGGCTGGGGTACGACCCGGACACGTTCGACGCGGACGCGGTCCGCGACGGTGACGATCTCGTCGGCCTGATCGTGGACGACGAGACGGACGACGACGCGCGCGTGGCGCAGGTCGCGTGGTGGTGCGATCTGCTGGTGAGCGAGCTGGCCGACGCGCCTCGCGACCTCTGGGCGACGGCCTCGGCGACACCGCGCGGCGGCGGGTCTAGGTGACGTAACGCGAGGAGATCTCGACCGAATCGACGACGACCGACGCCTAGGCGGACGCCTGCCGCGCCCGGTACCACGCCACGGTCCGTGCCAGCCCCTCCTGCAGAGGCGTCGGCGTCAGGCCCAGCTCGCGCTCGATCCGGTCCGCGTCGACCTCGAACGGCGCCATGAACTGGTACATCATCTCGACCGAGGCGCGCGCCGCGGGAATGAACAGCCCGCCGATCCGCATCATCAGCGTGCCCATGCCCCGCGCCTTCGGTTCCACGCCCGCGGCCTCGGCCGCCATCGCGACCATCTGGCGGGCGGTGCGGGCCGGCGCGTGCGGCGCGATCCAGACCCGGCCCAGCGCCTCGTCCCGAACGGCCAGCTCGGCCGCGGCCCGGCCCACGTCCTCGATGTACGCGAGCGCGTGGGGAGCGTCCAGCACGCCGGTCACCTGGGCGGGCTCGCCCTCGACGAGCGGCTCGAACACGCGCGAGCCCCACGCCGAGTCCGTCACGCCCGGCCCGTAGTAGTCGCTGGAGCGCAGCGCCGTGGCGCGTACCGCGCCTCGCTCGTGGGCGGCCATCACCTCCTCCGCCATCCGCTGCCGCAGCGCGCCCTTGCGCGACGCCGGGGCGACGCGGGCGTCTTCGTGGATCGGAGCCGACGCGTCGTACATGTACAGGTTCTCGATCGACACGAAGCGCGCCCCCGCCGCCTCGGCCGCCGCCAAGGCGCCCGCCTGAAGCGCCGGGAACAGCTCGAGCCAGCGGTGGTACGGCGGGTTGAGCGCCTGGATCACCGTCGCCGCGCCCGCAGCGGCGTCGGTCGCCTGATCCACGTGCGACACGTCGGCGGCGACGACCTCGACCTCGGCCGGCATCAGCTCGGGCCGGTCACCGCTGCGGTTCACGGCGCGCACCGTGCGTCCCTGATCGGTCAGCGCACGCGCCGTCCAGCAGCCCACCGGACCGGTTCCGAAGATCACGTGCACGGGTTCGTTCATGGGAGCCTCCGCAGCCAGTAGAGACGGCTCGCCGCTCACGGTCAAGGGACGAACGACGCCGAGCGAGCGACCGGGGCCGCCAGGTCTGCCGTACGCTGGGCGACGATGCATCTCCTCACCGACGCCCCCGACGACGTTCAGGCGCTGGCCCCAGGCGGCGTCGCCCTGGAGCGCACGCCGACGACCGATCTTCCGGCTCGCGAGCGGCGCCTGTGGGCAGCGCTGGCACCGGGCTCCGAGCCGTGGTTCGGCGAGCTGCCCGCCGAGCGGTTCGGCCTGTCCGGGCCGAGCTTCGTGGTTCGGCACGCGCCGCGCTCGCAGCTCGACGTGCTCGACGAGCTGTCGG
>CAZHCI010000083.1:0-4894 GCA_964530905.1 uncultured bacterium
TGAACACGGGGCTGCTGGTGACGCCGAAGAGCAGGATCACGTTCGTCAGGCTGCGACCCAGGATGGTCGCGATGACGATCACCAGCACCAGGTAGGGGATCGACAGCAGCAGGTTCGTGAAGCCGGTCACGACGGTGTCGAGCCAGCCGCCGAAGTAGCCGGCCAGCAGGCCCAGCGTGACGCCGATCGTGAGGGAGACCGACACGCCCAGCACGCCGACGAGCAACGACACGCGCGCGCCGTACACGATCCGGCTGAACAGGTCCTGGCCCAGCTGGTCGGTGCCCAGCAGGTGCGCCGTGCTGCCCTCGGGGTGCCAGGCGGGCGGAATGCGCGCGGCCAGGAAGTCCGCCTCGGACGGCCCGTACGGCGCCACCCATGGCGCGAACACCGCCGCACCGGCGATGAGCGTGATCAGGATCAGGCCGGCCAGGCCGGCCGGGCTGCTCCGCAGCTCGCGCAGCAGCCGGCGGGGCGAGAACAGGCCCTCGCCGGCGTGGCTCTCGTTCGCGACCTCGCTCGCGACCTGGCTCACGACAGCCTCAATCGTGGATCGAGCAGACCGTAGATCAGGTCGGTCGCCAGGTGGATCGAGATCGCGAACATCGAGAGGAAGATCGTGATCGACTGCACCAGGGGGAAGTCGGTGTCGCGGATCGACGTCTCGAGCAGCGTCCCCAGGCCGGGCCAGGCGAACACGACCTCGATGTAGACCGAGCCGCCCAGCAGGTAGGTGAACTGGATCCCGAGCACGCTGACGATCGGGATCGCGACGTTGGGCAGCACGTGCCGCAGCGACACGACGCGCTCCCGGACCCCTTTGGCCCGGGCGGTGCGGATGTAGTCGCTCTTGCGCACCTCCAGCACCGCCGAGCGCGTCAGGCGGACCAGCTGCCCCATGCCCGCGAACCCCAGCGCGATGGCGGGCAGCACCAGCGAGGCGGGGCCGTCACGGCCGAACGACGGGAACCACCCCAGCTCGACGGAGAAGAACACGATCAGCAGCATCCCCAGCCAGAAGTTCGGCACGGTCTGGCCGGCCAGGCCGACGCCGCGGGCGGCGAAGTCCAGGCCGCTCCCCGGTCGCATGCCGCCCGCCAGGCCCAGCGGCACCGCCACGATCATCGCGAACGCCAGGGCGGCGATCGCCAGCTCCAAGGTGGCAGGCAGCCGCTCGCCGATGATGTCGATGGTGGGCCGCCGTTGACGGAGCGAGTCGCCCAGGTCGCCGCGGAACACGCCGGTCATGTACTCCACGAACTGCACCGGCATCGGCCGGTCCAACCCCATCGCGGCGGCGAACGCCGCCCGCTGCTCGGGGGGCGCCTCCTTGGGGAGCATCAGCCCGACCGGATCGCCGGTGAGGCGAACCATGAAGAACACCAGCACGAGCACGCCCAGGATGAGCAGGACGGACTCGCCGGTCCGGCGAACGAGATACCTCAGCATCGCAAGATAGCGCCGGTCCGGACGCGGGCGTCCGGACCGACGGAGCGGTGCGTCGGCGAAGCCGACCGACCCGAGGAAGTAAACCACGGCGGGACGAGGCGGGTATCCGACCCGGGCGGCGGCGACCGCCTCGAAGATCACCGGCTGGTAGAGGTAGATGAACGGCGGATCCTCGCGCATGAGCTCGTGCATCTCGACGTACAGCTCGGCGCGCGCCTCGCGATCGACCTCGGACCGGATCTCGTCGATCAACGACGCGAACTTCTCGTCCTCCCAGGTGGTGTAGTAGTTCCCGGGGGTGAGGGCGCCGTCGAGGCGGGGCAGCGCCTCGCCGAACTCGGACGACCAGCTGTCGACGTACATCGGGCCGGTCACGGCGTACTGCGCTTCGCTCCAGTAGGCGTTCGTCGTCTGGAAGTCCACCTCGACGTCGACGCCGATGCCGCCCAGGCTGCTGGCGATCGCCTGGCAGACCTCGTTGATGTTGATGTAGCCGTCCGCGGGGCAGCCCATGCCGATCTCGAAGCCGTCAGGGTAGCCGGCTTCGGCCAGCAGCTCGCGGGCACGCTCGGGATCGTAGGGGAACGGCTCCATCAGGTCGGGGTCGTAGCCCAGGTTGCCCTCGACGATGAAGCCGGGAGCGGCGTTCGCCTGGCCGCTGAAGATCGCCTCATTGATGCCGAACCGGTCCAGGCCGTAGTTGAGCGCCTGGCGGACGCGCGCGTCCTCGAGCGGGGTGCCGACGCCGGAGCCGATGTTCTTGAACGCCACGTAGTAGACGCGATCGTTCAGGTACGAGATCACCTCGACGTCCTCGTCGCCTTCCAGCACGCTGACCTGATCGGCCGTCAAGCGGTTGGCGATGTCGATGTCGCCGGTGCGGATCGCCGCCAGGCGGGTCGAGGCGTCGGGGATCACGCGGTAGACGAGGCGGTCGACCTCGGGCAGGCCTTCGTCCCAGTAGTCGGGGTTCGCCTCCATCACGATCCGGTCGCCCGCCGTGCGGGAGACGAAGCGGAACGGGCCGGTGCCGACGGGGTCCTGAGCGAACGCGTCCAGGCCGACCTCGGCGATGTACGCCGGGGGAACCATCGCCCAGTCGTTCGCCATCAGCGTGAGGAACGTGGCGTTGGGCTCGGGCGTGGTGATCCGGACGGTGTGGTCGTCGATCGCCTCGACCACGTCCGCGGCGGCGAACGAGTCGGCGTAGTCGTTCGAGTCGTCCTTGCCGGTCTCCCAGGTCGCGATCACGGACGCGGCGTCGAACGGCTCGCCGTTATGGAACACGACGTCCTGGCGCAGCTCGAACACGTACTCGGTGCCGTCGTCGGAGACGGTCCAGTCGGTCGCGAGCGCGGGCACGATCTCGCCGGCGTCGTCGATCCAGACCAGCGAGTCGAACAGCGACCAGGCGGCGTTGGACGCCGTGCGGTCGGCGGTGCGCGGCATGAACAGCGAGGTGGGGTCGCTCGACAGAGCGACGACGAGCTCCTCCTCGCTCTCCTGAGCGAAGGCGGCGGGGAGGGCGATCAGGGCGGCCAGGACGGCCGCGAGGAACGTTCGTGAGGTCCGGTGCGTCAACGGAGTCTCCTTCGGGGTCGAGCGTGATGGACGGGCGTATGGTCTCCTGTCGGACGAGTCGAGCCGGCTCGGCCGTCGCGACGAGCGGCGAGCGCGACGAGCGCGGACCGCGCGACGCCGTGCCGGAAGGTCGACCCGGTACCTTAGCATGCGCCCGCCGGAGCGCCGAGGATACCGTGTGCGACGCAAGGAGCGAACCGAGACCGCACCTGGCGGTACGGGCGGCCGCAGCCGGGGCCGCCGCTGGAAGGAGCGAACGATGAGCGACGAGCGCTACGACGTGGTGGTGGTGGGCGGAGGATCGGCGGGCTCGGCGATCGCGGCCCGGCTGAGCGAGGACGCGTCGACTCGCGTGCTGGTCCTCGAGGCGGGCCGGGCCGACTGGCCGTGGGACGTGTTCATCCACATGCCGGCCGCCCTGCCGTTCCCGATCGGAAACCCTCGCTACGACTGGGGCTACGCGTCCGATCCCGAGCCGCACATGGGCGGCCGCACGGTCTACCACGCTCGCGGCAAGGTGCTGGGCGGCTCCTCGAGCATCAACGGCATGATCTTCCAGCGCGGCAACCCGATGGACTACGACCGCTGGGCCGAGGCGCCGGGAATGGAGGCGTGGGACTACGCCCACTGCCTGCCGTACTTCAAGAAGATGGAGACCAGCGAGGCGGGGGCGGACGACTGGCGGGGCGGTGACGGGCCGTTGATCCTGGAGCGCGGCCCGGCGACGAACCCGCTGTTCGACGCCTTCTTCGAGGCGGCCCGCCAGGCCGGGTACGAACGGACCGACGACGTGAACGGCTACCGCCAGGAGGGGTTCGCGCCGTTCGACCGGAACATCCACCGCGGTCGCCGCTGGTCGGCGTCGAAGGCGTACCTGGACCCGGCCCGGCAGCGACCGAACCTCGAGGTGCGCACGCGGGCCCACGCGACCCGGATCCTCTTCGACGGGACGCGCGCGACCGGCGTCGAGGTCCTCCACCGGGGGCGCCCCGAGCGGGTCGTGGCGGACGAGGTGATCCTCACCGCCGGCGCGATCGCGACGCCCCAGCTGCTGCAGCTCTCGGGCGTGGGCCCGGCCGACCACCTGCGCTCGCTGGGGATCGAGCCGGTCGCCGACCTGCCCGGTGTCGGCAGCAACCTGCAGGACCACCTCGAGGTGTACATCCAGCACGCGTCGAAGCAGCCCGTCTCGATGGCGCCGTGGCTGGCGTGGTGGCGAGCGCCGTGGGTCGGGTTCGAGTGGCTGTTCTTCCGGCGCGGCGCGGGCGCGACGAACCACTTCGAGGGCGGAGGGTTCGTGCGCTCGAACGACGAGGTGGGCTGGCCCAACCTGATGTTCCACTTCCTGCCGCTCGCGATCCGCTACGACGGCACCTCGCCCGCCTCGGGCCACGGCTACCAGGTGCACGTGGGGCCGATGTTCTCCGACGTCCGCGGCGAGCTCAAGATCGTGTCGTCCGACCCGCGGGCGAAGCCGTCGATGCGGTTCAACTACCTCTCCACCGAGAACGACCGGCGCGAGTGGCTCGAGGCGGTCCGGACCGCGCGGCACATCCTGAGCCAGCCGGCGTTCGAGCCGTACGACGCCGGCGAGCTCTCGCCCGGCCCTTCGGTCCGGACCGACGAGGAGATCCTGGAGTGGGTCGCGCGCGACGCCGAGACGGCGCTGCACCCGTGCGGCACCGCCAAGATGGGCACCGACGCTGCGTCCGTCGTCGATCCGTCGACGATGAAGGTGCACGGGCTCGAGGGCCTCCGCGTCGCGGACGCGTCGGTGATGCCGGTGATCACGAACGGCAACATCTACGCGCCGGTGATGATGATCGCCGAGAAGGCGGCCGACCTGATCCGCGGCCGCGAGCCG
>CAZHCI010000083.1:4994-7686 GCA_964530905.1 uncultured bacterium
CAGACCCGCGCCACGCTGCCCACCGTCGACCGCGGCGAGGGCGTGTGGCTGATCGACACGGACGGACGGCGCGTGCTGGACGGCTGTTCGGGCGCCGTGGTCGCGAACGTCGGGCACGCCCATCCGCACGTCCTGGAGGCGATGCGACGGCAAGCCGAGAAGGTGACGTTCGCGTACCGGACGCAGTTCGAGAACGAGCCGGCGCTGGCGTACGCCAGGCGTCTCAGCGACCACCTCACGCAAGGACTCGAGCGGATCTTCTTCGTCTCCGGCGGCTCCGAAGCGGTCGAGACCGCGATCAAGCTGGCGCGCAGCTACCACGCGGCACGGGGCGACGATCGCCGCTACCGGATCGTCAGCCGCTTCCCGAGCTACCACGGCTCGACCCTCGGCGCGCTCGCCGCGACCGGCTACCGTCCCCTCACCGACGGCTACGCGCCGATGATGGTCGAGCCCAACCACGTCACCGCGCCGACCTGCTACCGCTGTCCGTTCGGTCTGAGCTACCCGACCTGCGGGCTGGCGTGCGCCCAAGACCTGGAGCGCGCGCTGCAGGCGCTCGATCCCTCCACCGTGGCGGCGTTCGTGCTGGAGCCGATCGGCGGCGCCTCGACCGGCGGGATCGTCCCGCCCGACGGCTACTTCGACCGGATCACGGAGATCGCGCGGGCGCACGGCATCCTGCTGATCTTCGACGAGGTCATGACCGGCGCGGGCCGGACCGGCGCGTTCTGCGCCTACCAGCACTGGGATCCCGGCGCGCAGGTCGACATCCTGGCGCTTTCCAAAGGCCTGGGCGCGGGCTACACCCCGCTCGGAGCGGTGGCGGCCCGGGACGAGATCGCCGAGACGGTCCTGGACGCCGGCGCGTTCCCGCACGGCTTCTCGTACGCCGGCAACCCGCTGTCGTGCGCCGTCGGCCTGGCGGTGCTCGAGGTGATCGAGGACGAGGGGCTGATCGAGCGGGCCGCGACCAAGGGCGAGATCTTGGGCGAGGGGCTGCGCGAGCTGGCCGGGCGGCACCCGATGATCGGCGACGTCCGCGGCAAGGGAATGCTGTGGGGTCTCGAGTTCGTCGCCGATCGCGACGCCCGCACGCCGTTCGACTTCGACCTGAACGTGGCCCAGCGGCTCACCGTGTTCGCCGCGGCCGAGGACCTGCTGATCTACCCGCGTCGCGGCGGTGGCGGCCTGTTCGGCGATCACGCCCTGATCGCGCCGCCGCTGACGATCGACGACGGCGAGATCGAGGAGTTGCTCGCGCGGCTGGACCGCGCCCTGACCCGCTGCGAGCGGGACCTGGCGGAGGCGGCGTGATCCTGGCCCGCGCCGACGAGGCGCCGACGCGCGCCGACGCGCTGGCCGAAGGCGTCGCGGACGGCGCGACCGTGATGGTCTCCGGCTTCGGCGAGCCGGGCACGCCGTTCCTGCTGCTCGACGCGCTGGCGCGTCGTGGCGGACGCGACCTGACCGTCGTCAAGAACGACGCGAACGAGGCCGGAATCGGCGTCGGCCGTCTTCTGGACGAAGACCGCGTGAAGCGCCTGATCGCTTCCCACATCGGCCTGAACCGCGACGCCATGGCCGCCTGGAACGACGGCCGGATCGAGGTCGAGATCCATCCGCAAGGCCTCCTCGCCGAGCGGATCCGCTGCGGTGGCGCGGGCCTGCCGGCGTTCCTGGCGGACCTCGATCCGGAGCTCCTGCCCGCCACGCCCGACCCGCGCGAGACGCTCGAGTGGCGCGGACGAACGGTGACGATCGAGCCCGCCTTGCGCGCCGACGTGGCGCTGATCCACGCCGCGACGGCGGACCGCTTCGGGAACCTCCGCTACCACGCCACCGCCCGCAACTTCGCGCCCGCCATGGCGATGGCCGCCGACCGCGTCTGGGTGACGGTGGACGCGCTGAGCGACGCGCCGCTGGATCCCGACACGGTCGTCACGCCCGGCGCGTTCGTCGACGCGGTCCTGGAGCTGCCGCCGCACTACGATCCCGGCAGCAAGGCCGCCCGGATCCGGCGAGGAGAGCGCCCGTGAGCCCGGCGGCGAGTCCCGCCCCGAGCCGGGCCGAGGCCCGCGAGCGGATCGCGGCGCGCGCGGCCCTGGAGGTCCGCGCCGGCGAGCTCGTGAACCTCGGCATCGGCCTGCCGACCGAGGTGGCCCGGCACCTGCCGACCGACGGACCTGCGCGGGTCCACGCCGAGAACGGCATCGTCGGGATGGGCCCGGCCGCAGCTCCCGGCGACGAGGATCCCGACCTGATCGACGCGGGAGGTCGCTACGTCACGGTGCTGCCCGGCGCGGCGTACCTGGACAGCGTCACCTCGTTCGCGCTGGTGCGTGCCGGCCGGGTCGGCGTGTGCGTGCTGGGCGCGTTCGAGACCGACGTGCGCGGCGACCTGGCGAACTGGCGCGTGCCGGGGCGGGCGGCGCCCGGCGTCGGCGGCGCGATGGAGCTGGCGCAGCGCGTGCCGCGCGTGATCGTCACGACGCTCCATACCGACCGCAGCGGCGCGCCGAAGCTGGTCCGGCGCTGCGCCCTGCCGCTCACCGCGCGCGGCTGCGTGACGCGGATCGTGACGGAGCTGGCGGTGCTGGAGCCGGCCGGCGACCGGTTCCGGCTGCTGGAGCTGGCGCCCGGAGCCACGCTGGACGAGGTCCGGGCCGCCACCGGCGCCGAGCTGGACGAC
>CAZHCI010000083.1:7786-10973 GCA_964530905.1 uncultured bacterium
TCGCCGGTCGATTGGGACGACGGCGAGCGGCCGAACGTCGTGGGCGTGCACCGCGTCGCCCGGCCGGCCGGCCGGACGCTGATCCTGAACGGCCACGTCGACGTCGTGCCCGCCGGGCCCGAGGAGCTCTGGACCTCGCCGCCGTACGAGCCCGACGTGCGTGGCGGCAGGATGTACGGCCGCGGGGCGGGCGACATGAAGTCGGGGATCGCCGCGTACCTCTACGCCTACAAGGCGTTGCGCCTCGCCGGATTCGAGCCCGCCTCGGAGCTGATCCTGCAGAGCGTCATCGAGGAGGAGTGCACCGGAAACGGCGCGCTGGCGACCGTTCAGCGCGGCTACCGCGCCGACGCGGCGATCATTCCCGAGCCGTTCGACCACACCATCCTCACCGAGCAGCTCGGCGTGCTGTGGGTCCGCGTGACGGTCCACGGGCGACCGACCCACGTGCTCGAGGCCACCGCCGGCAGCGACGCGATCCGGCTGGCTTGGGAGGTGACCGAGGAGCTGCGCAGGCTCGAGGCCGAGATGAACCGCGAGGAGGCGCGCCCGCCCGCCTACCGCGACGCGGTGCACCCGATCAACGTGAACGTCGGTCGCATCGAGGGGGGCGAGTGGACCTCGTCCGTGCCGGCCGCGTGCACGTTCGAGGCGCGCGTCGGGTTCTTCCCCGGCACCTCGGCCGCCGAGGCCAAGCGCACCGTCGAGCGCCGCATCGCCGATTTCGCCGCGGCGCATCCCGTCCTGCGCGACGACCCGCCCAAGCTGCAGTGGGTCGGGTTCCACGCCGAGCCGTACACCGTCCGGGCCGACGCCGCGCCGTTGCGCGAGCTCGCCGAGGTGCACCGCGACGTGTTCGGCACCCGCCCGCGGACGCTGGCCGCCACCGCCACCACCGACGCGCGCATCCTGGGGTTGTCCGGCGGGATTCCGACCAGCTGCTACGGGCCCGAGGCCACCTCGATCCACGGCGTCGACGAGTCCGTCGACCTCGAGAGCGTCCACCAGGTGACCCGCGTGCTGGCCCGCTTCGTCGCGTCGTGGTGCGGCCTGCGGCGGACGCCGAGAACGTCCTCGGGCACGTCCTCGTGAACGAACTCGGGCAGGCGCGGCGAGCCGCTCGGCGGGGCCGGATGAGCGGTGCCGGATGAGCGGTGCCGGATGAGCGGGGCTGGACGGCCAGGGGCAGGCCGACCCGGCCCGCGGGACGCGGTGATCGTCTCGGCGGTCCGCACCCCGGGCGCCAAGGGGCGCCCCGCCCGCCCCGGCAAGCCCGGCGGGGCGCTGCACGGCTGGCACCCCGTCGACCTCGCGGCGGAGGCGATGCGGGCCGCCCTGCGGCGGGCGGGCGTCCAGCCCGACCGCATCGCGGACGTGCCGCTCGACGACGTGCTCGTCGGCTGCGTCGGCCAGGCTGCCGAGCAGTCGTTCAACATCGGTCGGAACGCCGCCCTGGCCGCCGGTCTGGCGGAGGAGGTGCCGGCCGCGACGATCGACCGGCAGTGCGGCTCGTCGCAGCAGGCGCTGTCGTTCGCCGCGCAAGCGATCCGCGCCGGCGACGCGGACGCCGTGCTGGTCGCGGGCGTCGAGTCGATGTCGCGCGTGCCGATGGGCTCCGCCGCCGGCGGGGCCGACCCGTACGGACCGTCGCTCGCCGCGCGCTACCCGGGCGGCCTGGTCCCGCAAGGCGTGTCGGCCGAGCTGATCGCGGCCCGCTGGAGCCTGGACCGGGCGGACCTCGACGCGTTCGCGGCCGAGTCGCACCGCCGGGCGGCCGAGGCGGCCGAGCGCGGCGTGGTGGACGACGAGCTGGCGCCGATCGAGATCGACCGCGGCGAGGGTCGCAGCGGCGAGCCGTTCACCCGCGACGAGGGCGTGCGGCCCGGCACGACCGTCGCGACGCTGGCGGGCCTCGAGCCGGTGTTCCGCGATCCGGCGTGGGAGGAGCGCTTCCCGGAGCTGCGCTGGGTGGTGCACGCCGGCAACGCCTCGCAGCTGTCCGACGGCGCCGCGGCGCTGCTGGTCCTCTCCCGTGAGCGGGCGGAGGCCGAGGGCCAGACGCCGCGTGCCCGCATCCGCACCTCGGTGGCGGTCGGGACCGACCCGATCCTGAACCTGACGGGCGTGATTCCGGCCACCGCCAAGGCGCTGGCGCGTGCCGGCCTGACGATCCGCGACATCGGCGCGTTCGAGGTGAACGAGGCGTTCGCGCCGGTCGTCCTGGCGTGGCTGGCCGAGACGGGCGCCGATCCGTCGCGGGTGAACGTGCGGGGCGGCGCGATCGCGAACGGCCACCCGCTGGGCGCATCCGGGGCGAAGCTGACCACGACGCTGCTGAGCGTGATGGAGGAGCGGGACGTGGCGCTGGGCCTGCAGGTGATGTGCGAGGGCGGCGGGATGGCGAACGCCACGATCTTCGAGCGGGCCTGAGGCGACCGCCGACGCTGCGCGGAGCTCAGGAGTTCAGGAGCTCAGGCGTCGCCGAGCGGCTTCCTGACCTTCCACACCAGCTCGGTCGGCCAGCGGCGCGCCCAGTCGGCGGTCGCGTAGAAGCGCTCCTCGGCGCCACCGTGGGCGGGCCTGGGCTCGCGCAGGTCCTCGACCTCGAAGCCGGTGCGGCGGAACAGCGCGAACCACTCCGAAAGCGGCAGGGTGAACTCGATCCCGCCGGGGTCGATCTCGACCTCGGTCCAGTCGACCCGGTGCAGCCCGAAGTACGGCCGGATCAGCCGTTCGGCGATCGGCGTGGAGCCGTCCCAAGGGCTGCACGCCGTGGTCAACGGGTGATGCGCCAGCATCACGAGGCGGCCGCCGGGAGCCAGCAGTCGCCACGCTTCGGGGATCCACACCGACGGATCGCACCAGATCGCGGCGCCGTACTCGCTGATCGCGAAGTCGAACGATGCGTCCGCGAACGGCGTGGCCTCGGCGTTGCCGTGCACCAGCGTCAGGTCGATGCCGTGCTCCGTGGCCAGCCGCCCGGCGGTGGCCAGCTGCGCTTCGGACGCGTCGATGCCGGTCACGTCCGCACCGCGGCGCGCCATCCAGGCCGAGACGTACGCCGTGCCGCAGCCCAGCTCGACGGCGCGCAGGCCGGACATGTCGTCCGGCAGCATGTGCAGCTCCGACTCCGGCACGCCCCAGATGCCCCAGTTGGGCTCCGTGTCGGTCCAGTTCCGCTGGCCCG
>CAZHCI010000084.1:0-10781 GCA_964530905.1 uncultured bacterium
GCCGTGCCGGAGAGGACGACCTCGCCGGTCTGCAGCACGTAGCCGCGATCGGCGACCTGGAGCGCCACGTTCGCGTTCTGCTCGACGACGAAGACGCTGATGCCTTCGTCGTTCACGGTCTTGATGATCTCGAAGATCTTCTCGACGAACAGCGGGGCGAGGCCCATGGACGGCTCGTCCATCAAGATCAGCTTCGGGCGACTCATCAGGGCCCGGCCCATCGCCAGCATCTGCTGCTCGCCGCCGGACATGGTGCCGCCCTGCTGACCCAGACGCTCGCCGATGCGGGGGAAGAGCGAGATGACGTAGTCCATGTCCTCGCGGATCGCCTTGCGGTCGTTCCGCAGGTAGGCGCCCATCTCGAGGTTCTCGCGCACCGTCATCTTCGGGAAGATGCGGCGGTTCTCGGGCACGACGGCCATGCCGCGCTCGATGCGTTGCGCGGTGCTGAGCGTGTCGGCCCGCTCGCCGCGGAAGTGCATCTCTCCTTCGGAGACGCGGACCACGCCGAGGATGGTCTTGAGCGTGGTGCTCTTGCCCGAGGCGTTGCCGCCCAGCAGGCAGACCATCTCGCCGGGGTGGATCACCATGTCCACGTCGTGCAGCACGCGGATCGGGCCGTAGTGCGTGGTGACCTTGCGCAGCTCGAGCAGGTTCTCGTTCTCGTTCACCGCGTGCGTCACTGCGGAGTCCGCTCCTCTCCGGCGTCGCGACCGGACGTGTCGCCGGTCGACCCGCCGCCGCTCGGCGCGTCGACCGCGCCGGACCCGGGCGCATCGGACCCGGGCGCATCGCCGCCGGTCGCTTGGCCGTCGCGCTCGTCGCTGGCGCGCTTGCCGAGGTACGCCTCGAGGACCTTCGGATCGTTCACGACATCCTCGTAGCTTCCCTCGGCGATCTTCTGGCCGTAGTCCAGCACGACGACGCGGTCGCTGATCTCGCCCACCAGGCCCATCTTGTGCTCGACGAGGAGGATCGTGTAGCCGCCCTCGTCCCGCATCCGCCGGATGATCTGCGTGATCTCCTTCGTCTCCTTCGGGTTCATCCCCGCACTGGGCTCGTCGAGAAGCAGCACTTTGGCCTCGGTCGCCATGGCGCGCGCCATCTCCGTCCGCCGCCGGTTCGCGTACGACAGCACGTACACCGGCTGGTGAAGCCGGAAGCTCATCAGCCGCGGCCCGAAGAACGCCAGCTTCTCGAGCGCCTTCTCGTGCATCTCGGCCTCGGCGCGGCGGTAGCCGGGCGTGCGCAGGACCGCCTTCCACCACGGCACCTGGAGCTTGTGGTGCTGCGGGATGAGCACGTTGTCCAGCACCGAGAGGTTCGTGAACAGGCGCAGGTTCTGGAAGGTGCGGGCGATGCCCAGATCGACGATCTCGTTGGGTCGCTTGCCGACCACCGAGCGGTCCTCGAGCAGGACGTCGCCCGAGTCCGGGGTGTAGACGCCGGTGATCAGGTTGAACAGCGTCGTCTTGCCCGCGCCGTTGGGGCCGATGACCGAGACGATCTCGCCCCGCTCGACGTCGAAGTCGAGGTTCGTGATGGCCTGAAGGCCACCGAAGCTCTTGTTCAGGTGGCGCACGCTGAGCATCGCCATGTCAGGAGCTCCCCTCGTCGTCGTGACGGTCGCGGCGTTCGCGCCGACGCGACCCGTCGCCCTTCGGCTTCGTTCCTCGTTCCAGCAGCGGATGCGCTCCCGGCGACTCCTCCTCGGTCAGCGAGCGCGGCAGCGGATCGTCGCTTCGGGCCCGCGCCCGCTCCTTCTCCTTGTCCACCTCGGAGCTCGACAGCCACGCGTCCTGGGCACGCTCCTCGTCGGACGGCTGATCCTTGCGTTCGCGCAGGAGCCACGCCCAGCTGAACTCGCCACGGCCCATGATCCCTTCGGGACGCACCGCCATGATCACGATCAGCAGCACCGCGAGCAGGATGCGCCGCATCCCGAACGCCTGGAACGTGCCGTCGAACAGCGCCCAGCTCTGGCCGACGATCGCGACCAGCAGCGTCGCCGTTCCGATGCCGATCAGGCCCAGAACCAGCGGGTGCCAGACGGGTCGCATCCGCCGGTCGCGACGGTACAGGCCCGCCCCGATCCCGGCGGCCAGGATCAGCACGCCGATCAGGCCGAACCAGGTGGCCAGCGAGTAGGTCCTCTCGAGCGGATCCCCGTACTGTTGGACGAACACCACCACCGCCACGCCCAGCAGCACGCCGGTGTACGACCCGGTCCCCCCGACGCTGATGGCGACGAGGAAGAAGAAGGTGAGGAAGAACAGGAAGAAGTCCAGCCGAGCGGCCGAGAGGTACGACACCCACAGCCCGCCGGCCACGCCGGCGAAGAACGCGGAGAGCGCGAACGCCATCACCTTGTGTCGCGCCAGGCCGATCCCCATCGCCTCGGCGGCGATCTCGTCCTCGCGGATCGCCTGCAACGCCCGGCCGTACGAGCTGTACTTGATCTTCGTCATCACGAACAGCGTCAGGGCCAGCAGCGCGAACGTCCACCAGAGGCTCTTGCCGAAGTCGCTGGGGACGCCGGAGTACCCCAAGGCCCCGTTCGTGAACGGCTTGAACAGGCTGGTCGAGGCGGTCAGGCGGATGATCTCGCCGAAGCCGAACGTGACGATCGCCAGGTAGTCGCCCTTGAGCCGCAAGCTGGGGATGCCGACGATCAGGCCGAACACCATCGCGACCAGGCCGCCGAGGAACAGCGCGATCAGGAACCGCACCCACAACGTCTCGGGGGTGGTGAGGACCTGGAGCCCCAGCGCGTCGAACCAGCCTTCGACCGACAGGCCCAGCGTGAACGGGGTCATCTCCGACCGCGCGCTGGACGAGATCCGGACCCGCGCGTCCTCGGGCAGGATCAGCAGCGCGGTGACGTAGCCGCCGACCAGCATGAAGCCGTGATGCCCCAGCGACAGGATGCCGGTCGTGCCGTTGATCAGGTTCAGGCTGACCGCGGCGATGCCCCAGATCGCGAACAGGGCGAGCGAGTCGTTCAGCTTCGCGCCGCTGGTCCCGCCGACCAGCGCCAGCACGACGGCCACCACGGCGCCGACACCGAGGGTGAGCAGCAGGTTGCGCAGACGCTTGTTGCCGTCGTTCATCAGACCTTCTCCGAGAGGTCTTCGCCGACGATGCCGCTGGGCCGAATCAGCAGCACGACGATGAGCAGGGCGAAGGCGAAGGTGTCCTTGTACTCCGTGATGCCGGGGAAATCGCCCGACCTCGGGAAGAGCGCGGTCACGAAGTTCTCGAGGAACCCCAGCAGGAGCCCCCCGAGCACGGCGCCGGGCAGGCTTCCGATACCGCCGATCACGGCGGCGGCGAACGCCTTGATGCCGGGCAGGATCCCCATCACGGCCGGCTGGTTCAGGCTGCCGAAGTTGAGGCCCCAGAGCACCCCGCCCGCTGCCGCCAGCATCGAGCCCAGCAGGAAGGTCGTGGCGATGACCCGGTTGACGTTCACGCCCATCATCTGCGCCACCTCGGCGTCCTGGGCCGAGGCGCGCATCGCCTTGCCCAGCCGGGTGCGGGTCACGAACAGCGTGAGCGCCACGACGAGCACCGCGGTGACGACCGGGATCAGGAACATCAGCCGGCTGGTGTAGACGGTGCCGCCGGCCACGTCGAACTGGAGGAACTGCGTCCACTGCGTTCCCGGACGGAACGGCGTCTGGTTGCGGGTGAACACGATCAGGCCGGTGTTCTGCAGGAAGAACGACACGGCGATGGCGGTGATCAGCAGCGAGATCCGGGGCGCGCCGCGCAGCGGCCGATACGCGATCCGATCGATCAGGACGCCCAGCACGCCGGTCGTGAGCATCGAGAGCAGCATCGCGAGCAGCCAGTTCACGGGCGAGGTCGAGAGGACGACCGCGAGCACGATCAGCGTGGCCGCCCCGCCGCCCAGCACGACCGGGTCGGTCATCCGTCCGCGCCACAGGTTCAGCACGAACATCACCCCCCAGGCGACGACGACCGACCAGAGCAGCGCCCACGGCAGCGCGAACGGCGCTCCGGTGAAGAGGAAGTACGAGATGAACGCGCCGACCATGAACACCTCGCCGTGCGCGAAGTTGATCAGTCGGATGATGCCGTACACCATCGTGTAGCCCAGGGCGATCAGGGCGTACAGGCTGCCGAGCTGCAGCGACTGCAGGGCGGCGCCGACGAACGACGCCAGGTCACGCTCTCCGACGACGGCGACGAGATACCAGATACGGACAAATATCAGGAGGGGAATGCCGAGGCCGAGGATCCAGCCCCACGGGTAGCGGCGCGCCGAGGCGCGTGCTGCGGTCTTGGACACGGAGTCTCCTCGTGGTCGAACGCGTCGAAGGCTCGCGAATGGGTGGAGGGCGGGGTGACCGCCCTCCACGTCCGTGACGCGGCGAGAGCGTCGCGCCGGGCGTCGGCGCGCGCCCTCGTCCGCTGGCGCGTTACTGGCCGGTGCTCAGACCGAACAGGCTGGTCGACGACCACTCGCCGCCGTCGGCTCCGGGCACCTGGTACGCGAAGAAGCCGATGGTGCGGTCGGCGGGGGTGCCGTCGGTGCCGGCGTAGGTGATCCCGCCGGACACGCCCGGGTAGCCCTCGAGGTTCTGAAGCGCGTCGAGCGTGGCGCCGACCTCGTCGCTACCGGCGTTCGCGATCGCCTCGACGGTGACGTTGTACGAGTCCGCGCCGGCGAGGGTGAAGCCGTTGAAGTCGCTGGCGTTCGGGAACACCATCTCGAAGAACGAGGCGAACTCGGTCGCGCGCTCCGCAGCGGCGCCGCTGAGCACCTCGGGGCCGCCGAAGCCGGTGAAGACGTAGCCGTCGAACGCCTCGCCACCCCCGACGGGGCACTGCGAGTCGTCGGACGCGTCGGCGCCGAGGATCTGCTGGTCGAAGCCCTGCTGGCGGAGCTGGGGCATCAGGCTGGCGCCCTCGGCGCAGAAGCCGGAGTAGTAGATGACGTCGGCGTCGAAGCCGCGCGCGTCGTTGATCTGCGCGCTGAAGTCGACGGTGTTCGAGACGTAGTCGAGCGTGATCGTCTCGCCACCGAGCGCTTCGAACTCCTCGGCGAAGAAGCCGGCGAGGCCGAAGCTGTAGTCGTCGTCCTGCTGGCGGAACACGATCGCGCGCGAGGCGTCGAGGTCGTCGGCCGCGTAGCGCGCGGCGACCCGTCCCTGGAAGTCGTCCGTGTACGCCATGCGGAAGATGTACTCGCCGATCTGGGTGGTGGCCGGGTTGGTGGAGCTGGTCGAGATCATGATCACGCCGGCGTCCTGGAGCGGCTCCGCCGCCGCGATCGCCATCGTCGAGGCGATCGGACCGAGAACCGCGGTCACGCCTTCGTCGATGAACCGAGCGGCGCAGTTGATCGAGCCTTCCGGGGTGGTCTGGTTGTCGCACACCGACAGCTCGACGGGACGGCCGAGCACCTCGGTCATCTGCTGCTGGGCGGCTTCGATCCCTTGCAACGTGGCGTTGCCGATCGTCGCGAAGCGACCGGACAGCTCGAGGTTCACCCCGAGACGGACCGGCTCCTGCGCGAACGCCAGGCCTGCCGTGGCGACGAGAACGAGAACAGCGAGGATCCTCTTGTGCATGCGGCGCGTCCTTTCCGTTGGAAGATCCGGGGCGACGCGGCGCGCCGACCCCGACGTGGGGCTCTGCATAGCTATGCAGGCAGAGGGAGCATACCGACCGTGCATACACGTGTCAACGCCGTTCGGTGGCGACAAGCCCGAACGCTTCGACTCGTTTCGGATGGAAGTTTCATGCTCGCTCCTGAGAACTCCCGCACCGGATAGCCGGTCGACGGCGCTTCACGCCGTTCCCGGTCGCGCCGGCGTGGCGCTCAGCGCACCCCGACGTCGATCGCGCGGTAGCGCCTCCTACGGACCGACAGGCCGACCACCGTCGCTGCGACGACGGCGGCGGCGACCACGAACATCGCCGCGTAGCCCATCGCTTGCGCCACCAAGCCCAGGAGCAACGGCGCCACGAACTGCGCCGCCCGGTTCGCGGTGATCCGAGCCCCGAACACCGTCCCGTGGGAGCGCGGCTCGACCTCCTCGACGACGGCCGCCATCGTGAGAGGCTGGGCCACGCCGGTCGCGACGCCCAACAGCAGCGAGGACGCCAACAGCACCGTGAGGTTCGGGGCGGCCGCGATCGCCGCGACGCCCACGACCGCGGCGCTCAGCATGACGAGGAAGGTCCGGAGGCGACCGCCGAAGAGCGACACCACCCCGGCGAGGAACGGTCGAACCGCGACCGACGCCGCCGACCTCGCGCTGATCACGATCCCGATGATGCTGGCGGGGACCTCGAAGCCGTCCAGGAACGCGGGCAGGAACGAGGTGTGCGCCACCAGCACGATCATCACCGTCGCGCTCACCCACAAGCTGACCTGCACCGTCGGCAGGCGCGCCAGCGCCGCCAGTCGGCGAGGACCGGCCAACGACGGGCGGCGCGGGCCGCGGGGCGTCCCGACGTGCGACGGCGCCGACCACGCCGCGCCCTCGGGCTCGGATTCGGTCGACGCACGGTCAGGCGGCGCACGTCCGGTCGGCACGCGGACCGCTGCGAACGTCGCGGTCCCGGCGGTGGCCACCGCCACGGCGACGAGGAACGCGGCCCTGAACCCCGCGAGGTCGACCAGAACGCCCGCCGTCACGGGGCCGAGCAGCTGACCGAGGGACACGAACGCGCCGTACCATCCGAACGCGCTCTCCCGCACGCGGCCCGAGCCCTGCCGCGCTACCGTCGCCTGCGCCGCGACGACCGCCACCAGCTGTCCCAGACCGGCAAGGACCTGAAGCGCCACCAAGCCCGCCAGCGACGGCGAGACGGCCACCCAGACGGGTGCCGACGCCAGCAGCCCGGTGCCGACGATCAGCATCGGCTTCGGGCCGATGGCGTCCACGACCGCGCCGACGGGGATCGCGAGGAAGAACGGGAAGAGGTACGCGGCCGAGATCACCACGCCGATCGCCGCGGGGGAGGCGCCCAGCGCCACGCCGAACAGCGGCGCGAGCGTCACGGTCATGAAGTACGCGGTGAACAGCAACGCCGCTCCGACGCTCAGGACGCCCAGCGAGCCGCCGGGCACGAGCCGCGCTCCGGTCGCGCTCACGACGTCAGGCGCGGATCTTCAGGTCGCGCACCGGGCAGGCGATCTCGCCCACGCCGGGAATCGCGCAGCCCACCGTGTCGCCGTCGCTCAACACCACCGCGCCCGGCGTCCCCGTCGAGATCACGTCCCCCGGCTCCAGCGGCATGATCGCCGAGAAGAAGGCCACCAGCTTCCGGGGGGAGTGCAGCATGTTCGCCACCACGTTGCGGCGCACCGGCTGGGCGTCGTGGAGCGTGGCGACCTCGAGCGCTCCGATGTCCTCGATCTCGTCCATCGTGACCAGGTCGGGTCCCAGCACCAGGAAGCCGTCGAAGCTCTTCGCCCGCGTCAGGAACCTCGGGTTGCGCTGCAAGATGTCCTCGGCCGTCATGTCGATGATCGTGGTGACGCCGGCCAGCACGCTCAGCGCATCCTGCTCGGAGACGTCCTTGCACGGCGTTCCGACGATCAGGCCGAGCTCGGCCTCGCCCGTCGTGCGGTGGCTCTGCCGAGGGATGGGGATCGTCTCGCCCGCCGCGATGATCGTGGTCGCGGGCTTCATGAACGTCGCCGGCTCGTCGGGGCGGGCCTCGCCCAGATCGCCGGCGTGCTCGGCGTAGTTCAGCCCGACGCCCAGGATCTTGGGCGGCCGGCTCAGCAGCGGCGCGGCGGCGGCGTCCGCGGGAACGACGCCGCCCGGCGTCGCGGCCAGCTCGGCCAGCAGCTCGCTGGCGCCGGCGGCCCAGCGCCCGAGCTCGTCGACGCGTCGCTCGCGAACGAGCGCTTCGACGGTTCGTGGCCAGCTCGTGCCGGTCCGATGCGCGATCGCAGACAACGGCACGCGTCCGCGATCGGTGACGAGGGCGGCGTACGGTCCGTCGGGGCCGAGGATGCTGGTCAGTCGCACAGGAATCGCCTCCGGGGCGGGGACAGAGAGGTCGCGCGGCGCGAGGAGGACGCCTCGGGGCGTCGCAGGGAGAAGAATGCCGGACTCAGAGCGTCAGCAGCGTAACCCCCCGCGGCGCGAAGGTGCTCATCGACGCCATCACCTCGTGCGCATCCGCCAACGGACGACGCTCGCCGATCAGCATGCCGACGTCGATACGCCGCTCGCGCACGAACCGCAGCATCTCCGGGTAGCGACGGGCCGGCATGCCGTGCCCACCGACGATCGTGAGCTCGTGCTTGATCAGCTCGAGCATCGGCACCGCTGGCGCCGCGTCGTCGGCCAGCAGCAGCCCCAGCTGCAGGTGCCGGCCACGTCTACGCAGCGAGCGGACGCCTTGGGCGGCGGTGGCCGGGCTTCCCAGCGCGTCGACCGTGACGTGCGCGCCGCCGCCCGTGGCGTCGCGGATCGCGGCGACGGGATCGTCCGTGCGGGCGTCCACGACCACGGACGCTCCGAGCTCGCGGGCCAACGCCAGCTTCTCGTCCTGCAGGTCGACGGCGACGACCTGCGCACCCGACGCGGCCGCGATCGCGACGGCCGCCAGCCCCAGGCCGCCGCACCCCAGCACCGCGACCGTCTCGCCGCTACGGAGGCCCGCCCGGTCCACCAGGCCCGCGAACGCGGTCATGAAGCGGCAGCCCAGGCTGGCGGCCTCGCCCTCCTCCATCCCGGCAGGAAGCGTGACCACGTTCACGTCGGCCCACGGCACGACGACCGTCTCGGCGAACGATCCCCAGCCGTCGAACCCGGGCTGGTACTCGTGCAGGCAGAGGTTCTGCACGCCGTCCCGGCACGGGCCGCACGCGCCGCACCCGCAGCAGAACGGCGCGGTGACGCGCTCGCCGATCCGGACGGTCCGGACCTCCGGCCCGACCTCCCGCACGACGCCGGCGAACTCGTGCCCCGGCACGTGGGGGAAGCGGACGGTCGGATCGTGGCCCATCCAGGCGTGCCAGTCGCTGCGGCACACGCCGGTGGCGCGGACCTCGATCCGGGCTCCGTGCGAGGGAAGGGGCGGCTCGGGAACGTCGCTCAGGACCAGCGGAGCTAGCGGCGCGTCGACCAGGATCGCCTTCATGTCGCAGATCGTACGCCGTGCCCGCCACGACCGGAGCGAGGGAACCGTGCCGGCCGGATGCGGGCGTCATCGCTCGAACGGGTGCGGACCCGAGCCGCCTAGGGAGCGCCCTGGATGTAGCTGCGGAGCTGGTCGATCAGGAACGCCTGCTCGGCGATGGTGGCCTTGACGACGTCACCGATCGACACGATCCCGATCAGCTCGCCGTCGCGCACGACGGGAAGGTGGCGAATGCGGAGCTCGGTCATGCGCTCCATGCAGTCCTGCATGGTCCGGGCCGGTTCGATGGTCACGACGTCGCGGCTCATGACCTCGTCCACGCGCGTCTCGCGCGAGGCGCGACCCTTGAGGATCACTTTGCGGGCGTAGTCGCGCTCGGAGACGATCCCCACGAGATCGCCGTCCTCGAGCACGGGCAGAGCGCCGACGTCGTGCTCGGCCATGACGGCCAGCGCGTCGTACACGCTGGCGTCCTTGGCGACGGACCAGATGTCGCCCCCCTTCGTTCGGAGCAGCTGGCCTACCGTGGTCGTGCCTTCCATGAGGTCTCCCTTCCCGCGTGGAATGGACCATGGTAGGGGCGCCCCGCAGAGGGGCGCCCCGATCGAACCTGTGTACTTGCCGAGGTCACGTCACTCGGTCGCGGGCACCACCGGCTCGTCCGGTACCGTTCCGGATTCGAGCTGCTCTTCGCTGGGCACGATCAGCACCATGCCGGTGAAGATCAGGTTCGGATCGTCGATCAGGTTGCTGTTCGCCTCCAGGATGTCGCTCCAGCGGTTGCCGTTCCGGTAGAAGAACGTCGCGATGCTGGAGAGCGAGTCGCCGGGCTGCACCGTGTAGATGCCCCGCGCACCGGTGAGGCGCGCGACGACGTTCTGCGTCGTGTTCAGCTCGGAACGGATCCGGGCGAGCTCGTCGCGTTGGGCCTCGGTGACGACCTCCAGGCCTTGCTGCTCCGCGAGCACCTCCGAAAGCTGTTCGGTGAGCTCGCCGGCTCTCCCCTGCGCGTCCTCGAGCGCGGTGGACGTCTCGCTCAGCTCGCTGCGGGCGGTCTCGGACACCTCTTCGACCGTGGAGAGTCGAGCTTCGAGCGACGCACGTTCCGACTGCACCGTCTCGAGCGAGTCGGCGAGGGCGTCCCGTTCGGCCGCGAGCGCATCGCGCTCGCTGGACAGCGCCTCCTGTTCGGCCGTGAGCTCGTCCAGCTCGGCGGTCAGCGCGTCCAGCTCCCCTGTCAGGGCGTCCCGCTCGGTCGCGAGCGCATCGCGTTCGGCAGCGATGCGGTCACGCTCCGTGGCGACGGCGTCGCGCTCGGCGACCATTCGGTCGCGCTCGGCGGTCAAGGTCTGGTGCTCGTCGGTGAGCGTCGCGAGCTCCTCGCTCACCGCGTCACGCTCGGCGGTCAGTCGCTCGACCTCGTCTTGCGACGCGTCGCGGTCGGCGACGACCTCAGCCAGCTGGCCCTCGACCTCGCTCAAGCGTGCTCGCGTCGTTTCCAGCTCGTCCGTCCTCGATTCGAGGTCGGCCGTTCGAGATTCGAGCTCGTTCGTCCTCGACGCCAGCTCGGCTTCGACGCTGGCCAGCGACTCTTGGACGGTCGAGAGATTGGCCTGCGCCTGGGAGAGCTCGACGTCGGTGAC
>CAZHCI010000085.1:0-10697 GCA_964530905.1 uncultured bacterium
GACGCCTCGACCATCAGGACGGCGTCCTTGCTGGCCGCGACCGTCAGGTGCATCGCGCTCTCCGAGAGCTGCTGGAAGGTCGGCGCCATCACGTACTCGCCGTTCAGGTAGCCCACGTGGTGCGACGCCGTCGGGCCGCTCCAGGGGATGTCGCTGATCGCGAGCGCGGCGGACGCGCCGATCGCCCCCAGGGGCGCGGGATCGTTCTCCTGATCGGCCGACAGCACGGTGATGATGACCTGCGTCTCGTTCCGGAGCTGCTTCGGGAACAGCGGACGGATCTGCCGGTCGGTGATGCGGGCGTTCAGGGTCGCCTGGGTGCCGGGACGGCCCTCGCGGCGCAGGAACGAGCCGGGGATCTTGCCGATCGCGTAGTGCTTCTCTTCGTAGTCGACGGTGAGCGGCAGGAACGGGATCGGCTTCGGATCGTCCTGCATCTGCGCGGTGACGAGGACCAGGCTGTCGCCGTAGCGCACGGTGACGCTGCCGGACACCTGCTTGGCGTACTTGCCGGTCTCGATGACGAGCTCGCGCCCGCCTAGCTGCGTGACGTAACGTTTTCCTTCGGGTATGTTCACGAAATCTCCTTCGCCGGATGGTCCGGGCTCCGACCGATACGCCGGTCGGCGATCAAGATAGACGGCACGGAATCGCTGGACGAGCTCCTGTCGAGGTCGTCGCGCGCTGGTCATGGAGCCGCGGCGAGACGGCGCATGGCCGTCCCGCCGCGACGGTCGCCCGAGGGCGCCTGAGGGCCTGAGCTGCGTGGCGGCCCGGCGTCACCGGCTCAGCGACGCAGGCCGAGATCTGCGATCAGGCTCTTGTAGCCTTCGAAGTCGGTCTTCTCGAGGTAGCTCAGCAGCCGCTTGCGCTTGCCGACCATCACCAGCAGGCCGCGACGGCCGTGGTGATCCTTCTTGTTGCGCTGCAGGTGCTCGGAAAGCTCGAGGATGCGGGTGGTGAGCAGGGCGATCTGGACACGCGTGGATCCGGTGTCCGTGTCGTCCTTGCCGTACTTCGTGACGATGTCCTGCTTCATTGCGGCGTCGATGGCCATGAGTGGTGCTCCCTTCAAATTCGCGCGGAACCCGACCGGATACGGAGATAGAACGATCTCGGTCGCGTCGCCCGACTGGGTAGGGTAGCACAGGCCATGACGGACCGTACGTTCCTGGACCGCTCCCTGCTGAGGTTCGTCGGCGACGCGCTGGGCGTGCCGGTGATCCGCGTCCGCGACCTCTCCTGGACGTCGCGCCCCCCGGCGGTGCTGGAGCTCGGTCTCGCGGACGGCGGGCGCGCGGTGCTGAAGCTGCACGGTGCGGCAGGCAAGCACCGCCGCGAGGTGAGCGCCTACCGGGCGTGGGGCCCGCCGTTGGCCCCGGAGCTCCCACGGCTGCTGGCGGTTCGCGACGCGCCACCGCGAGCGATCGTGCTGGAGGCGCTCCCGGGGCGAGCGGCGAGCGACGTCGCGGCGCTTCACGGCGGGGCGTCCGATGCGCACGCTCCCTCGGTGCATGCGGCGGCCGGCAGGTGGCTGGCCCGCCTGCACCGCCTTCCGCCGGACGCGGCCGGCATCGATCCGCTGCCGCTCGAAGGCGCGTACCGCCGGCGCGCCGACGCGGCCGTGCGACGGGCGTCCGCTGCGCTGGATCCGGTCACGCGCCGGGCGGTCGAAGCGCTCCTGGCCGCGACCGTTCCGATGCTCGCGGGGCGTCCGCGCGTGCCGTGCCACCGCGACTTCACGCCCCGGAACTGGCTGGTCGAGGGCGGCCGCTGGATCGCGGCGCTGGACCTGGAGCACGCGCGCGTCGACCTGGCCGAGGCCGACCTGACGCGGCTGGCGTCGGGTGCGTGGACGGCTCGTCCCGGCCTGCGCGCAGCGTTCGTGGCGGGCTACCGTGCGGCCGGCGGTCCGGCCGATCCGGACGCTCCGTGGCTCCCGGGTCTGAGGGCGCTGGACGCCGTCGCGACGATCGGCTGGGCGGCTCGGCACGACGACGCCTCGCTTGCGTCGGAGGGACGCGCGGCGTTGGCGACGGTACTGGACGAGGCGCGCTAGCCTACGGCCATGGCCATGACGCGCACCGAGCTCACGCTGCGCCCGCGTCCGCGCGGGATCCACCTGATCACCGACGAGGTCGCGGACGGCGTCGATCTGCACGGCGTCGAGGTCGGCCTCCTTCACCTGTTCCTGCGGCACACCTCGGCCGGCCTGCTGCTGACGGAGAACGCCTCGCCCGCGGTGCGGAGCGACCTGGACCGCTGGCTGCGCGAGGCGGTGCCGGACGGCTGGGAGGCGTTCGAGCACACGCTGGAGGGTCCCGACGACATGCCGGCGCACGTCGGCTCGGTCCTGTTCGGCGTGTCGCTCACGATCCCCGTCGCGGACGGCCGGCTGGCGCTGGGGACGTGGCAGGGCGTCGCCCTGGCCGAGCTGCGCGAGCGGGGCGGAGCCCGGACGTTGGCCGCCACCGTCGTCCGCGACTGAGGAGCCGCCCGCCGCTGCTCAGGCGTGCGTCTCGAACCAGCCGACGATCTCGTCGAGGCGGCGGATCCGCCGGTCGGGACGGCCGGAGCGCGACAGCTCGTGGCTCTCCTGCGGGAAGCGCACCAGCTTCGTCTCGGCCTTGCCGATCCGCTTCAGCGCCACGTACCACTGCTCGGCCTGCTCGATCGGACAGCGGTGATCCGCCTCGGCGTGAACGATCAGGATCGGGGTGACGACGTCGTGCACGCGCTTCAGCGGACTCTGGTCCCACAGCGCCTCGGTATCGTTCCACGGCGTGCCCTGCACCTCGTGCTCCGCGAAGCGGTAGCCGATGTCGCTCGTGCCGTAGAACGACAGCCAGTTGCAGATCGAGCGTTGCGTCACGGCGCTGCGGAAGCGGTCCGTGCGGGTCACCAGCCAGTTCGTCATGAACCCGCCGTAGCTGCCTCCGGTCAGGTGCACGGGCGCGTCGCGATCCTCGTGCGTGGCGACGGCGTGGTCGACCACGGCCATCACGTCGTCCGCGTCGACGGTGCCGTAGCCGCCCAGCATCGCGGCGGCGTGCGCCGCGCCGTAGCTGCTGCTGCCCCGCGGATTCGAGAACACCACGGTGTAGCCGTGCGCGGCGAGGAGCTGATGCTCGAACGAGAAGCCGAAGCCGGCGTTCGTATGCGGCCCGCCGTGGACCTGCACCACGATCGCCCGGTCCTTGCGCGGCTTGGCGGGGGCCAGCCGCCACCAGGCGACCGATGCGGCGCCCGACGCCGCCTGGAACGGTCCCTCGGCCGCCTGCAGGCCGTAGCGCTCGACGAAGGCGGCGTTGGGGTCGTGCACGGTCCGCGTCGAGCCGTCGCGATCGATCAGCGTCAGCGCCCCCGGCGTCCGGGGCGTCTCGACCAGGCAGAGGGTCCTGCCGCCGGCGTGCGCGAACGCGGACGTGACCCTGCCCCCGTCCAGGCGGGGCGCGACGCGCCCGTCCGGGTGCAGCACGGCCGGCCCCGACGCGCCCTCGCGATTCAGGTTCACGAGCCAGGCGTTCGGCAGCGGCGCCGGACGGTTGGGGTAGCGGCCGTGCCGCGCGTCGCCGCCCACCGCCGGCGCCACGTCCAGGTCGGGGCCCGTCAGCAGGGCCGGCTCGCCTCCACTCGCGGCGATGGTCCACAGTCCCGTCGGCGATGCGACGTCGTCCGGATCGGAGGGCGCCGTCCACGCCACGGTCGTGCCGTCGTCCGACACCGCCAGCGAGCCCGCGGCGAGCAGCGACGGACCCACGCGACGAAGCGGCTCGCGCGCCTTGCCGCGGGCGCTGAGCTTGACGGTCCAGAGGCCGGTGCGCCACTCGTCGCCCTCGTCCTGGTCGGCCGGCCCGAGCATCCACACCGTCCTTCCGTCCGGTCCCCAGGCGACGTCCGACACGCCGTCGCCCGGCGCCTCGACCGCGCGAACCTTCGCGCTGCGGACGTCGACGAACCACGCGCCGGGCCGCGCGGTCGGACGCACGCCGGGGTTCGGCAGGCCGTTCTGTTTCGAATGCAGGCGGGTGACGGTCCTGGCGACGACCGCGCTCTCGTCCCGCTCCGGCGCCTCGTCGCGACCGCACACCAGGAGCGCCCCCCCGTCGGGACGCCAGACGAACGTCTCGACCCCGCCGGCCAGGCTGGTGAGCCGACGCGACTCGCCGCCGCGATGCAGGTCGAGCAGCCGGACCTGCTTCCGCTTCGGCTCGGTCTCGTCGTGGCCGTCGGCCAGGAAGGCCAGCCAGCGGCCGTCCGGCGAGAGGCGGGGGTGGTCCGCGTCGCTCTCGGCGCCCGCCACCACGCGCGGCGTCGCGGAGGGATCCGCATGGAGGTCCACCTCGACGATCTCGGCCCGGTAGCGGGGGGGACCCTCGCCGTTCGTCTCGACGCCGGTGCGGACGCAGAGGGCGCGCTCGCCGTCGGCGCCGAGCTGCGGGTCGGACAGGTAGGTCAGCTCGGCGAGCTGCTTGCTCTTGAGCGAACGGGTCCTCTTCGGCACGGGTCAGCCTCCTCGCGGCGTCCGGTCGCGGCCGGCCTGCACGGCGTAGAGCATCACCCCGGCCGCGACCGAGGCGTTCAACGAGCCGATCCGGCCCCGGGTGGGGATGGCGACGAGCTCGTCGCAAAGCTCCCCGACCAGGCGGCGCAGGCCGCTGCCCTCCGAGCCGATCACCAGCGCCACGTCCCGGTCCCAGTCCACCAGGTCGGGCGTCGTCCCGCCCTCGGCGTCGGCGCCGTAGATCCACACGTTCCGGCGCTTCAGGTCGCGGATCAGGGTCGGCAGGTTCGCGACCTGAACCAGCGGCAGGTGGCTCGCGGCGCCGGCCGCGGTCTTGGCGACCACCGCCGTCAGCGGCGCGCTGCGGCGGGCCTCGGTGACGACGCCGTGGGCGCCGAACACCTCCGCGCTACGGATGATCGCGCCGTAGTTGCGCGGGTCCTGCACCTGGTCGAGAAGCACCAGCAGAAGCCGCTCGCCACGCTCCGAGGCGAGGGCGAGCGCGTCCTCGAGAGGAGCGTGCTCCAGCTCGGGAAGCTCGGCGGCGACGCCTTGGTGCGACGTCGTTCCGAGGGCGCGATCGAGCTCGATGCGCGGCACGGTGTCGACGGGGACGCCAGCGGCACGAGCGGCCTTGTGCAGCTCCGCCACGGCCCCCTTCTTGACGCCTGCGGCGATGACGAGTCGTCGCGCTTGGCCCTGCTGCAACGCCTCGAGCACGGAGTTCCGGCCGTAGATCCACATGCTCGCGACCCTACCGCGGCTCGGGCGGCCGAGCCAGCGCACGGCGCGCGGCGATGCGATCCGCGTCCAGCTGCGCCTTGAGGTCGTCCAGGCCGCCGAAGCGGCGTTGGCCACGAAGGCGCGTCAGGAACCGGATCGTGATGGTGGCGCCGTAGAGGTCGCCGCCGAAGTCGAACAGGTGCGCCTCCAGGCGCGGAGCGCCGTCCGGGAAGCTGGGGCGCGGCCCGACGTTCGCCATCCCGCCGAACGTTCCGTGCGGCGTGTCGGCCGTGACGGCGAACACGCCCAGCGGCAACGCCTTCTCGGCAGGAAGCTCCAGGTTCGCGGTGGGCACGCCGATCGTGCGGCCGCGCCGGTCGCCGACGGCGACGGTCCCGATCGCCGGGTACGGCTCGCCCAGCAGCCGGTTCGCGGCCGCGATCTCGCCGGCCGCGAGGTGCTCGCGGATTCGCGAGCTGCTGATCGGCGCGTCGCCGTCGAGCCGGAGCCCGAACACCTCGAGCCGCTCGGGGACGTGCTGAAGGTCGTCCAGGCCACCGGCTCGGTGGCGGCCGAAGCGGAAGTCCTCGCCGACCACGACGGCACGCGGCTGGAGCTCGGCCAGCTCCGCCAGGAACGCCTCCTTGTCGGTGCGGGCGTAGTCGTGCGTGAACGGCACGACGGCGATCGCGTCGGGGGCGAACGGCCGGAGCAGCTCGACCTTCTCGTCGCGTGAGCTGAGGTAGCTCGCGCCACGGAAGAGCACCTTGGCGGGGGGGAAGAACGTGACCACCGCGGACGGCCGGCCTTCCTCGTCCGCCCACCGCCGCATCCGGTCCAGCAGGGCGCGATGGCCGCGGTGCACCCCGTCGAAGTTCCCGATCGCGAGGACGGCGCCGCGCACGTCCAGCTCGGGGACGTCGCTCACGATCCGCACGGGGCCTCCCTCGCGGCGTGCCGGCGCGTCACGGCTCGATGCCGAGGCGCGCCAAGGCGTGGCGGAGCCCCAGCAGGGTGACGCCGCTCGTCGACGCGCGACCGTCCGCGACCTCGCGCCACACCTCGAGCGGGTCCCGCCACGACGCCTCGATCTCCTCGGTCTCGTCGGGAACGCCCTCGCACGAGGCGAGCTCGTGCGCTTCGAACAGGTGGATCTCTTCGTCCGTGAAGCCGGGGCTGGCGTACAGGCGCGTGATCGTGACGAGCCGGCCGCACAGCTGCGTCTCCTCGCGCAGCTCGCGCGCGGCGGCCTCGAGCGGCGTCTCGCCCGGATCGATCAGTCCCGCGGGAAGCTCCCAGGTGCGCGCGTCGATCGCCGGGCGGGCCTGGCTCACGCCCAGCACCAGGCCGCCCCGGACCGCGAGGATCGCGACGGCGGAGGCGTGGCGAACGACCTCGTAGCGGCCGCCCAGCAGCTCGAGCTCGACGATGCGGCCGGTCCAGACGGTCTCTCGTTTCACCTGACGGCTCCCGTCCGGTCGCGCGACGTTCGCGCCTGGGCCGCATCGGCACCGCGCGGATGCGCGACCGGACCTCGCTGGCGCTCGGCGCTCAGTTGTCCGCGTCGGGGTTGTAGCGCAGGAACGCGGGGATGTCGTAGTTCGCCGGGTCGTAGCCGTGGCTCGCGGCGTGCGTCCGCAGCTGCGACGGCCGCAGCACCTTCATCTGCTGGGGCTGGTCGAAGCCTGCGGCGATCACGGTCACCCGCACCTCGTCGGCCGCGTCCTCGTCGTAGGTGACGCCGAACAGCACGTTCACGTCCTCGACCTCGGTGGCGTCGCTGATCTTCTCGACGATCTCGTGCGCGTCGAACAGGCCGAGCTCCTCGGAGCCGGTGATGTTGATCAGCAGGCTGCGCGCGCCCTCGACGCCGCGAGCCAGGAGCGGGCTCTGCGTGGCGCTCTTCGCGGCCTCCTCGGCGACCTTCTCGCCGCGGCCCGCGCCGATGCCCATCAGCACCGTGCCGGCGCCGGCCAGGAGCGCCTTGACGTCGGCGAAGTCGACGTTGATGAGGCCCGGCATGTTGATGACGTCGCTGATGCCGCGCACGCCGTGGTAGAGCACCCGGTCGGCGACGCGGAACGCGTCGCTGAGCTTGACCTTGCGGTCCAGCGAGGAGAGCAGCCGCTGGTTCTCGACCACGATCAGCGCGTCGACCTTGTCCTCGAGCTTGCGGAGTCCCTCGTCCGCCTGCCGGCCGCGCTTGGGGCCCTCGAACCCGAACGGGGTGGTGACGACCGCGACGGTCAGCGCGCCGATGTCGCGCGCGACCTCGGCCACGATCGGCGCGCTCCCCGTGCCGGTCCCGCCGCCCATGCCGGCGGTGATGAACACCAGGTCGCTGCCGCGCAGCATCTCGCTGATCCGGTCGCGATCCTCGAGCGCGGCCTGCTCGCCGATCTCCGGGTTCGCGCCCGCCCCGAGCCCCTTCGTCAGGTGGTCGCCGAGCTGGATGCGGGTGTCGGCCAGGCTGGTGGCCAGCACCTGCGCATCGGTGTTCGCCGCGATGAACTCGACGCCGACGAGGCCGGTCTCGATCATGCGGTTGACGGCGTTGTTGCCGCCACCCCCGAGACCGATGACGCGAATGACGGCGTTGTCGTTGGTGTTCATGGGTGCCTCCTGGCCGGGACTCGGCGTCGAACGGGCGTGCTCAGAAGAAATCCTTGAGGATGTCGCGCAGGCGTTGGAAGACGGCCGGCCCCTCGCCGGTGCCGGTGCGGGCCTTGCCGTGGGTCGTGGCGGCGGCGGTCTCGTGCTGGTGCAGCATGCCGTAGCGGACCAGCCCGACGGCGGTGGCATGGGCCGGCCCCGACACGACGTCGGTCAGCCCCGACACGCCGTGCGGCGCGCCGGTGCGGACCGGCAGCCGGAACCGCTCGGCGGCGAGCTGCTCGACGCCGGGCATCAGGCTGGCGCCGCCCGTCAGGACGACGTTGCCGGCGGTCAGCTCGAGCGCGCCCATGCGCTGCTCGATGTCCCGCTTGACGAGATCGAAGATCTCCATCACGCGCGGCTTGATCACCTGCGCCAGCTCGAAGGTCGAGATGCTGGCGGTGTAGCCCGGGTTCGCGACCTCGAGCACGACCTCGCGGTCGGCCAGGTCGGGCAGCGCCACGCCGTGGCGGCGCTTGACGCGCTCGGCCTCGTCGGGAGGGATGCGGAGCAGCTGGCTGATGTCCTGCGTCACGTGGTCGCCCCCCAGCGGGATCACCGCCGAATGGGCCAGCACCCCGCGCCGGAACACGCCCACGTCGGTCGTGCCCCCGCCGACGTCGATCAGCAGCGTCGTCAGGTCCTTCTCGTGCTCGCTCAGCACGGCCAGGCCCGACGCCAACGCCTGCACGACCATGCCGTCGACGGCGATGCCGGCGTCGTCCGCGCAGCGCCTGAGGTTCGCGAGCGGCCCTTGCGATCCGGCCACGACGTGCACGTCCACCTCGAGCCGCACGCCGGACATGCCGACGGGGTCCTTGATCCCGTCGTTGCCGTCCACCACGTACTCCTGAGGGATGACGTGAAGCACGTCCATGTGGCTCTCCATCGGGACCGCGCGGGCGTTCTCGATGGTGCGCTCCAGATCGGCGCGCGTCACTTCCTGGCCGCGCCGGATGGCGGCCATGCCGTGGCTCGTGAACGCCTTGAGGTGGCTGCCGGCGACGCCGAGCCAGGCCGACTCGACCGTCACGCCCGCGACGCGCTCCGCGGCGGCGATCGATTGGCGGACCGACTCGATCGTGCGCTCGAGGTTCACGACCACACCCTTGCGGAGCCCGTCGCTGGGCACGGTGCCCTCGCCGATGATGTCGAGGACACCGTCGCCGGCGACCTCGCCGATGACGGTGCAGATCTTGGTCGTACCGATGTCGAGGCCGACGATGATGCGTTCGTCACTCATGTGCCTTGCTCACTCCCCACGGGTACACGGCGAGCCGTCCCCCTCGGTGGCGTTCCACGGCCGCCCACTGTCGCCGTAGCGACGAAACGTCGGGGGTGAACAGCACCGCGTCCGACAGGGCGATCTCGAAGCCTTCCGGCGAGTACTGTATCACCTTCGGTCCGCGGCTCCGCACGAGGTCCACGAGCTCCAGCGCTTCCGCCGTGCGGTCGCCGCCCCAGCCCGTCACGATCGGAAGGTCGGCTCGCTCCGCGGAGCTCGCGCCGGGCAGAACGGTGCCGTCCCTCGCCCATACCCGCGCCTCGGGCCCCTCGCCGGAACGGGCCGCCGGAGCGCGCTCCCACACCGCGATCGAGACCGTGTCGGGCCAGTGCCGGGTGACGCGTGCGCGCGCGATCCACGGATCGCCTACCAGCCCCGACGCCCGCCACGTCGTGATCCACAGCAGCGGGTCGCCGGGCGCGACGCGGGCCAGCCTGAGCACGTCGCCGGTACCGTGATGGCTCGCGCCCGTCACCTCGACCCGCTCGACGGTGGGCCAGAAGCGCGTGACGCCCAGCCCGGCCACGAGCAGCAGGCCCGCCGTCAGCAGCAGGGCGCGCACCGCTCACCAGCCCCATCGGCGCCACTCGAGCTCGAGCGGCACGCCCACGCGGCGGCGCACCTCGTCCAGCAGCGCCAGCACGTCCGCCGCGGTGGCGGCGCCGAGGTTCACGACGAAGTTCCCGTGCTCGTGCGAGATCATCGCGTCGCCGACGCGCAGGCCCTTGAGCCCGGCCGCGTCGATCAGCCGGCCGGCGCTGTCGCCGATCGGGTTCTTGAACGCGCAGCCGGCCGACGTGTTCCTCGGCTGCCCCTTGCGCGCGGCGTCGACCGCCTCCATCGCGGCGGCGACGCGCTCGGGCGTGGACGGCGTGAGCACCAGCCGTGCCCGCAGCAGCAGCCCGCTCTCGGGCAGCGTCGCGTGACGGTAGCGGAGATCGAGCGCGTCCGCGGGCAGACGCTCGACCGATCCGTCCACGAGCACCTCGACCTCGCGCACGGTGTCGGACATCTCGCCGAAGCGGGTCCCGGCGTTCATGGCGATCGCTCCGCCCAGCACGGCGGGCACGCCGAGCACGCCCTCGAGCCCCGACAGGCCGGCCTTCCGGGCGCGGCGCACCAGCCCGGGCAGCGGCGTGGCGGCGCCCAGCCAAACGTCGGCGGCGGCGCCGAAGGCGCGGACGTCGTCGAACCCTCGGCCGAGCTTGACGACGCGGCCCTCCACGCCCGCATCGGCCACCAGCAGGTTCGATCCCGCGCCCAGGGCGCGGAACGGCTCGGACGTCGCGTCGCGCGCAGCCGCGACGTCGTCGACCTCCCACACCTCGGCCGGTCCGCCGACCCGCAGGGTGGTGAGCTCGGCCATCGGCCGCATCCGGACCCGTGCGCCGCTGGCGCGACGTGCGTCCTCCAGCGCGCTCACGGGCGCCTCCGCGCCGCCGGCGTCGCCCGGTCGCTGGACGCATGCTCCATCAGCGCCGCCGCCACGCGCCAGACGTCGCCCGCGCCCAGCGTGATGACCAGGTCGCC
>CAZHCI010000086.1:0-10495 GCA_964530905.1 uncultured bacterium
GGCGCCGAGCGCGCCTCGATCCGCCCGCCGTGCGCCTCGACGAGCTGCTTCGCGATCGCGAGCCCCAAGCCCGTCCCTCCGCCCGGTCCGGGCCGGAACGGCTCGAACAGCCTGGCGGCCAGGTCGGGCGCGATGCCCGGCCCGTCGTCGCGAACCTCGAGATGGACGCCTTCCGCGTCGTCGCGCCAGCCGACGGTGACGGTGCCGGCCGCGCCCGCGGCGCGCACCGCGTTGGCCACCAGGTTGCGCAGCGCCTGGCGCAGGCGCTCCCGCTCGCCCAGCACCAGCGCCTCGCCGCCTCCGGTCGTGCGCACGCCCCCGAACTCCGCGACCACGGGACGGACCACCTCGGGACCGACGTCGACGAGGCGGAGGTCCAGCTCACGGACCAGCCGCCCGCGCGAGAGCTCCAGCAGGTCCTCGACCAGTCGCGCCATCGATGCCGCGATCCGCTCGGCGTCGGCCAGGTCCTGCTCCGCCTCGGCCCCCGCCGTCCGCCGCGCGCGCGCCAAGAACCCGCGCAGGGAGGTCAGCGGCGTGCGCAGCTCGTGGCTCGTCTCCGCCAGGAATCGCCGCTGGGCGTCGCGCGCCTCGCGCAGGCGGGCCAGCAACGCATCCAGGACGGCCGCGAGCCGACCCACGTCGTCGTCGGGAACCACCAGCCCCAGCGGCTCCAGGTCGTCCGGTCCGAGCCGCGACGCCGAGGCCGCGAGACGCCGGATCGGCGTGGTCGCCGCCCGCGCCACCAGCCAGGCGACCGGCAGCGCCAGCGCCAGCAGCCCGGCGCCCGCCAGCGCCAAGGTGCTCGCGACGCCGCGCAGCGCCGCACCGACGTGCGACGCGTCGGCCACGACCGCGACCGTCCCGTACCGGAACGGGGCGGTCGCGGCTTGCAGCGCCGCGCCGTTCAGCTCGCCCCGCCAGTCGGCCGGCGCGCCGCGGATCACGGCGGCCGGCAGGGCGGCGGACGGCGCCTCGAACGCCGGCTCGCTGGCCGCGAACAGCCGGCCGTCGGGTCCGTAGAGCTGGACCTGCACGCGTCCCGTCGGGCCGGGCCGCGCCGTGGTCCGGCCCGCCTCGGCGGCGTCGTACGCGGCGGCGACCTGACGCACGTCGCGCCGGAGCGCATCCTGAAGGTCGGTCCGCAACGCCGCGCGGACGGCGACGAACGCGCTGAGCGCGACGAGCAGGACGAGGACCACCGTGGCGCCGGCCACCCAGGCGGCGACGCGCACGCGCAGCGACGGTCCCGGCCGAGCGGCGCGCCGCAGCGCCGCACGCTTCGGGCCCGGGCGGCTCGGGTCGGGGCGACTCACCCGTGCGACTTCACGGCGTAGCCGACGCCGCGCACGGTCCGGATCAGTCCGTGCGCCCCGGCGTCGCGAAGCTTGCCCCGCAGATGACCGACGTGCACGTCGACGGAGTTGCTGGACGGTCCGCTCCGCTGGCCCCAGACCCGCCGCTCGATCTCCTCGCGCGTGAACACGCGGCCGGGTTGCGCCACGAGGAGCGCCAGAAGGTCGAACTCGCGAGGGCTGAGCACCACCTCGCGATCGCCGTGGCGGACCTCGCGCGCCATTCGGTCCACACGCAGCTCGCCCAGCCGCAACGTCGCGGCGTCGCTGCGCGGCCGAAGCTGCACACGGATACGGGCCACGAGCTCCTCGACGTGGAACGGCTTGACGAGGTAGTCGTCGGCGCCGTCCTCGAGCAGGCGCAGCTTCGATCCCAGCGCATCGGTCGCCGTGAGCACGATGATCGGAACCGTGTCCGTTCGCCGGATCCTGCGCGCGATCTCGTCGCCCTGCACGTCGGGCAGGCCCAGGTCGAGCACCACGAGATCGGGCACGCGCTCGCGCAGCGCGGTGAGGCCGGTCGTCCCGCGATCGTGGTGCTCGACCTCGAATCCGGCCTCGTCCAGCTCCAGGCGCAACAGCCGCCCGATGTCGGGATCGTCCTCGATCAGGAGCACGCGCGGCCGGCCGGCGTCGGGCGATCCGTCCGTGCTCATCGCTGCGGTTCGCCGGGCAGGCGTAGCGCGATCCCCTGCTCGGCCAGGATCGCCCGCAGCAGGCGGGCGTCCCCGGACGGGGTCGCGATGAGAATCCCGTCGGCCTGGACGCGGGCCGCGATCGCCGTCGCGCCGGCCGCGGCGGCGGCCCGGTCGGCGTCGTCGGCGCCTGCCGGGAACACCAGCACGCGCAGCTCCAGGCCGACGGGAAGCGCGTCGCCGACCAGCGTCAGAAGGCCGCCCTCGACGCGGCCGGTCGCGTGGATCTCGAGCAGGTCCGGCGAGACCAGCCGGACCTCGGCGCCCGGCGCCACGATCGGGAACGTGGCGGCCTGCGCCATCAGGAACCAGGGCATCAGCCAGGACACGTCCGAATCGTAGCAACGGGGGCACGCGCCGCGCGCACATCGGCGATGAAGGGCCGTTCACGTCGACCACGGTCGCCACCGCGCGGTAGTGAACCAATCGACGCCCGCCCATGCGGCGTTATTGCATGATGTGTCCAGCAATCTTCCCGCCGTGGCACGATGCCGCGCGGTCGCGCGGTCCGCGTATCGAGGAGTCGTCGTATGCACCAGTACCTCCGTTCCCGTTCGAGGTGGTCGGTCCTCGTCGCCGTTCTGGCGGCGCTCCTTGCGTGGGCGCCCAGCGCGAGCGCGCAAGGCTTCGACGCCGATCGCTACCTGGCGCAGTGCCTCCGCTTCGAGGCGGGCGGCGACTACACCTCCGCGCGCGAGGCGTGCCGGAACGCCCTTCAGATCGACGAAGACCGGACCGACGTGCAGCTCGCGCTCTCCCGCGTGGAGGTCGAGCTCGGCATGTTCGCCAGCGCCGAGTCGCGCCTGCTGCGGCTCGTCCGCGAAGGCGACGGTGCGGAAGCCGCGCTTCTTCTCGCACGCATCGCGCTCGACGAGGGTCGGCTGCTGGACGCGGAGGGGCACCTCGATCGCGCCCGTGCCGGCTTGGAGGACGCGCCCGACCGCACCCTGGCGGCGCGCTACGACTTCTTGCACGGCCGCGTGCTCGAGGCGCGCGGTCAGGTCCGAGACGCGCTCGACGCGTACAGCGAGGCCGTGTCCGGCGACGGTCTCGAGGTCGAGTACCGCCTGGCCGACGCGCGCTTGCGCTTCCTGCTGGGCGACGCCGCCGGCGCCAGGGCGCAGCTCGAGGCGTACCAGGCGCTGTCGGGCGACGGCCGCGACCCGCGCGTGCGGTCGCTTCTCGGTCGCGTGATGTGGGCGCAGGGCGACCTCGAGGAGGCCGCGGGCCAGCTCGAGACCGCCTTGGCGCTGTGGAGCAACCTCGACGTCGCGGAGCAGGCGTCCGACCTTCGGACCCTCGGCCTCGTCTACCTCGGTCGCGGCGAGCTGGGGCAGGGCACGCTGGCGCTGCGCGAGGCAGGGCGCCGAGGCAACCAGGTCGATCTGCTGGGCGGCAACGCGCTGCTGTGGCTGCTGCTGGCGTTGGCGCTGTTGATCGTGCACCTGCTGGGCGAGAGCCGCATCGAGAGCAGGAGCACGCTCGAGGTGGTCGAGGGACCCCAGCCGTGGACGGTGGGCGACGCGTACGGCATCGTGTTGCTCTCGGTCGCTGCCGCGGCGGCCACGGGCCTGGCGATGGGCGTCCTGATCTACGACAACCTGCTCGCCGTCCTGACGCCGCATCAGGCCACGGAGACGCGCGCGGTGATGGCGGTCGTCTTCGCCCTGGTCGCCACGCTCCTCACGGCGCGCGCCGTCCGGCGGCGCGGCTGGCAGACCGGTCCGCGCCTGCTGGGCCAGGTGGACACCTGGGCGTCCGGCGTGGGGATCGGGCTCGGCCTCCTGGCCGTCACCCTGGCGTACCTCTCGTTCCGACCCGACGCCGCGTTCTTCTCGGGCCTGTGGCTCGACCTGTCGCGCCTCAGCCCCGCCGTGCTGGCCGCCGTGGTGGTCCTGCCCCTGGCCGAGCTGACCTTCCGCCCGTTCGCGTTCGACGCGCTGGAGTACCGCTACGACAGCAACACGGCGCTGTTCCTCTCCGCCGCGCTGTCGGCGCTGGTGCTGGCGACCCCGGTGGTGCTGCTGCTCCCGATCGGCCTGCTGATGGCCGAGCTGTACCGTCGCACGCGCAGCGGGACGATGCTGCTGGCGGCGCAGCTGACGTTGCACGTCGGCCTCGTCGTCGCGGTGCTCGTCAGTCCGTGGGCTCGCGCCCTGTTCCTCTGACGTCCGGCGGGCCGTGAACGTCGCGTACGCCATCCTCGACGGTCCGCTGACGGCGATCGTCCGCGCCCGGCCCGAGACGCTGACGCCGCTCACCGCCTCGGGGCCGGCGGGGCGAGCGCTGCTGGCGTTCTCGTCGGTGGACGCCGCCGCTGCCCACCTCGCCGCGCTGCCTGACGAGGTGGCGGCGTCCCACCGCAGTTGGACGGCGGACGCGGACGACTGGCGGGCCAAGGAGGAGCTGTTGCGCGCAGCGGCCTCGCTGGGGGCACGCCGGCTGGAGCTCGATCCGGACCTGGACTTGCGTCCCGCCGCGCAGCTTCCCCTGGAGCGCGCCATCGCCTACGTCACCTCCTACAAGCGCAGCCGTGCTTGCCTCTGAGCCGCACCGACCTGCTACTGTGAAGGACGACGCCCCCGCGCTGACGCTCCACTGACGCACGGTGGGCACGCTAGGTACGGCGCTTCGGGGACACCCCCGGACGTCCAGGGCATTCATGCCCGAAGGAGGCCATATGAAACGGATCCTCGTCATCCTCGCCGCCGCTCTTCTGACCGTCGCCACGGCTCAGACGACGCTCGAATTCTGGTACGGGTTCAGCGACGCGGCCCGCTCCGGCTGGATCAACGACCGCATCGCGGAGTTCAACGTTCAGCTCGAGGCGCAAGACCTCGACTACGAAGTGACCGGCGAGCGCAAGGGCTCGTACCGCGAGACGCTGCAGGCCGCCGTGCTGGCCGCACGCCAGGGCAACCCGCCGCACCTGGTGCAGCTGTTCGAGGTCGGCAGCCAGCTGGCCACCGACTCGGGCATCTTCAAGCCGATCGCCGAGGTGGGCGGTCTGGACACCAGCGCCTACATCGAGCCGGTCATCAACTACTACACGATCGACGGCGACGTGAACTCGATCCCGTTCAACAGCTCCAGCCCGATCCTGTACGCCAACCAGCAGCTGATGGACGAGGCCGGCCTCGATTCCGACACGCTGCCCACGACGTTCGGCGAGCTGCTCGACGCCTGCGAAGCGATCGAAGGCTCCAGCGTCGAGGCGAACTGCATCACCTTCCCGCTGCACTCCTGGATGTTCGAGCAGTGGGTCGCCGAGCAGGGCGCTCCGCTGGTGAACAACGGCAACGGCCGTGACGCCCGTGCCACCGAGGTCCTCCTCGACAGCGAAGCCGCGATGAACGTCGGACAGTTCATGGCCGACCTCGCCGAGGGCGGCTACTACAGCTACACCGGCACGCTCGAAGACTGGAGCGGCTCCGAGGCGATCTTCGCCGGCCAGGAAGCGGTCTTCTTCATCACCTCGACCGCCGACGCCGGCAACATCACCACCGCCGCCGCCGAAAACGGCTTCGACGTCAAGACCGGCCTGCTCCCGATCCCCGACGGCGTCGAGCGCAACGGCGTGGTCATCGGCGGCGCCAGCGTCTGGCTGACCGACGGACACCCGCAGGAAGAGCTCGAGGTCGCCCGCGACTTCGCGCTGTTCATGACGAACGCCGAGAACATGGTCAGCTGGCACAAGCTGACCGGCTACTACCCCGTGGTGAACGAGTCCGTCGAGATCCTCGAGTCCGAGGGCTGGTTCGACGAGAACCCGAACTTCGCCATCGCGTTCGACCAGCTGCTCGACACGATCCCCAACCAGGCGACGGCCGGCGCGCTGCTCGGCTCGTTCCTCGAGACCCGCACGATCATCGGCGAAGCGCTGCAGCGGATCTACAACGGCAGCGCCAGCGTCGAGGACGCCATGACGCAGGCCAAGGAAGAGGCCGACGCCCGTCTCGCGGAGTACAACGCCAACTTCTGAACCGACCGGGTCGCGGCGACGTCGCGACGCACGTACGACCGCACGTAGGGAGGCGGGCCGATCACGGCCCGCCTCCTCTCGTGACGCGGTAGGCTCTGTGTCATGAAGGACAATGCCGTGTTCACCAGCAGGGTGCTGCCGTGGCTACTGCTGCTCCCTTCGTTCATTATTTTGCTGCTGTTCATCTACTACCCGGCGATCCAGGCGTGGGTGCTGTCGCTGCACCGGTCGAACCTGTTCTTGGGCACGCGCCGGTTCATCGGATTCGACAACTTCCGCCTGATGTTCACCGGGCCGCTGGCGGACAAGTACATCCAGGTCGTCGTCCAGACGTTCGTGTACGGCGCGCTCGTTGTGCTCATCGGACTGTCGATCTCGATCGTGCTCGCCACGCTGGCCAGCAGTCCGATCCGCGGGGCACGCGCCTACCGGCTGCTGCTGATCTGGCCGTTCGCCCTGTCGCCGGCCGTCGCCGGCACGATCTTCCTGTTCATGTTCAACCCGGACGTCGGCGCCGTGAACGAGGTGCTGCGCAACCTGTTCGGCATCCGGCCGCGCTGGCTGGACACGCCGTCGCTGGCGTTCGCGCTGGTGGTGACCGCATCGGTGTGGAAGAACCTCGGCTACAACATCGTGTTCTACCTCGCCGCTCTCCAGAACGTCCCCAAGGAGCTGAACGAGGCCGCCGCGATCGACGGCGCCACGCCGATCCAGCGCTTCTTCCGGATCACCGTGCCGATGCTCTCGCCGATGACCTTCTTCCTGCTGTTCACGAACCTGACGTTCGCGTTCTTCGAGTCGTTCGGCCTGATCGACATCGTCACCAAGGGCGGGCCGGTGGGGCCGTCGCCGGTCGATGCGGCCGGCATCACCACCACGATGATCTACCAGGTGACGATCGACGGTTTCGGCGGGAGCGGCAACACCGGCTTGGCCGCAGCTCTGGGCAACATCATCTTGATGTTCACCGCGATCATCACCGTCCTCCAGTTCCGCTACGGTAGCCGCCGCGTGCAGTACGGGTCGAACTGATGCTGCACCGTCGCGCGTGGATCCTGCACCTGATTCTCATCGTCGCCAGCCTCATCGTGGCGTTCCCGATCCTGTTCGCGCTGATCAAGGCCACGCAGATCCGCAGTCAGGTGCTCTCGCCCAGCCTGATCCCCGGTCCCGCCTTCCTGGACAACGTGCGCAACGTGTTCCTGAACGCGAACCTGCTGACCTTCATGCGGAACTCGCTGATCGTCGCGGCGGCGGTCACCGTCGGCAAGACCACGCTGTCGTTGATGGCGGGCATGGCGCTGGTGTTCTTCCGCTTCCCGTTCAAGCGCGTGATCTTCGGCCTGATCCTGCTGACCCTGATGATCCCGGTCGAGGTGCTGATCGTGCCGCTGTTCGACGTGATCAGCCTGCAGCCGCCCCAGACCTGGGCGGACATCTCCGAGTGGATCCGCAGGCCCGACCGGATCCTCTTCCAGCCCGCCGAGTACGGCTTCGGCTGGGCGAACACCTACTGGGCCCTGATCGTGCCGTTCCTGGCGTCGGCGACCGGCACGTTCCTGTTCCGCCAGCACTTCATGTCGATCCCGACCAGCTTGGCCGACGCGGCCCGCATCGACGGCGCCACGCCGTTCCAGTTCCTGCAGAAGGTGCTGGTGCCGATGAGCTGGAACACCATCGGCGCGCTGGCGGTGATCGAGTTCGTGTACGTCTGGAACCAGTACCTGTGGCCCAAGGTGATCATTCGCCGCGAGGAGTTCCAGGTGGTCCAGGTCGGCCTGAACCTGATCATCGGAACCGGCGAGGGGGTCGAGTGGGGCTACGTCATGGCCGGCGCCACGCTGAGCCTGGTGCCGCCGCTGCTGGTGTTCATGCTGCTCCAGGAGCAGTTCATGCGAGGCTTCGCGCTGTCCGAGTCGAAGTAGCCCAGGCGCCTGCGCTCACGCGCGCGAGCTCGGTCCCGAGCGTGAGCGCAGGCGCAGCATCCTAGCCAGGCTCGGCGCGCAGCCACCCCCACGCCCCGCGCCACGGCACGTCGCGCTCCTGCAGCGCCGCGCGGAAGCGCCGCTCGACGTCGGCGACCTCGGCCGCCCCGACGCCCAGCGCCTCGAGCCGCGCCCGGAACGGAGCGTCCGGCCCGAACCAGCCGTCCAGCGCCCGCGGCGGGAACCGCCGCACCTCGTCGACGACGGTCGTCTCCGCACGCGTCACCGTGAAGCCGGCGGCCTCCAGCAGGTCCGTCCCGGTCTGGACGTCGTAGCGGAAGCGGGCGTCGGCGGCCTCGCGGTACGCCGCCTCCTCGGCCTCCCGAACGGCGTCCGCCACCTCGGGAGGCAGCCCGCCGAGGTCCACGGCCTGATGGAGGCGCGTGCCATCGCCCGGCAGCGCGTCGCCGAACAGCGCCCGTCCTCCCGGCGCCAGCAGGCCCCGGAGCTCCGCGAGCGCATCGGTCGCCTCACGAGTCGCCTCACCGGTCGCCAGCACCCGCACCGCGAGGATCCGATCGAACGTGCCCTCCGCCTGCACCGAGTCGGAACGCTGGGCGGCCACCCGGCGAACCTCGGCCGGGGCCGACGCGAGGTCGGCGACGAGCACCACCGGCCGCTCCAGCTCGGGCAGCGTCGCCGTCTGGCCGCGGATCGTCTCGGCCGAGCGCTCGTCCTGCGCGACCGCCCAGGTCTCCCCCTCCGGCGCGCGCCTCAGCGCCTCGAACGTCGTCCAGCCCGACCCGCCCGTCAGGTCCAGCACGCGGTGGTGCCGGGCCACCTCGAGCCGCTCGAACGCGGCGTCGCGCAGCGCCGCCATCCGCTCGCCGCGACCCGACAGCGTCCGCGCGGCCCAGCGATCGCGGGCGGCGTCGCCGGGACTCCACGACAAGATCTCGGGCGGCGCCTGCGCGTCCTCGTCCAGCATCGCCGCGAGCTGCGCCTCGCGCCGCCGGGCCACCGCGGTACGGATCTCCGCCTCGGCCCCCTGGTCGCTGGGCTGGTAGAACAGCCGGCCCTGCAACGCGTCGGGAAGGTACTGCTGCGCCACCCAATGGTCGCGGTAGGCGTGGGGGTAGAGGTAGCCCTGTCCGTGGCCGAACCCCTCCGCGTCGCGGCTCGCGTCCTTCAGGTGGCTCGGGACCTCGCCCCGGCCCTCGCGCTGCACGGCGGCCAGCGCGTCGAAGAACGCCATCGTGCTGTTCGACTTCGGCGCCGTGGCCAGGTACAGCGTCGCCTGCGCCAGGTGGTAGCGGCCCTCGGGCATGCCGACCGCCTCGAACGCCTGCGCCGCCGCCTCGGTGTGCACCAGCGCCTGCGGGTCGGCCAGCCCGATGTCCTCCGAGGCCAGGATCCGCAGCCTGCGCAGCACGAAGCGAGGATCCTCGCCGGCGTGCACCATCTTCGCCAGCCAGTACAGCGCCGCGTCGGGATCGGAGCCGCGCACGCTCTTGATGAACGCGCTGATCACGTCGAAGTGCGCGTCGCCCTCCTTGTCGTACAGCACGGCGCGCCGCTGGATCGACTCCTCGGCGGTGGGCCGATCGATCCGGACGGTGCCGGAGGCGTCCGGCTCGGTGGTCACGACCGCGAGCTCCAGCGCGTTCAGGAGCGAGCGCGCGTCGCCGTTCGCGATGTTCACCAGGTGGTCCAGCGCGTCGTCGTCCAGCGCGACGTCCAAGCGACCGAATCCCCGCTCGGCATCGCTCAACGCCGCGCGCGCGACGAGGCGCAGATCGTCCTGGTTCAGCGGCACGAGCTGGAACACGCGGCTGCGCGACACCAGCGCCGGGTTCACCTCGAAGTACGGGTTCTCCGTCGTCGCTCCGATGAACGTCACGGTGCCCGCCTCGACCGAGGGCAGAAGCGCGTCCTGCTGCGCCTTGTTGAAGCGGTGGACCTCGTCGATGAACAGCAGCGTGCGCCGGCCGACCCGCTGCCGCTCGGCGGCGGCCGCGACCTGCTCGCGGATGTCCTTGACGCCCGACAGCACGGCGTTCAACGCCACGAACTCGGCCTTCGTGGAGCCGGCGACGACGCGCGCCAGCGTCGTCTTGCCGGTGCCGGGCGGGCCGTGGAAGATCACGCTGGACAGCCGGTCCGCCACGATCGCGCGCCGCAGCAGCCGGCCCGGCCCCAGCACGTGCTCCTGACCGACGAACTCGTCGATCGTGCGGGGACGCATCCGGGCTGCGAGGGGCTCGTCGGCGGTCGCGAACAGGCTCGCCTGCGGCGTGGTGACCATTCGGCCCATGCTAGCAGCGGCTCGCAGGCAGCTTGGACGCGCAGCGTTCGTCGCGACCGAAGCCCGCGGCGGCCGCTCAGCGCAGGCCCGGCACGCTCCACCGCAGCCACGCTCCGGGGCGTCCGTTCCCGCCGCCGCCCCACGCCAGACCGCCCTCCAGCGCCAGCGACGCCGTGGCGCCGTACCCCAGCACGACGTCGGCCGCGACCAGCGCCTCCACGCCCAGCGCGGGG
>CAZHCI010000087.1:0-3966 GCA_964530905.1 uncultured bacterium
GCATCAGAGCCAGGCCACCTCGCCGTAGGTGTCCACCCGGTCGGGACTGGTCGAGAACATCGCGACCGGCACGCCGACGTGGTCCTCGATCCGGGCGAGGTAGTCGGTCACCTCGCGCGGCAGCGCGTCGCGGCGCCCCAGACCGCGCAGGTCGCCCCAGCCGGGAAGCTCCTCGTAGATCGGCGCGCCGTCCTCGTCGTAGCCGACGCCGACCCGGAGCGTCTCCATCCCGGAGAGGACGTCGAGCTTCGTCACCACCAGCGAATCGAAGCCGTTGATCTCGCAGGCGTAGCGGAGCTGCGCCAGGTCCAGCCAGCCGACCCGGCGGGGGCGCCCGGTGGTCGTGCCGTACTCGTCCCACTGGTTCGCGCCCGTGCCGCGCAGCCGCAAGCCGGTCTCCTCGTCCAGGATCTCCGTCGCGAACGGCCCGTGGCCGACGCGGGTGGTGAACGCCTTGACGACCCCGACCACGGTCCCGAGCGCCTTGTGCGACACGCCGGCGCCCACCAGGATCCCGCCGACGGTGGGGTGGCTGCTGGTGACGTACGGGTACGTGCCGTACCCCAGGTCCAGCATCGTTCCCTGCCCACCCTCGAACATGACGCGCTGACCACGCGCCAGCGCCACGCGCGTCAGCGCCCCGGTGTCGGCGACGTAGGGAGCCAGCCGCTCGCGCGCGCCCGCCAAGGCGTCCATCGCCGCCTGGACCGAGGTCCAGCCGACACGGGCCGTCGAGTTGGGCTTGCCCAGCAGCAGCCGCTCGAGCCGCTCGCGCAGCAGCCCGTCGTCCAGCAGATCGCCGGCCCGCACGCCCAGCCGGCGCGCCTTGTCGCTGTACGCCGGTCCGATGCCGCGCCCGGTGGTGCCGACGAACCCGCCCCCCTCGTCGTTCTTGCGGTGGTGAGGGAGCACCAGGTGCGCCTCGCGAGCGATCCGGATCGTGCCCGGGTCGCGCCGCGCGGCCAGGCCGTCGAGCTCCTCCAGGAACGTCCACGGATCGATCACCATGCCCGCCCCCAGCACCGAGACGGGCCGGTCGTGCAGCACGCCGCACGGCAGGTGGTGCAGCTTGAACGTCTCGCCGCCCGCCACGACCGTGTGCCCCGCGTTGGCGCCGCCCGAGAAGCGGACCACCACGTCCGCGTCGTGCGCGAGGGCGTCCACGACCTTCCCCTTGCCCTCGTCCCCCCACTGGGCTCCGATCACGGCGATTCCCGGCATGCCTTCACGACCTTTCGAGCGAGCTCGCGGTCCCGGACCCTCCGGTCCGCGGCGGGGGGCAGTATGACACGGGTCGCGGGGCCGCGCCGCGGCCGTTCCGGTCGGGGCTAGACTGACCGGCATGAGACTCTCGGCCACCGACATCTACGCGCTCCAGGCGCTCGGATTCCTGGCCGCCCGTCACGGCCGCGGCTGGGTCGGAAGCGACGCCATCGCCGAGGCGACCGGTATCGCGCGTCCGTACTTGGCGCGCGTGATGGCCGCGCTGGTGGCCAGCGGCATTCTGGAGTCGAAGAAGGGCGCGGGGGGCGGCTACGCCTTGCAGCGCGAGCCGGCGTCGGTCGACCTGCGAGAGGTGATGCGCGCCATCGACGGTCCGGTCGCGCCGCTCAGCTGCGTCAGCCGCAACTGGCACGAGGCGTGCGAGGTCGAGGACCGCTGCCACGCCCGCAACGCCGTCTGGCAACGGGTACGCGACGCGGTCCTGGACGCGCTGGCCCAGGTGAGCGTCGCCGACCTGGCACGCGACTTCGAGCAGGGGATCGACTACCGGCCCTGCCTGGACCACCTGTTGAGGCCGGGCACGTGAGCGCCCGGCCCCGCGTCGTTGTCACCACCAGCCGCCAGGCGCGCAGCGAGCCGTTGCGCCGGGTCGACGCGCTCACCGGCCAGAACTACGCCGACGCGCTGGTCCGCACCGGCCTGCTGCCGACGCTGGCGCCGACCTTGCCTGCCGAGCTGGCCCCGGCGCTGCTGGACGGCGTCGACGGGCTGGTGCTCTCGGGCGGGGTCGACGTAGGTCCCGCGCTGTTCGGCCAGGCGCCCAGCCCGGAACTCGGCGTCGTGGACGCAGGGCGCGACGCGTTCGAGCTCGCGCTCTACCGCGCCGCTCGGGACCGGGGCCTGCCGGTGCTGGGCATCTGCCGCGGGATCCAGCTCGTCGCGGTCGCCGCGGGCGGCACGCTGCACCAGCACCTCCCGGACGTTCCCGGCACGCACCAGCACGAGCAGCGCGACCGCGACGGCGAACCGCTCCATCCAGTTCGGCTGAGCGCCGACTCCGCGCTTCGCGACCTGGCGGGCACGGACCGCTGGACGGTGAACAGCCATCACCACCAAGCGGTCGACGCGGCTCCAGGCGGCTACCGCGTCACGGCACGGGCGGACGACGGCGTGATCGAGGCGCTCGAGGCGGACGCCGGAAGCTTCGTGCTGGCCGTCCAATGGCACCCCGAGATGGCGTTCGAGCGGCATCCCGTCCAGCTCGCGCCGTTCCTCGCCTTCGCGCGCGCGCTGGGCGTCGACGCGGCCGAGGCGCGCACGTCGGGCATCGACGCGCCGGGGGCCGGCTGAATGCGGCCCGCGGCCCTGTTCGGCACGGTGGTCGTGGCCGGCGTCGGACTGATCGGCGGCTCGATCGCGCTGGGCGCCCGGCAGCGCTTCCTGGCCGACCGGGTGATCGGCCTCGATCCGGACGCCGAGGCGCTCGAGGTGGCCCGCTTCCACGGCGTGATCGACGAGGCGCGCCTCGAGCCCGGCCCGTGGCTGGCGGACGCCGACCTGATCGTCTTGGCGACGCCGTCCAGGACGCTGGTCCCCCTGGCCCGGCAGCTCGCGCCCCATCTGCGAGACGACGCGATCGTGACGGACGTGGGCTCGGTGAAAGCCCCGATCGTCGCGTCGCTGAGCGATCTGCGGCTGGTGGCGGGGCACCCGATGGCCGGCTCGGACCGCTCCGGCGTCCGGCACGCCGACGCCGCGCTGCTCGAGAACGCGGTGTGGGTGCTGACCCCGACCGAGGCGACCGATCCCGTCGCCTTGGAGCGGGTCCGGGACTTCGTGCAGCACCTGGGCGCCCGCCCGATCGAGGTGCCGCCCGAACGGCACGACCGGCTGGTCGCGACCGTGTCGCACCTTCCCTACCTGGCGGCCCTGGCGCTGACGCGCCTCGCGTCGGAGGACGGCGAGCGGGACCTGATGATGCTGCTCGCCGCCGGCGGCTTTCGCGACCTCACGCGGGTAGCGTCCGGATCGCCGGTGATGAGCCGCGACATGGTGGCCGGCAACGCCGAGGCTGTGCGGGAGGCGCTGCGCGGCTTCCGGCGCGCGCTGGACGACCTGGACCGCCGGCTCGACGATCCCGACGCGTTCCTCGCCTCCGCGGTCGAGGGGAAACGGACGCGCGACGGGATCCCGATCGTGCGGCGCAGCCTGCTCCCGCCGCGACCCGAGGTGGTCATCGCCGTGCCGGACGTGCCGGGCCAGCTGGCGCGCATCACGGCCGCCTGCGGCGAGGCGGGCGTGAACGTGAAGGAGATCGAGGTGCTCTCGATCCGCGAGGCGGGCGGCGCGGTGCGGCTGGCGTTCGAGGACGCCGAGACGCTCGACACCGCGGTGCGGGCGCTTCGCGCCGCGGGCTACGAGGCGCGCGTCCGAGCGGTCTGAGCGGGTCGGGCGGGGGCCGTAGGCGATGAGCGACCGTGCACGCGACGAGCTGTTCGACCTGGCGGTGAACCGGGCGATGTCGTACGCGCGGCGGACGCGGGCGCTGCAGCGCGCCGGCGACGTGCCGTCGCTGACGCGCGAGCTGGAGCTGTGGATCTTGCGGACCCGGTTCGCGTACCGCGTTCGGCTCGAGGAGGTCGCGGCGCGCCTGCTGGACGCGCCCGCCGGCGAGGTTCACTGGAGCGGCGGTCCCGACGGCGGCTGGCGCGACGGCCCGCCCGCGAGGCCGTGACCGGGTCG
>CAZHCI010000087.1:4066-10474 GCA_964530905.1 uncultured bacterium
CTCGGGGTCCTGAGCTCAGGCTCCCCAGGGGCGGACGACGATCTGACCGTCGCGCAGGTGCGCGACCTCCGCGCCGGGCGGGCGATCGTCGCCGGCCGCGGCCTGCGCCAGCGCCGACCCGATCCGCAGCTGCGGGCTGCGGATCCGCTGCGCCCAGATCACCGCCTTGTCGTTGCCGCCGGCCCCGGCGTGCGCCAGGCCCCGCAACGTGCCGATCACGATGATGTCGTCGTTCGCGACGATCTCGGCGCCGGCGTTCACGTCGCCCAGGATCACGACCGAGCCGCTGGACTCGACGCGCCCGCCGGAGCGCACCGTCCTGGCCAGGATCACCGTCTCGCCCCGCGCCTGCGTGACGGCGGTGGGCGGGCGCAGATCGGCGAACGTGCCGCCCGCCTCGCGCACGGCGTCCCGAACGGCGTCCAGGAGGTCGGGCGACGACCGCGTCGTGATCTCGACGGAGACCTTGCCCTCGAGCAGCCCGGCTTGTTCGCCCAGCGCGGTGCGTACCGTCTGCAGGTCGTCGTCCGGTTCGAAGCTCAGCAGGATGCCCCCGCGGATGCCGCGCGCTTTCACTCGACCCTCGCCCCCTCGGCCAGCTGCACGGGCAGCTGGAGGTAGTCCACCAGAAAATCTCGCACCACGGGCACCGCCGTCGCGCTGCTCGACCCTGCGTTCTCGAGGAACGTTACCACGGCGATCTCGGGGCTCTCGGCGGGGGCGTACGCCATGAACCAGCCGTGCTCGAACCCCTCCCCGCGGCCGTTCTGGGCCGTGCCCGTCTTGCCTGCGATGGTGACGGGGAACGACGCGGCGGGCCCCAGCACCCGGCTCGAGCCGTGATCGGTCACCATCTTGCGCATCCCGTCGCGCAGCACGCTCCAGTAGCGTCCCGGAACCTCGCTCGCGACGACCGTCTGAGCCTCCTCGCCGACCGCCGCGACCAGCCGGGGCTGCACCATCCGTCCATCCGACGCCAGCGCGCCGACGAAGCGGAGCGTCTGGAGCGGCGTCGCCAGCACGTCGCCCTGACCGATCACCGTGTTCAGGGTGTAGCCGGGATACCAGGAGGTGTCCTTCGCCTCGCGGACCCAGGCCTGGTCCGGCATCCGCCCGCCCCGCTCGCCGGGAAGCCCGACGCCGACCGGCTCGCCGTAGCCGAACGTGCGGGCGTCCTCGTGCACGGCGCGGATGAACGGCCCCCAGCCGTCGTCGAACCCGGGCGTGTCCAGCGCAGCGTGCCAGTAGTAGGTGTTGCAGCTGTCCGCGATCGCGTCGGCCACCGTGTAGTCGCCGCGGTAGTACGTCGCCCAGTTCTTCCACACGATCCCGCCCAGCCGCACCGACGGCGTGCAGCCGTAGCGCGTTCCCGGAGCGACGAACCCTTCCTCGAGGAGCGTGTACGAGGTGAGCATCTTGAACGTGGAGGCGGGCGGGAACGCCTCGATGGCCCGGTTCTGGAGCGGCTGCAGCACGTCGTCGCCGAGGACCAGTGCGACGGCGTCCGGGTCGCTGGGCCGGTGCGTGAACACGTTCTGATCGAACGACGGCGACGACGCGATCGCCAGCACGTCGCCGCTTTCCAGGTCCATCGCCAGCAGCGCGCCGCGCGTGACGGCGAGCTCGGGAAGGTCGTTCTCGCGGCGCTGCGCGTTCAGGTAGACGAGCGCGCCGGCCAGCGCGTCCTCGGCCGCACGCTGGGCCCGCGGGTCGATCGTGGTGCGCACGTCCTCGCCGGGAACGGCCGGCTCGACCTCCTGCCGCCGCATCGGCACGCCGCGGTGGTCGACCTCGACGAGCTCGCGGCCCGGCCGGCCGAACAGCCACGGCTCGAGACCCGCCTCCAGACCGGTCACCCCGATCATGTCGTCCGCGACGTAGCCGGCGTCACGCGCCGGATCGGCCAGCCCGGTGTAGCCGACCGTCTGCGCCGCCAGGTTCGTCGGGTAGATCCGCTCGATCCGCTCGCGCAGGTACAGGTTCGGCTGTCCGGCGACGCGCTCCTCGACCGCGGGGACCAGCGGGTCGGGGATGTTCCACGCCACCACCGAGCCGCTGCGCGCCTCCTCGGGTTCGCTGCGATCGGGTGGCCTGGGGTCGCCGGACAGGCCCAGCATGCTCTGCAGCCGCGACCAGCCCTCGACCTCGCCACCCCAGTACATGAGGTCGTACGCGACGCGGTTGTCGGCCAGCACGGTGCCGTCGCTGGCCAGCAGGCGCCCGCGAAGCGGCGCGATCCGGCGCTGCTGCGTGAAGTTGCGCAGCGACAGGTCGCTGTACTGCTCCGCCTGCGCCAGCTGCAACCAGACCAGCCGCCCCGAGAACATGACGAGCAGCGTCAGCATCGCCGCCAGCAGGAAGCGCATCCGCGAGATCACAGCAGCTCCTTGCGAAGCAGCTTGGTCTTCTCGAGCAGGGCGTCCGCCCACGGCAACAGCAGCAACGCCGCTGCCACGGTGAGCACGGTCTCGGTCACCGCGACGGCCAGCAACGTGGCCGGATCCTCGGGCGTCCCGGACAGCCACACCAGCAGCAGCGCGGCGACCAGCCACTTGCCCGCCTGCGCGGCGACCACGATCATGGACCGCTCCAGCAGGCCGGTGCCGGAGAGCTGCATGCGGACCACCGTCGCGGCCAGCGCCGCGGCCGCCAGGCCGACGGCGTGAAGGCCCAGCACGCCGAAGCCGACCAGGTCCTGCAGCAGTCCGATGCCGTACGCCGCGACCACCAGCTGCCACGCCACCAGCCGACCCAGCAACGTCAGCATCGCCACCAGGAACAGGTCCGGGGCGGGAAGCGTGCCGAACAGCGCCGACAGGAAGCCCTGCGCGGCGAGCAGCAGGAGGTAGAACGCCACGATCCGCATCGCGTCCGCAGTGTACCGACGCGCCGTCGGTTCCGCCCTCGCTGGCGGACGACGGCGCGAGCGGAACGGTACGCTCCGCGCATGCCCGTTCTGCTGATCCATGGAGGCGCCGGACGGATCGCGCCGGACCGCCGCGACGCCTACCGTTCCGGACTTGCGGCCGCCCTCGACGCCGGCTTCGACGTGCTCGCCGAGGGCGGGACGGCGCTGGACGCGGTGTGCGCCGCGGTCGTCGCGATGGAGGACGACCCGGCGGCGTTCAACGCCGGGACCGGCGCGGCCCTCACCGCCGCCGGCACGGTCGAGTGCGACGCCGCGGTCATGGACGGCGGCGGCCACGTCGGCGCGATCGCGTGCGTCTCGAACGCCCGGAATCCGGTCCGGCTGGCTCGCCGGGTCCTCGAGACGAGCCCGCACGTGCTGCTGGTCGGTCCGGGCGCCGAGGCGCTCGAGCCGGAGCCGGTCGCCGCGACCACGCTGATCACGCCGGCGTCGCGCGCCGCCTGGCGCCGCTGGCAGGCGCGAGGCTCGAGACCGGAGGGCACGGCGACCTGCGGCGCGGTCGCGCTGGACGACGACGGTCGCTTGGCGGCCGCCACCAGCACGGGCGGCGTGCTGGGCCAGACGCCGGGCCGGGTCGGCGACGCTCCGATCCCGGGGGCGGGCACCTGGGCGGACGCGCGCGTGGCGGTCAGCTGCACCGGCCGGGGCGAGGCGTTCCTCCGCACCGCGACGGCACGCGTCCTGGCGCTCTCGATCGAACGGGGCGACGATCCGGGTCGCGCCGTCGCCCAGCGCTTGGACGAGGTGCGCTCGGCGGGCGGCGAGGGCGGCCTGATCGCGCTGCTGGCCGACGGATCGCTCGCGTTCGGGTTCGACACGCCGCAGCTCGCGTGGGGCTGGCGGCGCAGCGTGGGCACGAGGGTGGAGGAGGCGTGGGAGGTGGACAGCGGCGCGGGCGTCACCGTGGTGCACGGTCCCGACCGGCGAAGCGCCTGAGCTCGGCTGGCCTATGCTGGACGCATGATCCACACCGTCACCGTCAATCCCGCTCTGGACCTGACCTACCTCGTGAGCGAGATCCGTTACGACGACACCGTCCGTGCCCGCGAGGTGCTGCGGGCCGCCGGGGGCAAGGGCGTGAACGTCTCGCGGGTGGCGACGCGACTGGGGCACCCGACCGTCGCGATGGGGTTCGCGGGGGGCCGGGCGGGGGACGAGATCCTCGATCTTCTCCGGGGCGAGGGCGTGCGCACCTGGTTCGCCCGGCACGACGCGCCGACCCGCACGAACGCGATCATCCAGGACGATCCCGGCCATCAGCTGCGCGTCTCCGGCCCGGGGCCGGAGGTGCGCGACGCCGAGGTCGACGCGCTGATCGACAGCGTGTTCGAGCTGCGCGCGCCGCACTACCTGGTGCTCAGCGGCAGCCTGCTGCCCGGCGTGCCGGGCGATCTGTACGCCCGCATCGTCGAGCGCGCCCGCGAGGACGACGTTCCCGTCGCGGTAGACGCCGACCGGGAGCTGCGCAGCTCGATCGAGGCCGGCGTGGCCGTCATCAAGCCGAACGCGTACGAGCTGGGCCGCCTGGTGGGGCGCACCGTGGACGACCTCTCCTCCGCCCGCGAGGCCGCCGACGAGGCGCGGGCGATGGGCGCGGGCACGGTGGTGTGCAGCCTGGGCCCGGACGGGGCGCTCTGGGTGAGCGCCGAGGGCGCCTGGCACGCGGTGCCGCCGGACGTGAAGGTGGACTCGCCGCTGGGGTCGGGCGACTCGCTGCTGGCGGGCGTGCTGTCGGCGCGCGCGGACGGCGCCGAGCCGGGGGAGGCGCTGCAGCTGGGCGTCGCCTGCGGAACGGCGACCGCGATCACGCCCGGCACCGACCTGTGCCACCGCGACGACGTCGACGCGATCCTGCCGGACGTGAAGGTGACGAAGCTGGGGTGAGGGCCGGGCCGCCTCGGCGGGCTCAGCGCCCGAACACGTCGGGAAGCTCCTCGAACGCGATCAGCACCTCGCGCGGCTTGCTGCCCTGGTGGGCACCGACGACGCCCAGCGCCTCGAGCGAGTCCATCAGCTTGCCCGCGCGGGCGTGACCGACCTGAAGCCGTCGCTGCAGACGGCTGACGCTGGCCTGCCCCTCGTTGATCACCAGCTCGGCGGCGACGCGGAGCTTGTCGTCGTTCCAGTCGATCAGGCCCGACGCCGTCGACTCGTCGTGCGCGACGGGCTCGAAGTCGTCGCCGTACGCCTCGACGAACTCGTCGTCGAAGTACTGGCGGCGCAGGAACGCGGCCAGGCCCGCCATCTCGTCCTCGCTCACGAACGGCCCCTGCAGGCGGACCGGCTTCACCAGGCCCGGCTGGTAGAACAGCATGTCGCCGTTGCCGACCAGCCGCTCGGCCCCCATCGCGTCCAGGATCGTGCGGGAGTCGTGCCCCGAGCTGACCGCGAACGCCACGCGCGCCGGCACGTTCACCTTGATCAGGCTGGTGAGGATGTCGACCGAGGGGCGCTGCGTGGCCAGGATCAGGTGCATTCCCGTCGCGCGGGCCATCTGCGCGAGCCGCATGATCGCCGACTCGACCTCCTTCGGGCTGGTGATCATCAGGTCGGCCAGCTCGTCGATCACGACGGCGACGAACGGCAGGTGCGGCAGGTCCAGGTTGCGCGCCTTCTCGTTGTACTGGTCGAGGTTCTTCGCCCCGATCCGGCTCATCATCTTGTAGCGCCGCTCCATGTGCGAGACCGCGCCCAGCAGCACGCCCGCCGCGTCGGACGGGTTCGTCACGACGGGGCGGATCAGGTGCGGAATCCCGTCGAACGGCGTCAGCTCGACCATCTTCGGGTCGATCATCAGGAAGCGCAGGTCGGTCGGCAGGAACTTGTAGATGAGGCTGGCGATCAGCGTGTTCACCGCGACCGACTTGCCCGAGCCGGTCGAGCCGGCCAGCATCAGGTGCGGCATCTTGGCCAGGTCGGCCACGACCATCTCGCCGTCGATCGACTTGCCCAGGATCAGCGGCAGTCGCGCCCGGGCCCGCGCGAACGCCGGCGCGGCCGCCGCCTCGCGAAAGCGGATCAGGTCGCGGTCGGTGTTCGGCACCTCGAGGCCGATCACGCTCTTGCCGGGGATGGGCGCCTCGATCCGGACCGAGCTGGCGGCCATCGCGAGCGCCAGGTCGTCCGCCAGGTTCGCGAAGCGGGCGATCTTCTCGCCCGGCGCCGGCTCGACCTCGAACCGGGTGACGGTCGGGCCCCGCACCGAGCTGACCACCCGTCCCTGCAGGTTGAAGTTCGCCAGCGTCTCGTCGATCTTGCGGACGCGCTGCTTCACCTCGCGCCGCTGCGCCTCGGGGTCGTCCCCCCGCGGCGGGAGCGGATCGAGCAGGTCGATCGGCGGCAGCTGGATCGGGATGCCGCCGACCTCCGGCAGGTCGCCGACGTCGCGCGTCGCGGACGGGCGATCGGGCGCGGGCACGCCGGTGGCCCGGCCGGTGGGCTCGAACGGCGGCGACGCGTCCTCGTCGGCGGCGGCACGG
>CAZHCI010000088.1:0-2403 GCA_964530905.1 uncultured bacterium
CGGCTGGTCGTCCAGACGCTCCACCCGTGGGTCGCGAACGGCGACGGACCGTACCGAGACGGCTGGCGACTGGAGCGGTTCGATGCGTTCGGAAGCTCGTTTCCTGCCGCCATGCCGTGGTACTTCCGCACCCTCGGCTCGTGGTGGCGGACGTTGTCCGAGGCAGGGCTGGAGGTCGTTCGGCTCGAGGAGCCTGGCGCGGTGGCGATCGGCGAGGCCCGACCGTCCGACGCCCCGCTATCGCTGCTGATCGTCGCGGCGGCCGCGCCGCCGGCCGCCGCCGGGCGGGGCTAGCGCTCGTCGTCCGGCGCGATCTCGTGTCCCCAGAGCGCGTCGGGCGGGAGATCGGCCCTCGGGGTCCGCCAGTACGCGCCCCCGCCCCCTTCGCGCTCCATCAGGCGCTCGTCGACCAGGCCTCGGCGCAGGCGGGCGGTGTCCTCGTGGATCGCCGCGAGCGTCTCGTCGACCTCGGGCTCCGAGTAGCGCCGGCCGGGCTCGAAGCGCTCGGCGGCCCAGCGGAGGAGGACGAGCTGCTTCTTCCGCTGAGCGGGAAACGCTTGGATCCGTCCGTCGCTCACGAACGTCGCGAGCACCTTGCGCTCGTACGCCTCGGCGTCGGTTCCGGCGCTGAGGCGGGGGAGCGTCTCGTGGGCCAGCAGCTCGCGTGCGGTGGCCTGGAGGTGGTCCAGGTTCAGCTCGTAGATGCGCTGGTGCGAGCGACCGTACGAGCGGACCAGTCCGGCGCCCGACAGGACCCTCAGGTGATGGCTGACGGTGGGGCTCTCGAGGCCGAGGTGGGCGGCGAGATCCTCGACCGCCCGGCCCTCGTCGGCCAGCAGACCGACGATCTTCAGTCGGCTCTCGTCGGCCAGCGCCTTGAAGAAGCGCACCAGGACGGTGCGATCGGCGGATTCGCTCATGCGGTCCCGACGGGAGGAAGGTTAGACGAGGGTCGAATCAAGTAGACAGACATCGATTATTCCTACATCGCGCGAAGAGTCGCGTCAAGGGGCGCTCCGTCTACGATCGTCGGTCCGGCGTCACGTGCCGGCCGCTGCCGCGAGCGCGCGCCGAGCGCCGCGCAGTCGCCAGAGCAGCCAGCCGATCTGGGCGACCGTCCCCGCCACGAACGACACCATCGCCAGGACCAGGCCCTCGCCGCTCTGCAACGCGACGCCCAACGCGAGCAGCGCGGTGCTGACGACCAGGAACACCGCCACCGACTCGCTGATCCCCCGCGTGCGCCGAGCGTGCACCAGTCGCCCCTGCAGGTAGTTGCGCACCACGTCCAGCGGCGCCCAGGCCAGTCCGAACCAGAACGCGTTGCGAGCCAGCTCCACCAGCGCCGGGGGCAGCCCCGACACGACCCCGAACCAGAGCGTCGCGAGCGGCGTCGTCGCGATCGTGACCGTCGCCGCCAGCGAGCCGACCGCCAGCAGCACGGTGAAGCGCTGCAGCGCCGCCTCCGCGCCCGGCTCGTCCATCAGCGCCACGACGACCTCGTTGTAGGCGTAGCCCATGCTGCGGAACAGGAACACGAGCCCGTTCACGACCGGCCATGCGGCCAACGACGCCAGGGCCGCAGGCATGCGGCCGATCGCGGCGGCGCCGATCGGCTGCACCAGCAGCAGCAGCAGGCTCGTCAGCGCCAGGGGAACGTAGAAGTCGACGAAGCCGCGCCAAGAAAGGCTCGAGCCGGAACGGGCCGCGTCCGCGAGCGGCCCGCGCACCACCGGCCGTGTCCTCAGGCCGGTGTAGAGCGCCTCGGCGCTGACGCCGGCGGCGATCGCGGCCGTCGCGACGACGACGCCCGGAATGGAGCCGATCGCCAGGCCCGACAGCGCCACCGTCGTGACGGTGGCGAGGCGGACGCCGGTCCCCACGCCGACCGCTCCCGGATGGCCGAACCGGATGAGCAGTCCTTGGTGGAACCGCCGGTACGCGATCGTCCAGGTCCACGGCAACATGATCATCAGCCCGATCCGGGCCGGCTCGACCACCGCCTCGGGCGGTCCGAGAAGCGGCACGAGGATCGTGTCGAACGCCGGGGTGAACGCGAAGATCGCATGCACGGCCGTCAGCAGGCCGCCGGCCACCATCATGAACCGGTGCATCAGCCGGTACGACTGCGGGTCGCGCCCCAGCGCGGTCGAGGCGGCCAGCAGCATGATGATCGGCGCCTCGATGATCAGCGCCACGGGGAACACGATGCCGCCGTACGCCGCGAGGTGGATCTCCGGGTCGGCCAAGCGCGCCATCACGGCGCTCACCAACGGCATCTCCACGCCCATGAACGCCCAGCTGGCGGCCAGGGGCCACCAGCTGGCGAAGACGCGCGCGAGCGAGAGAGGCCGGGGCTGCGTGGTCACGCCGGAGAGCGTACGCCCCGCCCTCCGTGACGGG
>CAZHCI010000088.1:2503-10461 GCA_964530905.1 uncultured bacterium
TTCCAGATCGGGAGCCTCGCCTTGCACCGCTCCAGCGCCTCGCGACAGGCGTCGAACGCCGCCTCGCGGTGCGGACTGCACGCCACGATGGCGATCGACGCCTCGCCGGGAAGGCAGCGCCCCAGCCTGTGCGCCAGCGCCAGCCCGAGAAGCGGGAACGCCTCGCGGAGCTCGTTCGCGACGCGTCCCAGCTCGGCGTCGATCATCGCGTCGTACCCTTCGTAGTCGATCCAGAACACCTCGCGGCCGCGGTTGGGGCTGCGGACGGTGCCGACGAAGCTCGCGATCGCTCCGGAGCGTGCGTCGCCGACCTCGGCCGACAGCGCCCGGACGTCGAGCGGGTCCCGGGTCAGCAGCAGCCGCTGACGGAACGGCTCGCCGTCCGGGGTCGTGGCAGGCGCAGCGCTGCCCACGCGCGCTCCCTCAGCCGCCGATGGCGACCATCGTCCGGTCGCGCTTGACGGGTGCGGTGACGCCGCTGGCGACCTTCCGGTGGGCCGCGACCAGGAACGCGTCGATCACGGCGGAGACCGGATCGCTGGCCTGGAGGGCCTCGCGCATCGGGTACTCGCGGTCGGTGAGCAGGCACGGCCGCAAGCGCGCGTCGCTGGTGACGCGCATGCGGCTGCACGCCCCGCAGAACGGGTTCGAGACGGGATCGATGAAGCCCAGCGCGCCGGCGAAGCCGTCCGCGCGGTAGAGGCGGGCGGGAGCCGACGGATCGTTCGAGACCGAGGTCAGCGGACCGAACGCGGTCTCGATCCGCTCGCGGCTCTCGGCGCCCGAGACGAAGCGCTCCCGGTACGCCTCCGGCTCGGCGTTGTTCAGATGCATGTACTCGATGAACCGGACGTGCCAGGGACGGTCGCGCGTGAGCTCCGCGAGCGGCACGAGCTGGTCGTCGTTGATGCCGCGCACGACCACGGCGTTGAGCTTGATCGGGGTCATGCCGGCCTGCTCCGCAGCTCGGATGCCGTCCCAGACCTGGGCGATCGTCCCGCCGCCGGTCGCTTCGCGGAACGCCTCGGCGTCCGCAGCGTCCAGGCTGACGTTGATTCGGCCCAGACCGGCCTCGAGCAGATCGGGAAGGCGCCTGGCCAGCAGGCTGGCGTTCGTGGTCATGGCGATGTCGGGAACGCCGTGCTTCTTCGCGAGGGCGATCATCTCGGGCAGCTCCCGGCGCAGGAGCGGCTCGCCGCCGGTGAACCGGACCGACTCGATGCCCAGCGCGACGGCGGCTTCGAGGATCACGTCGACGTCGGCGACGCTCACGGTCCCGACGGGGTCTTTCGCGCCCTCGCGCAGAGGATCGCAGTAGAAGCAGGCGTAGTTGCAGCGTGGCGTGACGGACAGGCGAAGGTCGCGCACCACGCGTCCATGCTGATCGATCAGGGAACGGCTCACCGGGTCGTCTCCTCGGGTCGCGTCGCGTATCGGACCGCTCCGGGGTCGGCTGACTCGTACGGCGCTGTCGTGTCGCCCCGGCTCGGCACCGGGTCGGCGCGACCCGGTTCGCCTACGATACGGACCGGATCGCCCCGCTGCAAGCGACCGACGTCCCGAACGCGGAGGTAGACCCCTCGTCGCCCGTAGGCCAGCTTCGGCAGGCGCGGATGAATCGCCGCGAGCGAGCGGCAGACGGGGCACGGCTCCACCACCTCGCACGCCACGCCTGCGATCTCCAGCCGCGTGCCCGGCGCCAAGCCCGCCGCCGGCATCCCGCTGACGACGAGGTTCTCGCCGAGGCTGCCGTAGGGCAGATCGAGCCCTCGCGTTCGGAGCGCGTGGTAGCTGGCTTCCGGCACGAGAAGCAGCGCGCGGTCGGGGGACCGACCGTAGTGCCGGTCCCCGTGGATGCCCCGTCCGTCGACCCGCACCGACGCCTGGGACGCCTTCACGAAGGCAGGGCCGCCGGCGAAGAGCCCGACGATGCGAGGGCCCATCTCAGGGCGCGCTCGGGCGTCGCTCCAGCACGTCGGCTGGGCTCAGACCCCGGCCTCGTGCGTCGGCGACGTCCTCGGGAGCGTACCGAGCGAAGTCCGGCGGCAAGGCGCCGTCCTCGTCCCATGCGATCACGGTGTGATTCAGCACGGCTGCGAGGCCGGCATCGGAGAGCTGCTGCCAGCCCGGCATGGCGCCGTCGTACGACGTGCCGTCCACCGTGATCTGGCCGTTCAGGCCGTAGAGCAGGACGTCGATCGGATAGCTCCGGTCGGCGGCGGCCAGCTCGGCGGCGTGCCGAGCGACAGGGGGAAAACCGTCGGGAATGCCCGCGCCGTCGGCGCCGTGGCACGACGAGCAGTTCGTCGCGTACACCTGGGCGCCGTCGACGTCGGCCGCGGCCTCGGCGGCCGACGCTTCCTGCGGCTCCGGCGGCGGCTCGGTCCCCAGGTAGGTCGTGAGGTAGTCGAACAGGATCTCTTCCTCCTCCTCGGTGACCTCCATCCCCAGCTGCTTCATCAGCTGGATCGTGTCGGCCCAGAGGAAGTCGGGGAGGCCAGCGTTGCTCACCGTGTAGTTGATGGGGTGGCACTGCTGACACTTGCCGTACACCAGATCGACGCCCGGTCCCTCGGGAAGCGGACCGTCGTCCTGAGCCGAGGCGAAAGCGAGAAGGAGCGCTGCGAAAAGCGCGATGACGGTGCGTTGGGTCACGTTGTTCACTCCGAGACGGCACCGTCGGACCGGGCGTGCCGGTCCGACGGGTGCGAGGCGGACGTAGGCGAGGTCAGGACGCGCTGACGTCGACGTAGTCCGCGCCGTTCCATTCGTACCCCGACGGGTTCCAGAGGATGCTGCCGTTCAGCGGCTGCGAGTCGCCCCGCTCGTCGACGGCGCGCGACCAGATGCGGTTCTGGCCGGAGCCGAGCGTCACCACCGTGCGGAACTCGTACCAGCCGTACCCGCCGTGGGGAGCGCTCAGGTCGGCGCGACGCCAGGTCTGGCCGTCGTCGACCGAGATCTCCACAGCGGTGACCGGGACGATTCCGTCGTTCCAGGCGACGCCGCTCACCTCGACCTCGCCGGCCGCGACCTCGTCCTCGTTGGCCGGCGAGAAGATCACGCTCTTGACGCGCTGACGCCAGTTGGGGGTGCTGTTCTCATGGGTGTACGTGATCGGCGTGCCCGGCTCGATCGGATCGTTGGGGATGCGGTAGCGCGGGATCTGGTTGACGTTGTTGGACTCGATCGCTTCGAAGCGGAGTCGGGAGAGCCACTTCACCTGCATCGTCCCGTAGTAGCCGGGCACGACCAGGCGGACCGGACCGCCGTGCGCGCCGGCGAGCGGCTCGCCGTTCATGTGCGTCGCCAGGATCGCGTGCTCCATGACGTCGGCCAGGGGGAGCGAGTGCTCGAAGTCCGGGCGCGCGCTGCCCTCGGGCGGTGCGTCGCTGCCCTCGGCGGTGACGAACCTCGCCTCGTCGCGGGGCGAGAGGGCCGGCTCGAAGGTGTCGAGCAGGCTCGACAGCTTCGGCCCACCGAACACGACCTGGCCCATGCCGCCGTGCGCCCACTGCGTGCCGCGCGTCTGCACCGAGCGGGCGAAGAAGCTCCGCCCGTTCCCGCTGCACTGCAGCACCATCGTGATCTCCTCCTGGGGGAGGTCGGCCAGCGCCGCTGCGTCCACGACGCGCGGGAACGCCACGCTGCCCATCAGCTCGATCGTCCAGCCCTCGAGCGGCTTGCCCTCCAGGTCGCGCCCCTCCGGCTCCGCGATCTGGTTGTTGCGGATGTAGAGGATCTCCTTGGGGGTGATGGCGTGCTCGCTCAACAGGTCCAGCGGCGTCTCGAGCACGCCGGTCCGGTCGTTGTGAACGATCATCGCGTCGCTCTTGCCGGCGATCACCTGCGAGGCGGGCCGAAGGTCTTGCGCTCGCGCGAACTGCGCGACGGTGGGCAGGCCGGCGCTGGCGGCGGCGGTGAGGCCCATCATCCGCAACAGCTCGCGGCGTTCGAGCTTGGACTCCTGGACACGGCGAAGGGCGCGGGTCAGATGCTCCGACATCGAAAACCTCCTTGGAACGGGGTCTACGGCGGTTGGGCTCCGCACGGGGCGGGCTCGGGTCGACGGCGAACGGGACATTCGTCCCGCAGTATGCGACGTGCGACGCCCCGAGCGCAACTACGTGACTGAGATGGTCAGCAATGCGCCGATCGGCGGGAGCGCGAGCGTGCACCGCTGACCGGCGCGTCGGCGGCGCGTCGACGTCAGCTGGTCGGACCCGCGCCGTCTTCCTGCGACGTCGACGCCTCGCGCACCGGCGGCCGCAGCCCCAGCGACGCCAGCGCCAGCGCGGCGGGGACGGTCGCGGACACCAGCAGCACCGGCAGGTAGTCGCCGGCCAGGTCGTACCCGACCGCGAAGAGCAGCGGCCCGATCGCCGAGCCGGCCACGCCGAGCGTCGACGCGAAGCCCTTGATCGAGCCGATGTGGGCGCGACCGAAGTAGGCGGCGTAGGCCGAGCCGCCCAGCGCCCCCTTCATCCCTTGCGCCAAGCCGATGAGCGCGCCGTAGACCAGCAGCAAGGGGGCGGGAATCCAACCGGCCATCGCCAACGCCGCGGCCTGGAACACCAGCATCGTCGCCAGCACGAAGCGCGGCGCGACGCGGTCCAGCAGCGCGCCCGTCGCCACGTTCGCGCCGGCGGTGATGAGCCCGAGGGGCAGGAACACCGCTGCGGCGGCCGCCCGGTCGAACCCGCTCTGCGTCACGATGTCGAAGTGGTGGAACACGAGTCCGGTCGAGAGCGCCGCGACCGCCACGTCGCCCGCCGTCACCAGCCAGAACGCGCCGGTCCGGCGGGCCTGGGCCAACGTCAGGTTGGTCTCGACCACCGGCGGGGGCGGAGTCCGGCCCGCGCGATGCCCGTCGGGCACCGTGCCGTACCGCTCCGGCGCGCCACGGAAGAAGGCCACCCCCAACGGAAGCGCCACCGCGGCGACCATCAGGGCCATCCAGGCGTAACCCTCGCGCCATCCCACGCGCGCGATCAGCGCCTCGAGCAGCCCCGGGAACACGGCGGTCGCGACCGCCATGCCCAAGCCGGTCAGCCCCACGGCCAGGCCACGCCGGCGAACGAACCAGAGGTTGACCGTGTGCAGGCTCACGAGGCTCAGCGATCCCTGGCCGAGACCCCGGATGAGGACGAAGCCGATCGCCAGCATCGCCAACGTCGTCACGCCGCTCATGAACAGGCACGCCAGCGCGAACCCGCCCGCGATCAGGCCGACGGAGAGACGTGGACCGCGAGCGTCGATGAAGCGGCCCACGAACGGCAGGGCGAACGAGCCGAGCAGCGTGCCGACGGTGTAGAGCAGCGACACCGTGCTCCGGGACGCGTCCAGGTCGGTCAGGATCGGATCGAGGAAGACCGACACCCCCACCGTCTGGCCGGGCACCGTCATCATCGTCGTGACGATGGCGGTCGCCAGGACCACCCAGGCGTAGGGAAGCGGCGAGCGATCGACGAACCTGCTGTGGCGGACGGGTGGAGCCGGCATGGGCGACCTCGAAGCGCGATGAACGGAGGCGAGACGCGAAAGCGCCCCCGAGCCTACACCTGGGCCGGGGGCGCCGATCGTCGCGAGCGGAGGCTCAGTCGACGCGCACGTACCGCTCCGCGGCGAGCGTGAACGGACCGCTGCCGTCGTCCCACGCCGCGACCGCCACGCGGTAGCTGCCCGGCTCCAGCTCGAGGAACAGCTCCGAGTCGGTGGTGCCGCCCGCGTCGTCGTTCTGGTCCAGCCAGCCTGCGTCGTCGAACAGCGCCAATACGGTGTCGAACGCGTCCGAGGACGCCCGCAGGCGAACCAGCGAGCGTTCCTCGAGCTCCAGCGTGAACGACCGGGTCGCGCCGTAGCCGACCTCGGGGTCGGCGGGCTCGGTCCCCTGCAGCGACGCCTCGACGCGGCCCGGGACCGGAAGCGTCTCGGTCGCGACCGACTCGGAGGCGCGGGCCCGGACCTCGAACGCGCCCAGGTCCCAGGGGCCGAAGCCGCTGACGACGAGCAGGTGCGCGCCGGGCTGCTGCGGCGTGAACACGACCTGCGGATCGAGTCCGCTGGGACCGTCGTCGATCGCGTCCACGACCGAGCCGTCGGGGGCGTAGACGGTCAGGTAGGCGTCGAACGCGTCGCTCAGGACGTCCACCACGACGGAGGTGCCCTGCTCGGCGCGCAGGACGACGACCTCGACTCGGCTACCGTCCTTGAAGTTCTGGCCGGAGTCGAACGTCAGCTCGCCGTCGACGGAGCCGCCCACGGACAGCTCGGGGGCCGACGCGTAGTAGAAGACGGCGGGCGTCAGCGTCTGCGACACGCCGACGGCCGAGGCCGACAGGGCGAGGACGAAGGCGAGAAGCGGGGCGGGAACGCGGGCGAGGTTCGGTCGGCGCATGGGCGAGGCCCCTTCCTGGACGGTCGCTTTCCTGGTCGGCATCCGTCCGTCCGAGCGTCGCTGCGCCCGGCTGGTCGCCCATCGTACGTCGGACCGTCGGTCGAGCGCCCGACCGACGACCGTCCCCGCGGCGTCTACACTTCAGCGATGACCCGCGCACCGAACCCTCTCCGCCCGGTCCGTCGGCTGCTGGCCCTCGTCGCGGCGAGCCTCGCAGCGGCGAGCCTCGCGCCGCTCGCCTCGCCGGCCGTCGCCCAGGAGGTCGACCGGCCTCCGTTCGGCGTCGTGGAGGGCACGACCGGCCCCGACTTCACCATGATGAGCCTCACGGGAGAGCCGGTCACGCTGAGCGACCTGCGCGGTCGCCCGGTGCTGGTGAACTTCTGGGCGTCGTGGTGCCCTCCTTGCGTAGAGGAGCTGCCGCTGCTGGACCGGACCGCCGCCCAGGCGACCGACCGGGTTCACGTCGTGCTGCTGAACGTGGGCGAGCCGCACGACGTCGTGGCGCCGTTCCTGGCCGAGCTCGGAGTGGGTTCCGCGATCGTGCTCAGGGACGCTCGCGACGAGGAGCGTCCCCTGCCCGACGGGGTGGTGCCCAGCCGCGCGGTGGCGCAGGTGTACCAGACCTTCGGCCTCCCGACGTCGCTGCTGCTGGACGAACGCGGCGTGATCCGAGCCCGAGTCTCGGGTCCGATCGACGAGCCGAGGATGGCTGCGCTGCTGCAGCGGGTCGGCGTCCAGGGCAGGTGACCGTGCGTCGCAGCGTGGTGCTGCCCGAGATCCTCGCCATGGATCCGACGCGGGACCATCAACGCATCGGCCGCCTGTCGGCGGCGGTCGACTTCCCGTGGGACACCCGGCGCGCATACGAGCTGGCTCTGCTCAAGACCTTCGCGGTGCCGTCCTCGTCGCACCTTCTGGCCGGCACGGGCGAGTTCTTGGAGCGCACCGCGAAGCGGCACGACGACACCGTCGCCGTCATCGCCACCTTGGGGCTCGAGGGCTACGACAGCGCCCAAGGTCGCGAGGCGCTGCGCGCCATGAATCGCGCGCACCGGGGTCATGCGATTCCGGCCGACGAGTACCGCTACACCTTGTCGCTGTTCGTGCTGGAGCCGCTCCGCTGGAACGAGCGATTCGGCTGGCGATCCCTCAGCGAGGTCGAGCGACAGGCCGGGTTCCACTTCTGGCGCGAAGTCGGACGCCGGATGGGGATCCCCGACCTGCCCTCGTCCCTGGCCGCGATGGAGGCCGAGAGCCGTGCGTTCGAGGCGGCCCAGGTGCGCTACGACCCGGTCAATCGACGACTGCTGGACGTCACGATCGAGCGCGTCCTGGCGCGCTCGCTGCCCGGGCCGCTGCGACGCCTGGGCGCAGGGGCGGTGCACGCGCTGTTCGACGACGTGACGCGCGCCGCGTTCGGCCTGCGGACGCCGCCCGCCGCGCTGCGGACGGCGGTCCACGGCGGCCTGCGGGCGCGGGCGGCGGCGTTGCGGTGGCTCCCGGCGAGGCGCGAGCCGGTCGGTCTGCCGCCGCTGCCGAGCCACCCCGGCGGCATCGA
>CAZHCI010000089.1:0-6402 GCA_964530905.1 uncultured bacterium
GGGTCGGCGAAGGCGAGTCGAATCCGTCATGGCGACCTCCTCGGTCCCGTACGCGTGACGGACGCGTTTCGCCTGCGTCCTGGAGCGGGAGCCGGCTCCAACCTAGCACCGGCCTCGCGTCGCTGACGAGACGTTCGCCACGCCGAGCCGCCTAGCTCGCCGGCGGATCCCAGCCGCGCACGTGGCGCGTCCAGGCGGCGAGGTTCCGCAGCATCTGCGTCAGGAACCGCTTGGCGGCGTCGTCGACCAACGTTCCGTCCTCGTCGAAGGCGTCGCCCGCGTTCGGGACCATCACCTCGGGACGCTGAAGGATCAGCGCGTCGTTGTACGTCAGGATCTTGCGGACCTCGACCTGCGCCCGCGCGGTTCCGAACAGACCGGGCGTCGCGCCCATCACCGCGACCGGCTTGCGCGCCAGCGGTGGGTCGCTGGGGGGCCTCGACGCCCAGTCGAGCGCGTTCTTGAGCACGCCGGGGGGGCTGTGCTGGTACTCGGGCGTGGCGATCAGGACCGCGTCGGCGTCCCGGATCGCCCCCTTGAGTCGGGCCACGGCGTCCGGGTCGCCGCGCTCCTCGACGTCGCGATCGTAGAACGGCACGTCGTGAAGATCGAAGATGGCGATGCGCATGTCGCTCGGCGCGTGCTCCTGCGCGGCGCGCAGCAGCTTGCGGTTGTACGAGCCGCTGCGGAGACTTCCGGCGATGCCGAGAACGTCGAGGCTGTCTGGGCTCATGGATGACCTCCTGCCGTCATCGTAGGAGCCCGCGCGACCCTTCCATGTATGCGCGTTCAGGACGAGCTTTTCGAGCTCGGGGCTCAGGCGTGCACGGCCGCCGGCGCGCGGCGCCGGTCCAGCAGTCCCTCGAGCAGCTCCACCGCCCGTTCGGCTCCGCCCGCCTCGCGGAACGCGCCCGCGACCCGCTGGGCGCCCTCACGTCGAGAGCGGGCCTCACGCATGGCGGTCCGCAGGCGGCTCGCCGTGAGCCTCCGTCGTGGGACCATCGTGCCGGCACCGGCGACCTCGGCCCGGCGCGCGGACTCGCTCTGATCGCGGCCCCACGGCACGACGCACACCGGCACGCCGGCGGCCAGCGCGCGCTGGGTGGTGCCCATCCCGCCGTGCGTGACGACGAGGTCCACCTCCGGGATCACGCGGGCGTGGGGCAGGAAGCGGACGATCCGGGTCCGGTCGTGGGGAGCCTCGAACCTGCCGGGGTCCAGCGCGGCCGTGGTGACGACGACGCTGCCCGGCTCGTCCGCCAGCGCCTCGAGCGCGGTGGCGACGATCGCTCCGTCCTCCTGCAGCTCGGTCGACACGCTGACCAGCACGCGCGGCCGCGGCAGCTTCCCGAGCCAGTCGGGCACCTCGCCGGCGGGCGCCCACAGTCCCGGCCCGATGGCGTGGACGCCGCGGGGCCACGACCGCCTGGCGTACTCGAACGGCTCGGCGGTTCGGTAGAGGAGCACGTCGGCTCGCACGAACAGGTCGGCGTAGCCGCCCAGCGGCGGCGCTCCGACCTGCTCGCGAAGGGCCTGCAGCCGCTTCACCGGCCCTCGAAGCGTGCCGTTCAGGACCGCCCATACGAGCCGGTCGCGGAGACGATCCAACGCATTCGTCGGCGGCGGAAAGCCGGGCCCGAACGCCGGCGTCGTGGGGGACGGCACCGGCAGCGCGTACGGAAGGAACATGGACCAGGCGCGCCCCGTTCGCCGGGCCTCCGACTCCGCGACGGCGGCGGCGCCCCAGGTGTTGGCGTCGACCAGAAGGAGGTCGGGGTCGACCTCGGCGCGCGTGGCCCGGAGGTCGTCCACCTCGTGCGGCGCGCGGGACAGCCAGCAGTCGAACGCCGCCCGGATCTGCTGCATGGGGCTTTCGTGCCGGTAGTCGTCGAGGGTCGACGCCTCGATCTCGGGAGCGATCGGCCGGTGCTCGAGCCCCTCCGCCGTCACTCGCTCACGCTCGGCGGCCAGCGTCTGGACGACGACGCGGTGGCCGGCGTCCCGCATCGCGAGCGCGACGTCCATCATCGGATACAGGTGCCCGCGCGCCGGCGAGGTGTAGATCAGCAGCGTGCTCATTCGTGCGCCTCCCGTGCACGTGCTTGCGACGCGCCGTCGGCCAGGACGCCACGGGCCAGACGGGCCATCGTGGCCTCGGTCTCCCCGACAGAGCGACGCAGATCGAGCCGTAGCAGCTTCCAGACGTACAGGTCGGTGGCGGCCACCAGCGCGTCGACGATCCCGCCATCGGGCTCGTCGGCGGGCGCCGGATCGGACGAGCCGTCCGCCGCGCCATCGGAGCCGAGGTCGTCACGCCCGGGCGCGAGCCCGAAGACGCGTCTCACCCAGGCGCGGTGGTAGGCACGCCCTCGCTCCACCCCCTCGCGCGCCATGGGCTCGCCATCGTGCTCCTGGGCGAGCAGGTTCAGCACCAGGCGCCCCTCGGCCTCGTAGTGCGCGACGAGGCTCGAGATCGCCCCTTCGACGTCGCCGGTCCGGGCCGCGCCGCGCTGCGCCTCGACCCTGCGCGCGACACGCTCGCCGACGGCGTGCAGGCAGCCCTCCCGTGAGCCCATGTGGCGGAGCACCGTCTGGACGGTGACGCCCGCCCCCTCGGCGATCGCGGGCAGCGTGGCGTGCGCCAGCGGACCGCTCGCGAGGAGCCTCTCGGTCGACGTCACGATGCGCTCGGTCGTCCGGGCCGCGCGGCGGGCGCGGTTGGTCATGTCGTACGTGCGAGCCATCACGGCACCTCGATTCGTGTTGATGATAGACACACGAATATTCGGTGTCAATAGCCATCACACGAATCTGTCGGCGCGAGGTCGCCGCCGAGAGCGGTAGAGTCGGAAATGCACCGCCTCGACTGCTGGATCGACAACGTTCCGTACGACGACGCCACCGGACGGCTCCGCACGCTGTACGACCGGATCCGAGGTCCAGACGGCAACGTCGACAACATCATGCGGGTGCACAGCCTGCGCCCCCACACGATGGAGGGCCACCTGGCCCTGTACAAGAGCGTGCTGCACCACGCGCGCAACACCCTGCCACGCTGGCTGCTCGAGACCGCCGGGGTGTACGTCAGCCTGCTGAACGGCTGCGACTACTGCGTCGACCACCACTACGCCGGCCTGCGCCACCTGTTGACCGACGACGCCCGGGCCGAGGCGATCCGAGCCGCCCTGCGCCGCGGCCGCCCCGAGGAGGCGTTCCACGGCCGCGAGCTGGCCGTGCTTCGCTACGCCGAGGCGCTGACCGTCGCGCCCGCGACGATGAGCGAGGCCAACGTCGAGTCGATGCGCGTCGAGGGGATGAGCGACGGCGAGATCCTCGAGGTGAACCAGCTGGTCGCCTACTTCGCGTACGCGAACCGCACGGTGCAAGGCCTGGGCGTCACGACCGAAGGGGACACGCTGGGCCTCTCGCCCAGCGCCGGTGACGCGCCCGACGACTGGCGTCATCGCTGAGCGCCAGCTCCTTCCGAACGGCCCCGAGGTGCAGTACCCTGAAGCGTGACGGCATGGAAACCGGACGTCGCCCGGCTCCCGCGGGCCCGCCTCGACGGCGACCGCGTCACGCTCGAAGACGTCCGGAACACCCGCTACGGAGACCCGGGCGAACGGTACGAGGTGGCTTGGGAGACGCGCGAGTACGACTTGGCGACCCTCCGCAGGCTGTGGTTCCTCGTCGAGCCGTTCCGCCCCACCGTTCCGATCATCGCACACACCTTCATCAGCTTCGAGTTCGACGACGCGTTCGTGGCGCTCTCGATCGAGGCCCGCCTGCGTCAGGACCAGCGCTACTCGATCTTCCGCGGCATGATCGGGCGCTACGCCCTCACCTACAGCTTCGGTGACGAGCGCGACTTCATCCTGCGCAGGACCCGCTACCAGCAGCACGAGGTGTACCTCTACCCCCTGGTCACCCCCGAGCTCGAGGTACGCGCCCTCTTTCTGAACATGCTCGCGAGCGCCAACGCGCTGATCGATCGCCCGCGCCGCTACCACAGCGTCCGCCACAACTGCACCAGCACGCTCCGGCGGCACGCGAACCAGGTCCGGCCCGGAAGCTTCCCGCCGTTCATCCTCGCCGACGTGATGCCGGGCCGCTCCGACCGCGTTCTGTACCGCAAGGGCTGGATCGACACCGACGTGACCGAGGAGCAGCTCCGTCCGGCGCACGCGGTGCGCGAGCGGGCGAACGCGATCGGCGACGCGCCCGACTTCTCGCGCCGGCTGCGGACCCCATGACGTCCCGCGGCGACGGGCCCGCCACGCCGGTCGGCCCACGCGCCGCCGGCGAGCGCATCCTCATCGTCAACGCCGACGACCTCGGCATGTCCGAGGGCGTGACGCGCGGCATCCTCGACGCCCACCGCAACGGAATCGTCACGTCCTCGTCGGTGATGATGAGCGCGCCGCACGCCGAAGCCGGGCTCGAAACCGCCCTTCGGGAGGCGCCCGAGCTGGGCCTCGGCCTGCACCTGACCCTCACCTGGGGACGACCGGCCCTCCCGCCGGAGCGGGTGCCGAGCCTCGTCGACGAGCACGGCGGCTTCGTCAGCGTGCCGCGCGGGGTGGCGCTGCCCGGTCGCTGGAGCCGGAAGGACATCGCCGCCGAGCTGCACGCCCAGCTCGACCGCTTCGTCGAGATCGCGGGGAGGCCGCCCGACCACGTCGACGCCCACCACGGCATCAGCACGTACACGACGCCGGTGCGCGAGGTGATGCTCGAGATCGCCAGCGAGCACGGCATCGCCGTGCGCCGCACCCGCTCCGGCTGGTTCGCCCGGATGGAGCGGCTCATGCCCGCCGCCGCCGACCTTCCTGACGGCTGGGGACCGTGGCTCGACCGCGTCCCCACGCCCTGGCGACGGGGACCGATGGACGAGCGGACGCCGCTCTCCACCGACGGCCTGGATCTGCGCTTCTTCGGCGAGCGCGCCACCGTCGAGCAGCTGCTCCGCATCTTGGGCAGCCTCCCCGAAGGCGTCACCGAGCTGCTGTGCCATCCCGGCCACGCCACGGGCGGCGACGACTACGCGTTCCGCGAGGCGGAGCTGGCGGCCCTCACCGATCCGCGGGTCAAGGCCACGGTCGAGGAGGCGGGGATCGAGCTGGCGTCCTTCGCGGTGCTGGCCAAGCTCCCGGCCCGGCGAAACCCGCTACGCTGAGCACGCGGGCGACCATCGCGCCCGCGCGCCGCCCCCCGGAACGAGGAGGCCGCATGCCGACCCGATCGTGCCCGCAGCCCGCGCCCGCTCTCGCGCCCGCCTCCTGGGCGACGACCTCCCGGGCGACCTTACTGGCCGTTCTCGTGATCGCTCTGGCCGCCGTGCTCGGTTCCGCCCCCGCCCTGGCGCAAGGCGTCCGGCACGAGATCGACCACCCGCGCTCCACCGTTCACGTCGTCACCCGCCGGGCGGGGGCGCTCGGGTTCCTCGGCCACGACCACGCGATCCTGGCGACGGAGTGGACGGGCGGCATCTGCTACGCCTCCGACGACCCGTCCGCCTCGGCCGTCCGCGTCACGGTGGCGACGCCTTCGCTCGTGATCGACACCGACCGCGCCGTGGACGTCGCCGGCACGTCCTGGCGACCCGACCCGGACACGATCCGGGAGCTGCGGACGCGCATGCTGGGCCCCGAGTTCCTCGACGCCGACGAGCACCCCGAGATCCGCTTCGCGTCACGCTCCGTCACGACCGGCGCCGACCACGACCTGGTCGTCGAGGGCCCGTTCACGCTGCACGGTCGGACGCGGATCGTCAGCGCACCCGTCACGGTGACCCGCGGATCCGACGGCACGGTCCGCTTCCAGGTCCGACTGTCGGCGCGGATGACCGACTACGGGATCGAGCCCGAGACGAACTTCGGCGTGGTGGACGTCGCGGACGAGTTCGATCTGTTCGTCGACGTCGTGACGCGACCCACGACCGAACCGTGCCCGTGAGGCGAGACCCTCGGGTCGCCCCGTCCGGCGTCGCGTCCGCGTAGGAGGCCGCATGACGAGGAGGACGTTTCTCGCGTGGAGCACGCAGGCGACCCTGGCCGTCTTGCTGGCCCGGGCGAGCGCCGGAACGCTGGCGGGCTCCATCCAGCGCCGTGCCGCGCCGGCGCCGCTGCGCCTGTTCCTGGCCGGCGACGTGATGGCCGGCCGCGGGATCGACCAGGCCCTTCCCCACTCCGTCGATCCGACCCTGCGCGAGCCGTGGGTGCGGGACGCCAGGCGCTACCTGGAGCTCGCGCAGACGGCCAACGGCCCGGTCGACCTGCCGCTCGCGTACGACCAGGTCTGGGGCGACACCCTGTCCGAGCTGCAGCGCGCCGCGCCCGACGCCCGCATCGTGAACCTCGAGACCTCGGTCACGACGTCGGACGCGTTCTGGCCCGACAAGGG
>CAZHCI010000089.1:6502-10343 GCA_964530905.1 uncultured bacterium
GGGCACGCCGGGCATGGCGGTCGTGGCAGAGCCGTGCGCCGACCGGGCGGACGAGGTCGCGGCGCACGTGCACGCCTTCCGGACCGATGGCGACCGTGTGATCGTGTCGCTGCACTGGGGGAGCAACTGGGGCTACGACGTTCCCTCCGCGCACCGCGCCTTCGCACACCGGCTGATCGACGCCGGCGCGGCCGACGTCGTGTTCGGCCACTCGTCCCACCACCCGCGCGGGGTCGAGGTGTACGGGGACCGGCTGATCGTGTACGGCGCGGGCGACTACCTGAACGACTACGAGGGGATCGGCGGTCACGAGACGTACCGACCCGAGCTGACGGCGATGTACCTTCCGCAGCTCGCGGCCGACGGCGCCCTGGTGGCGCTCGAGATGGTCCCGATGCGGATTCGCCGCCTCCGGCTGGAGCGCGCGCGAGGCGACGACGCGCGCTGGCTTGCGGACAGGCTGGACCGCGCCAGCCGCCCGTTCGGCGCCGGCGTCCGCCTCACGGGCGACGAGCGCCTGGAGGCGACCTGGTCGTGACCAGCGGCGGCCCCGCGGCCGTCGGACGCGGGAGCGCCGCACGTCGGTCGTCGCTCGGGGGCCCGCGCGGGCGGGCGGCCGCCGATATCGTGCCGTGATGCCCGTACCCGGCGACCACGATTGGCGCGTCACGATGCGCCCCGGCTCCACGACCCTCAGCCCCCGTCGTGACGTGGTCGTCGCGTTCGACCTCGAGGGACGGCCGACGAGCCTGTTCGCCGGCGGCGACACGTACAAGCGCTCGCTCGCCTCCGATCTGTACGGGCGCCGGACGGTGGGCGGCGCACGGCGCCGCTGGCGCGTCCCGCCCGACCGGGCGGCCGAGCTGCTGAAGCGGTCGCTGACGATCGCGGCGGACGCCAGAACGGCGTTGGCGAGCGGCGCGCGGCTGCCCGGCGTGGAGGGGGCCGCCGCGGAGGCCGCGCTGGCGGAGCGCCTGGACACGGTGGTCGGCTGGACGTCCGAGCGGCTCCAGGGCGAGCGTGGACGCTTCCTGGGCGCCTACGCGCCGATCGCCATCCTGCCACCCGACCAGTACGGCGCCGTCGTGCTGCAGGCGACGTTCGGCTGCAGCTGGAACCGCTGCACGTACTGCACCTTCTACCAGGGCCGCCCGTTCCAGGTGCGCCCGATCGCTGCGTTCCGCCAGCACGTCGGCGCCGTTGGCGATCTCCTGGGGCGCGCCGCGGCCGGCCGGCCCGGCATCTTCCTGGCCGACGGCAATGCGCTGGTGCTGAGCAACGATCGTCTCCGGCCCGTCTTCGACACCGCGACCGCTGCGTTTCCCGGGCGTCCCGTGGCGGGCTTCGTCGACGTGTTCAGCGGCGAGCGCAAGACGGCGGACGACTGGCGCGAGCTGCGCGCCTGGGGCCTGCGGCGCGTCGCGATCGGCGTCGAGACGGGCTCGGCTCCGCTGCTGGCGTACCTGAACAAGCCGGGCGGACCGAGCGAGGCGGCCAGCTTCGTCGCGCTGCTGAAGGAGGCCGGGCTGGACGTGTCGGTGATCCTGATGGTGGGCGCCGGTGGGCGCCGCTTCGCAGCCGGTCACGTGCAGGAGAGCGCCGCCCTGCTCGCTCGGCTCCCGCTGACCGGCAGCGACCTGATCTACCTCTCGCCGTTCGTGCGCCAGCACGACTCGGCGTACGCGGAACGCGCGGCCGCCGACGGGCTCGAGGACCTGACGGAGACGGAGCTGGACGCGCAAGATCGCGCGCTTCGCGCGGCAGCGCGCGCCGCAGCGCCCGAGGCGCGCGTCGCGAGGTACCACATCGACGAGTTCGTGTACTGAGCGGCCGCCCGGCCTCGTCGCCCGTCGCCCGCTCGGCGGTGCTCGCTCCCGAGGCTCGGAGCCGGGCTACGCACCGGCGCCCGCCGCGCCGAGCACGTCCCGCAGCAGCTCCAGCTGCCTCACGAGCTCCGCCTCGTCCCGTCCGTACTCGAGCGTGAGCGCCCACGGCGTGGTGGCCCACAGCATCTCCTGGACCAGCCGAACGTCCTCGTCGCGCAGCGGCTCGTGGGCATCGACCAGAACGCCGTCACGAAGCCGCGGGCCGCTCACGTGGAGCTGCCGCACGCGGTCCAGCGGGAGCCCCGCGAGGTAGGCGGTGAGGTCCACGCCCAGCCGGTCGGCGCTCACCTGCGCATGGGCCAGATCGAGCAACAGGTAGGTGCCCGACGCCTCGACCAGCTCGCGGACGAACGCCGGCTCGCAAATGTGCGCGTACGCCCCGGTCGCCTGGTAGTCGAGGTTCTCGAGGAGCAGCGGCACCTCGAGCCGACCGGCCAGATCGGTCGCGGTTCGGACCATCGTCGCGAGCGTCTCGTCACGGTCCAGCGTAGGCGAGGTCGGCCGCATCCCGTCCTCGTACGCGACCGTCGCCGCGCTGAATCCGACGTGCACGCTGAGCCACGGCGCCCTCGTCTGCGCGAGTCGGCGCATCGTCACCGCCACGACGTCGTCCTGCGACAGCGCGTCCGGATGCGCCAGCGACCAGTCCCAGACGGCGTTGTGCAGAAGGAACGTGCGGTGCGGGAACTCCGCGACGGCGGCGTCGACGTGGGGGCCGCCGGTCTCGAGGACATCGGCGTCCAGCACGCCCCGATGGGAGAGCGACCTGGCGAGCGGCGTGTCGTTCACGGCCAGCGTGACCATGGCCGAACGGTATCGCGGATGGCCGCTGGGCGTCGCGGCTCGCGCAGGCTCGGCGTCGGCCCGTTGACCGACCCGCGCGGACGCAGGCGGTACGAAGGAGGCATGACGAACCGAACCCGACCGGTCAGGCTTCTCGCGGCCATCACGATGCTCGCTGCGCTCGGCGCGACCGCCGTGCTGGGCCAGGAGCAGGCGCAGGAGCAGGCGCCCGGACAGGACCCTCCACACGAGGACGAGGCCGCCTACGAGACGTCGCTGGACTTCGCGCAGGTCGAGAAGGTGGTCGTGACCGTCGCGGACGACGGGACGTACCGGTTCTCGGTCACGGTCCGGCATCGTGACGAGGGCTGGGACCACTACGCCGACGTCTGGGAGGTCTACGATCCGGAGACGGACGAGGTCCACGGCGTTCGCGAGCTGCTCCATCCGCACGACACCGAGCAGCCGTTCACGCGCGCCCTGAGCGGCGTCCGGCTACCGGACGGCGTGCGCGTCGTGACCGTCCGGGCCGCGTGCAACGTGCACGGCTTCGGGGGGCGGGAGGTCGTCGTCGACCTCGACACGGACGAGGGCGAGGGGTACGAGGTGCGCCGCTGAGCCGCGCGGGAGCGCGCGCTGGAGCGTGCGCTATGCCGTACGCTGAACCGGGAAGGGACGTGACATGGATCCCATCGGCCTCCTCAACCTGGTCGTGCTCGTCGTCGTCGTGTACGTGGCGTTTCGCGTCGGCGCGATGCTGATGAAGGTGCTCCTCGGGCTGGTCGCGATCGCGTTGCTGGTCTGGCTGCTGGCGGGCCTGTTCGGGGGCGCGTCGCTCGGCGCGTCCGCCGGGATGCCCGGCGGCCCGTCCGCCGCTGCAGCGGCGTGTGCCCCCCTGCCCGGAGCGTCCCTGACGCTGATCAGCGCCTGACGCGCTGCAACGGGTGGCTGACGAACACGATCCGGCGCGGCATGCAGTCGTCTTCGACGAGCGTGAACGTCAGGTCGTCGTCGCCGACCGTCCAGCCGTACTCGCCGCTCGTCGGCTCCGGCGCGACGTCGCACAGCGTGTTGCCGACGGCAGGCTCGATCGTGAACCGTTCGCCGTCCAGGCCGTACTCCGCGACGTGCACGTACGGCTCCCAGCCGCTGCCTTCGGGCGGCTCGTAGCG
>CAZHCI010000090.1:0-10317 GCA_964530905.1 uncultured bacterium
TGCGACTATGTGCAACAGTGGACGACGATGCTCGCCCGACCGGACGCCGCGTCGGTGCGAGCGCCGTAGGAGGACCCGCATGCCGCTGCTCGGCCGCCCGCTCGCTCGAACCGTCCTCTCGATCCTCGCCGCCTGCACGCTGACGGCCGCCGCGGCGCAGCCCGCCGGCACGCTACGCATGGCGATCCCGGGCGACGAGGGATCCCTGACGCCCTACACCTACGTCACCGGCTACCCCGGCTACGAGCTGATGACGCTGGTGTACGACCAGCTGTTCGTGCTGGACGACGCGCTCGCGGCCCGCCCCTGGCTGGCGTCGTCGCTCGAGGTGGACGACGGCGTGCACTACCGGATCCGACTGCGCGACGGCGTGCGCTGGCACGACGGCCAGCCGTTCGACGCAGGCGACGTCGCGTTCACCGTGGACTACTACCGGACGCACGTCACGAGCCGCTTCACCGGCCCGGCCGCTCGCGTGCGCGAGGTCGAGGTGCACGGCCCGCTGGAGCTCACCCTCACCCTGGGCGAACCCGAGGCGGGCTTCGTCGAGACGGTCCTGACCGACCTGCCGATCCTGCCCGAGCACGCCTGGCGCGACGTGGACGAGCCCCGCACCGTGCGCCAGGCGATGGGGACGGGGCCGTACCGCCTGGTCCAGATCGAGCCCGAGCGGTTCTACCGCTTCGAGGCGAACACCGACTTCTGGGGTCCGACGCCCGCCCTGGCCAGCCTCGTCGTCCCGATCGTCCGCGACGAGACGACCACGTTCCAAGCGCTCCGGGCAGGGGAGATCGACATGGCCGTCCGCGGCGTGCCCCCCGCCTCCGCAGCGACGCTCGCCGCCATGCCCGGCGTGGAGGTGGCCCGCGGCTCGAACTTCGCCACGACGCTGCTGATCATGGACGTGACGCGACCCGGGCTGCGCGACGTCCACGTGCGGCGGGCGATCGCCAGCGCGATCGACCACGAGCGGCTCGTCGACGTGCTGCTGCTCGGTGCCGGCACCGTCGGCGCTCCCGGGTTCCTGCATCCCGACACGCCGTTGGCGAACCCCGACACGCGCCTGCCCGCCTCGGCCGAAGCCGGCGAGGTCCGCGAGCGGCTCGAGGCCGCCGGCTACCAGCCGGGTCCAGACGGCGTCTACCACGACGCAGCGGGAACGCGCCTCGGGTACGAGCTTCTCGCGCCGTCGAACCGTCCGACGCGGCTGCGTGCGGCCGAGCTGGTCGCGCAAGACCTCGCGACGGTCGGGATCGAGGTGCGCGTCCGCGCCATGGAGTTCGATGCGCTGACCGAGCGCGTGTGGCCCGGCTTCGACGTGTCGCGCGGGCGGGACTACGAGCTGGCCCTGTTCGGCTGGAGCGCACCCGTCGCAGCACGTGCCGACCTGATGGGTCTGCTGCACGGCGATCCGTCGCTGGGAACGCTGAACCTCGCCGGGTACGCCGACCCCGAGGTGGACCGGCTCACCGAGGCCGCGTCGCGCGCCGCCGATCGCGACGCCAGGCGCACCCTCTTGCAGCGAGCGCAGGAGATCGTGGCTCGTGACGTGCCGTTCGTGCCGCTGTTCTACGAAGATGGCGTGTACGCCTACCGGCCGGGCGCGTACGACGGCTGGAGCTACCTGCCCGGACGGGGCATCGTCCACAAAGCGTCGTTCCTGGCGCGCTGAGACGGACACGGAGCTCAGGTGCGCGGCGCTCTCGGCAAGGCGATGCAGTACGGGCTCGTGCTGTGGGTGGCGCTGAGCGTGAACTTCCTGCTGCCGCGGGTCATGCCCGGAAGCCCCCTGCCCTACCTCGTCGGCGAGGACGTCGGCTCGTTGGGGCCGGAACGACTGGCGGAGGTGCGGACGCGCTACGGACTCGACGAGAGTCTCGGCCGGCAGTACCTGGGCTACCTCGCGGACCTCGCTCGCGGCGACTGGGGCGTGTCGTACCGGCTGGGGACGCCGGTCGCCGAAGCGCTGCTGGAGCGTCTGCCCTGGACGCTCCTGCTGGTCGGAACGAGCCTGCTGGCCGCCACGCTGTTCGGCGTCCTGGCAGGCGCCCTGGCCGCCTGGCGGCGCGGCGGTCGCCTGGACGCCGCCACGCTGACGTCCGCCATCGTCGTCGACGCGCTTCCCACCTTCTGGCTGGGCATGCTTCTGGTCGCCGTGTTCGCCGTGCAGCTGGGCTGGTTTCCCACCTTCGGGGCGACGACGCCCGCAGGTCCGACCGGCGGTCTCGCCTACCTGGGCGACGTCGCGCGTCACCTGGCGCTGCCCGCACTGACGCTGACCGCGACGACGCTGTCGGGCACGTTCCTCGTGATGCGCTACGCGATGCTGGACGTGCTGGGCGAGGAGTACGTCCGGACCGCGCGCGCCAAAGGCGTGCCCGAGCGGAGCGTGCTGTTCGGTCACGCCGTCCGCAACGCGCTGCTTCCCGTCTCCACGATGGTGTTCCTCCACCTCGGCGTCCTGGTCGGCGGCGCGACCGTCGTCGAGACGGTGTTCGCCTACCCGGGCGTGGGCACGCTGCTCTACCAGGCCGTGCTGGCTCGCGACTATCCGATGCTGCAGGGGGCGTTCTTCCTGCTGACCGTGTCGGTCGTCGCGGCCAACGTGGCGGCCGACGCCGTCTACCCCCTGTTGGACCCGCGCGTCGGCAGGCGCACCGCGTGAGAGCGTCTCGGCTTCTGCCTGGGCGGGTGCCGACCGCGCCGGGGCGTGCCGGCTCGGGCCGGACGTCCGCAGCGACGAGGCCGGTCCGTGCCGGGTCGGGAGGGGCGTCGGGCTGGATCGGCGGCGTGCTGCTGGCGACCGTGGCGCTGCTGGCGCTGCTCGGTCCGGCGCTGGCGCCGTACGATCCGCGTGCGGTCGTGGCCGAGCCGTACCTGACCCCGAGCGCGCGACACTGGCTGGGCACCAACGACATCGGTCAGGACATCCTGTCCGAGCTGCTGGCCGGAACGCGCGTGTCGCTGGCGATCGGCCTGCTCGCCGCCAGCGTCGCGGTCGGGATCGGAACCGTGGTCGGGGTGGTGGCGGGGACCGCCGGCGGCTGGCTGGACGCGCTGCTGATGCGCGTCGCCGACGTCGTGCTGACCCTCCCGTTCCTTCCGCTGGTGATCGTCCTGGCCGCCTTCCTGGGGCCGAGCCTCGCGACGACCGCGACCGTCCTGGCGCTGGTGATCTGGGCGCGACCGGCGCGGGTGGTGCGCAGCCAGGCGTTGACGACCGCGGCGCGGGGGTACGTCGAGGCGGCGCACGCGCTCGGCGGTCGGCGCCTCCACCTGCTCCGTCGGCACGTCCTGCCCAGCGTGATGCCGATCGCCCTGTCGCAGTTCGTGCTGGCCGTCTCGAGCGCGGTCCTGGCCGAGGCGAGCCTGGCGTTCCTGGGTCTCGGCGACCCGGTCCAGAAGTCGTGGGGCAGCATCCTGTTCTACGCTCAGACGAGGGGCGCCTTCCTGACCGGCTCGTGGCCGTGGTGGGTCCTGCCGCCGGGCCTGATGATCGCCGCGACGGTCCTGGCGTTCGCTCTGCTGGGCCGCTCGCTCGAGAGCGCCCTGATGCCGCGCGTGCGCCATCACGCCGGCCGCACCGGGAGGTGACCGTCATGGATCCAGAGCCGCTTCGCATGCTCCTGCTGGCCGTCTACGGGATGGAGGTGGTCGAGGCGGGTGGCGCCCTGGCGATCAACGCCCGACGCGGCGGCGACTCGTTCGCGCACGTGATCCTGTCCAGGGACGAGAGTCGACCCGAGGTCCAGCGTGCCGCCGAGCATCTCGGCGTCGACGTCGGCTTCGGTGAGACGCGCTACGGCGAGGTGACCGTCGACGTGCCCTCGAAGCTGGAGCTCGTCCGCGTCATCCGCCAAGCGCGCCCCGACGTGGTGATCACCCAGGATCCGGAGCACTCGCTGCACGACCTCGATCCCGATCGGCGTCCCGCCATGACGCTGTTGCTCGAGAGCCTCGCGCTGGCGGGCCGCGACTTCGGCGTGGACGTCCTGCCCGAGCTCGCGCCGCACGCCGTGCCGACGATCTACTACATGACGCCCCACGCGCCGAACTGCCTGGTCGACGTGAGCGAGGTGTGGAGCCTGAAGGAGCGGGCGATGGACGAGCTGCGCTCGCAGATGGTGTTCAGCGGACGGCATTTCGAGCGCACCCACCGACCCGAGCACCTCGAGGCGATCGTTCCGGGCTGGAGCGACATCGACGACCCGTACGAGCGCGGGCGGTCGCTGCACCGGGCGTTGGACCGGGCCACGCACCTGGCCACCGGCGTGGGCGGCCACGGGCGGTTCGCGTTCGCCGAGGCGTACCGGCGGGAGGGACCGTTCCACTTGGCCGGCCTGATTCCCTGATCGTCGAGACCGTGACGCAGAGGGCGGGGCGGCCGGCCGGAGCCCCGTAGCATGGCGCATGCTCACGCTCCGGCGATCCTCACGACCCGCTCGACCCGCCAGCCGGCGGCGCCCACGCCGCCGGCTGGCGGTAGCGACCGTCATGGCCGCGACGCTCGCGACCGCCGCCGCGCAGGACCTCTCGCAGCGCGTGACCACCGAGACCCTCGACAACGGCATGCGGCTCATCCTGGTCGAGCAGCCGTCCGCGCCGGTGATCTCGTTCCACCTCGCGTTCGACGTCGGCGGCATCGACGAGCCGGCGGGACTGGGCGGCATCGCCCACATGGTCGAGCACATGGCGTTCAAGGGCACCGACACGATCGGCACGCCCGACCCCGGGGCCGAGGCACGCGCCCTGGCCGCCGTCGAGGTGGAGGTCCTGTCGCTGGCGCACGTCCGCCGAGGCGGGGACGCGGAGGCCGTGGCGCTCGCGGAGGCCCGGCTCGCGGCCGCTCGCGAGCGCGCGAACGCGCTGGCGTCGAGCGCGCCGCTGGACGACCTGCTGGGCGTCGCGGGCGCCGTCGGCCTGAACGCCTCGACCGGCTACGACGCCACGCAGTACGTCGTGTCGCTGCCGGCGAACCGCTTGGAGCTGTACGCGCGCGTCTACGCCGACGTGATGGCGAACACGGTGTTCCGCGCCTTCTACGAAGAGCGCGACGTCGTGCGCGAGGAGCGCCGGCAACGCAGCGAGGACGACCCCCAGGGCGTCCTGATCGAAGCGTTCCTGGCCACCGCGTTCCCGGAGCATCCGTACGGCCGGCCGCTGATCGGCTCGGCCGAGGAGATCGCCGGCTGGACGGCGACGGCGGCGGAAGCGTTCTACGAGGGCTTCTACGCCCCGGACCGAGCGGTCCTGGTCGCCGTCGGCGATCTCGACCCCGGCCGCGACCTGGAGGTCCTGCGGCGGTACTTCGGCGCGGTTCCCGCCCGGGAGACGCTGACCCCACGGATTCCGGACGCCGCGCGGCAGGTCGAGGCGCGCCGCGTCGAGGTCACGTTCGACGCCCAGCCGCAGCTGGCGGTCGGCTGGCGCAAACCGACCTGGCCGGCGCGCGACGCGTTCGCCCTCGACCTGATCGACGCGCTCCTCACGAACGGCCGGACCTCGCGCCTCTACCAGCGCCTCGTGCTCGAGGACGGCTCGGCGCTGAGCGTGAGCAGCAGCGCCTCGTTCCCGGGCACGCGCGAGGACAACCTGTTCCTGGTCTACGCGCAGCCGCGAGCCCCGTTCGGTCCGGACGAGGTCCTCGCCGCGATCGACGACGAGCTGGCCCGGCTCGCGCGGGACGGCGTGACGCGAGACGAGCTCGACAAGGTCCGCAACCAGGTTCGGGCCTCGACGGTGCGGAGCCTGACGTCGAACGCGGGCCTGGCCTCGTCGCTGGCGTTCAACGAGCTGTTCGCCGGCGGTTGGGAGCGGCTGGTCGACGATCTGGACGTCTACCTGTCCATCGACGCCGAGGAGCTTCGCGAGGTCGCCGCCCGCACGTTCGCGGACGACCGCCGCACCGTCGCCGTGCTCCGCAGCGACGGCGCGGACGGCGTCGACGGCGCGGACGGATCGGGCGACGGGGAGGACCGCTGATGCCCGGTACGCCCCACTCCATCCGACCCCCGGCTCGCGGGCTCGCGTACGTCGGCTCGGCCGTCACGCTGGCGGTCCTGCTTCTCGCGGCGCCGTCGGGCGCCCTCGCGCAGTCCACCGCTGCACCGTCCGCCGACTGGCCGCACCCCAGCGAGATCGAGGCGCCAGCGCTGACGTTCGACGCGCCGCAGCCGCGGCGGGCCGTGCTCGGCAACGGCATGGTCGTCCACCTGGCCGAGGACCGTACGCTGCCGCTCGTGACCGGCGTGGCGTACGTCGAGGCGCCCGGCCTGTACGACCCCGACGGGCTGGCCGGCCTGGCCGGGTTCACCGCCGCGCTGTTGCGTGAGGGCGGGGCGGGAGGGCGGTCGCCCGCGACGATCGACGCCACCCTGGAGCGCCTGGCCGCGTCGGTCGAGGCGTCCTCGAACGACGTCCTCGCCAGCGTGTCGTTCTCCTCGCTGTCGGACACGCTGGAGCAGGTGATGCCGATCTGGCGGGACGTGCTGATCGCCCCCGACTTCGGTCCCGAGCGGACCGAGGTGCAACGACGCCGCCAGCTCGAGTCGATCCGCCGCGTCGCGGACGATCCCGTCCAGCTGGCCGTGCGCGAGTTCCAGCGCCGCGTCGCCGGCGACCACCCGGCCGGTCGCTATCCGACCGAGGCGACCGTCGGCGCGATCGACCGGACCGACCTGGTCGCGTTCCACCAGGCGTACTACGGTCCCGCGAGCACCGTTCTCGCCGTGAGCGGGGACTTCGAGACGGACGCGATGCTGGCGCGCCTGGAGCGCCTGTTCGCTGGCTGGGACGCCGAGGGGGCGGCGCCGCCCGAGCTGCCGGCGTACGCCCCCGCGCCCGAGCGGCGCATCTACCTGGCGCAGAAGGACCTGCAGCAGTCGATCCTGATCGTGGGGCAGCCGGCCACCTACGCCTACCGGGGGCCGTACACGGCGTTCACCGTCGCGAACGAGGTGCTGGGGGCCGGCGGGTTCGGGAGCCGCCTGTTCACCGAGATCCGCACGCGCCGCGGCCTCGCGTACGCCACGGGCTCGCAGCTGGCCCAGGGGTTCGAGGTGCCGGGCACGTTCCTGGCGTACGCGTTCACCCGCGCGGACGCCACCGCCGAGGTGCTGGGTCTGCTGCTGAGCGAGCTCGACCGGCTGCGCGACGAGGAGGTCACGCAGGCCGAGCTCGACCGCTCCGTCACGACGCTGGTGAACCAGTCCGTGTTCCGCGACGCCTCGGTCGCCGCCGTCGCCCAGCGAGCGGCCCGGGTGGAGCTCCTGGGGCTTCCCGAGGGCTACTTCGCCCGGCACGTCGAGGCGATGCAGGCGCTCACGCCCGGCGACGTCCAAGCCGCCGCGCGGCAGGTCGTCGATCCAGACCGTCTCGTGATCCTCGTCGTCGGCGACGAGGGGGCGTTCGATCGCCCGCTCGAGGCGTTCGGCCCGGTCGAGCGGATCGAGATCGAGTAGCGCCTCAGGCCGGCTCGTCCAGCGGCTCGCCCAGCGGCTCGGCGCGACGCTCGGCCGGTGCGACCGCACGGGCGGGCCGCGCCCGGTCCGACGCCGCGGCGTACGCCCTTTCCACGCCCCGAAGCGACCGCAGTCCCGCTTGCATCAGCGGTCCGATGCCGGCCGCGAAGGCGACCGTGCCCAGCCCCACCGTCCCGCCCAACGCCCAGCCCGTCGCCAGCACGACGATCTCGACGAGCGTCCGCGCCCGTCGCACCTGCGTCCCCAACAGCGTGGCGAGGCCGATCGCGAAGCCGTCCCTCGGCCCCGCCCCCAGCCCCGCGGTGATGTAGAGGCCGGTCGCGAAGCCGTTCAGGACCAGACCGCAGGCGAACAGTCCCCACCCGGCGACACCGCCGTCCGCCTCCGGGAACCCGGGCAGCGCCAGGAACAGGTCCACCCAGGGGCCGATCAGCGCCATGTTCAGGATCGTTCCGATACCGGGCCGCACCTTGGCCAGCGCCGCGGAGACGACCAGCAGCCCCAAGCCGGCGGCGACCATCGCCTGGCCGATCGTCAGCGGGGTCCGCTGCGCGACGCCCTGATGGAACACGTCCCACGGGCCCAGCCCGATGTTCGCCGAGAGCATGAACGCGATGCTCAGTCCGAACACCATCAGGCCGACGTTGAGGTGCGCGAGGCGAAGAGCGAACAGGCGCCACGAGGGCGGGCGTCGCCAGCGCCAAGCGCTCACGTCGTCCTCACGCGGAGCGGACGACGCGAAGGACGTCGGCGGCGGAGATGCGGCGGAGCACGTCCGGAGCGACCGGGAACACGCTCTTCGGGGTGCCGGCGGCGGCCCAGACGACGTCGTAGGCGAGGAGATCCTCGTCCATCAGCACCGGCAGGTCGTGCGCCAGCCCGACCGGCGCCACGCCGCCGATCGCGAACCCGGTCACCTCGCGGACCGTGGCGGGATCGGCCATCGCCAGCCGGCGGCCGGTGCGGGTCTGGAGCAGATCCGGGTCGACGCGGTTCGGGCCGCTGGCGAGGACCAGCCAGGCGCGCCCGTCCTCGGACGCGAACACCAGCGACTTCACGATCTGCGCGACGTCGCATCCCACCGCGTCGGCGGCGTCCTGCGCGGTCCTCGTCGAGCCCGGCATGTCGCGGACCTCGGCGTCCAAGCCGTGCGCGTGAAGCGCCGCGATCACGCGGCGGGTGCTCTTGGAGGCGGCCATGCGCACGACGATACCGCCACCGGGCACGTCGGTCCAACCACAGCGCCGGCGTACGGCGCGTACGATCGGACCCGGAGGCTCGCCGTGCTGGAACCGGGATCGCTGTCCCTCTACGTCGCCGCTTCGCTGGCGCTGTTGATCGTGCCCGGACCGTCCGTGCTGTACGTCGTGGCCCTGTCGTCGCGGCAAGGCCGAGCGGCCGGGCTGGCGTCGGTGCTCGGAGTCAACAGCGGCGCGCTGGTGCACTTCGGGGCGGCGGCGGCGGGCCTGTCGGCGATCCTCGCCACCTCGGCCACCGCCTTCGCGGTGGTCAAGTGGGCGGGCGCGGCCTACCTGGCGATCCTGGGCGTTCGAACGTGGCTGGAGCGGGATCCGGAGCCGGTCGCGGCGACCGGTGCGCGGAAGCGGTCGCTCCGGCGCATCGCCGCCCAAGGCGTCCTCGTCACCGTGCTCAACCCGAAGCTCGCGCTGTTCGTGGTGGCCTTCGTGCCGCAGTTCCTCGACCCGGCAGGTGGTCCGGTCGCAGCGCAGACGCTGGTGCTGGGCGGAATCTTCGTCGCGCTGGCCGCCGTGACGGACTCGCTCTACGCGCTGTCGGCCGGGTGGCTCGGCTCCGTTCTCCGGCGGCGGACGGGGGCCGTGCGCGCTCAGCGTTGGCTGACCGGCACGGTGTACGTCGGACTGGGCGTGGTGGCGGCCGCGGCGCACGCGACGCCGCCGGCGGACTGACGACCGCTCACGGCCGGACGCGCGCCGCATCGGACCCGGGCGGGATCTCCAGGCTCTCGACCTCGTCGCGCTCCGCGTCGTAGATCAGGAAGGTGGGCGGCAGGTGCTCGTCCTTCGCAGGGTCGTACCCCAGCAGCGAGCCCGGATCCAGCCGCCAGCCGCCCGACGCCGTCCGTGCCACGCGGTGACGGTGATCGTGGCCGTGCACGATCAGATCGAAGCGCGCCGGGTCCATCGTCGCGGCGATGGCCGGGAAGTGGTTCATCGCGATCGTTCGCCCGCCGACCTCGCCCGTCCACACCTCGCCGTGCAGGTGCACGTTCGGGAGGTCCGACGCCACCCGCTCCATCCGGAACCGGTCGCCGTCGTTGTTGCCGAACACGATGTGGACGTCGCCGTGGGCGAACCCCTCGGCGAGGATCGGCAGCACGAAGGGGGAGCAGAGGTCGCCGGCGACCAGGAGCGCGTCGGCGCGCGCCAGCTCGCGGAGGGCGGTCCGGAGGTTCTGGACGGCGTCGTGCACGTCGGACACGATTCCGATTCGCATGGCTGCAGCGTAGCGGTCCTGCCGCGGCGGGGACGTTGCGGGGCCGGCGCACGTCCGCATCGAATCCGACGTCCGACGATCCGCAGCGCCCGGTACAGTCGCCCGTGCCTGCGAGGAGCTCGAACCGCTCGACCCACGGGGGCGGGCCGGCAGCCCGCCGCCCCCGGCCCCGCCGGATCCTGCCCGTCATCGTGGCCGCGCAGTTCGCGGGCACGTCGCTCTGGTTCGCGGGCAACGCCGTGCTTGGCGATCTCCAGAGCGCGTACGGCCTTCCCGCCACCGCGCTCGGTCCGCTCACGTCGGCGGTGCAGATCGGATTCATCGTCGGGACGCTGACGTACGCGGTCGCGACGATCGCGGA
>CAZHCI010000091.1:0-10170 GCA_964530905.1 uncultured bacterium
TGATCTCGTCGGTGAGGGCGGTCTCGCAGACGATGTCGGAGATCGCCAGCACGCCGTTCGGTCGGACGACCCGGGCCAGCTCCCGGAAGAGCGACGGCTTGTCGGCGGTCAGGTTGACCACGCCGTTGCTGATCACGACGTCGAACGTGTCCGCGTCGAACGGCAGCTCCTCGAGCAGGCCGCGATGGAAGCTCACCTGCGCGAAGCGGTGAGGCGCCCGGAGCGCCTCGGCCTTCGCGAGCTGCTCGTCCGTCATGTCCACGCCGCGGACCGATCCGCTCGGACCGACGCGGTTCGCGGCCAGGAAGCTGTCCATGCCGGAGCCGCTCCCCGCGTCCAGGACGTCGAGGCCCGGCTCGAGGCCGGCGAGGTCGAGATGGTGGCCGACCCCGGCGAACGAGCGGACCGCCTCGCCCGGAACCAGGTCGAGCTCGTCCGACGGGTAGCCGAGCCGTTCGGCGAGCGCCCGCCCCATCTCGAAGTGGAACGTGCCGTCGGGCCGTTCGGCGACCTCCCGGTACACGTCGCGAACCCGGCTCCGGAGATCGTTCACGTCGATCGCGGATCGCGTCGCAGGCGTGTTCGCCGCCCCTCGAGCGGGCGCGTGCCCGGCGACGGGCCTCGAGGCGTTCACGCTTCCCTTCGGACCGTGACCGGCACGGGACGCGATAGCACGTCCAGCACGGGAGACGTCCGTTGCACGTGCGCGCACAGCTCGTCGATCTGGTCCGGGGAGGCGTCGGCGTCCACGCGGTAGCGGACCCGGATCTCGTCGTACCCCGCGGGCTCCCCGTCGCCCAGCCCCAGGAACGGGCGAAGGTCCAGCTCGCCATCGATGTCGAAGTCCAGCGAGCGCACCTCGATCCCCCGGGCGGCGGCGTTGTACACGAACCCGACCGTCAGGCAGGACGTCAGCGCGTGCAGCACCGTCTCCACGGCGTTCGGCCCGTGATTCTCGCCCAGCAGCAGGGGAGGCTCGTCCCCGACCATCTCGAGCGGCTGCTCGCGCGAGGCGTCGGTCTGCCCAGCTCCGTGGAACTCCTGCACCGTGGTGCGGGAGCGCGCGCCCCCTTCCCACTCGGTCTTCGCGCGGAACTCGAAGCGCGCCAGACCGGGATCGGCGTCGATCGCGGCGATGGTCTCCTCGAGGCGACCGACGTCCACACCGTTGAGTTTCGTCGTCGTGCTTGGCATCGTGACTCCTTTCTGCGAGGCTTCGACTCGGGCGGACGAATCGAGCATGCACGGCCGTCCCTTACCGCTGCATGACCGAATGTGCACCGCACGGCGCCCACCGTCCGGTCGGTTCGCTAGGGTGAGGGGCATCATGCGCTTGCGCACCCTGGGCGGGCTGCGCTTGGAGGGGGCCCGCTTCACCCGACCCAAGCCGCTCCTGCTCCTCACGTACCTGGCGTTGGAGGGGCCAAGGCCGCGACGCCACCTCGCCGAGCTGGCGTGGCCGGACGCCCGCGATCCGAGGCAGAGCCTCGCCGTCGCGCTGGCGCGCCTTCGAGCGGGAGCGCCGGGCGCCGTGGACGCCGACCGGGTGCGGGCGTGGAGCGACGTTCCGTGCGACGTTCACGAGTTCACCGCCGAGCTCGACCGACGCGAGCGGCAGAGCGCGTTGGAGCGTTACGCGGGACCGTTCCTCGACGGCATCGATCCGCCGAGCTGCAGCCTCGAGCTCGAGGAGTGGATCTACGCCCGACGCGAGCGGCTGGCGAAGCTCGCTCACGACGCGCTGCTCGACCTGGCGGAGCGCGACGCCGCCGTCGGGCGGTTCGGCGACGCCGGCGATCGGGCCGAGGCGGCACTCGGACTACACGACGTCGTGCCGGAGCCGGACGAGCTTCGGCGTCTGCACACCCTGCTGATCGCCGCGGGCCGTTCCGCCGCCGAGCAGGTGCGGACCGAAGCGAACGAGCTGGGCCTCGACCTGGCGCCGAGCCCCGAGGTGGCGCGTGGCCGCCTGGCTCGCCGACCGGACGTCCGGGACGCCGCGACGATGCGCCTGGTGCGACGCGACACGACGTTCGTCGGGCGCGATCGCGAGCGGGCCCAGATCGCGGAATCGTTGGCTCGACCCGGACCGGCGATCACCACCCTCCTCGGGCCGCCCGGCGTCGGCAAGACCCGTCTGGCGCTCGCGATCGCACGCGAACAGCAGGCCCTCGGGACGTACCGGGACGGCGTCGCGCTGCTGGACCTGGCCACCGTCCCCGGTCCGGACGGCGTCGCGGGCGCCATCGTCGCCGCCTTGACGCGTGGGTGGCCACCGGAGCGCGACGCAGCCGTCCGTCGCCTCTCCGAGCGGCACGGCGAGGACGAGGTGCTGCTCGTTCTGGACGACGCCGAGCACCTCGTCGCCGGATCGGAGGCGTTCGCGGAGGTCGCGCGGGCGATGCCGCGCGCGGCCCTGCTGATCACCTCGCGCGAGCGGCTGCGCCTCCACGCCGAACAGGTCTACCCGGTGCGGGGTCTGCCGTATCCCGATCACGACGACGTCTCGATCGACGACGCGCTTTCGTACGGCGCGGTCGAGCTGTTCGTGCGCCGCGCCAGGAGAGCCGCGCCCGACTACGAGGCGACCACGCGCGACCTGCCGTCGATCTTCCGGATCTGCCGTCGCGTGGAGGGGCTCCCGTTGGCGGTCGAGCTGGCGGCCGCCTGGATCCGCGTGCTGACGCCCGCCGAGCTCGCCGACGAGCTCGGCGAGCGCCTCGACCTGCTCGCCACCGAGGCGCGCGACGTGCCCCAGCGGCACGCCAGCATCCGAAGCGCGTTCGACCACGCCTGGTCGTGCCTCGGCCCTCGCGACCGGGCGCTGGTGCGCAAGCTGTCGGTGCACCGGGGCGGATTCCGTCGCGACGCCGCGCGCGCGATCGCGTCGGCCACGGTCGGCGACCTGGCCCGGCTGATCGATCGGTCGCTGCTCCGGACCGACGGGCGTGGCCGCTACGACATGCATCCGCTCCTGCTCGAGTTCGCGCGCGCGCAGGCGGCCAGCCGTCCCGCCGAGCACCGGGCGGCGCGTCGGCGCCATGCCCGGACGTACCTCCAGGCGTTGCGGCGCTGGGAGGACGACCTGGCCGGGGGTCGCCGGCAGGCGGCCGCCTTGAGCGCGATCGACGACGCGATCGAGAACGTCGAGCTCGCATGGCGCCACGCCGTCGAGCGTGGCGACGTCGAGGCGTTGTGGGCCGCGTGCAGGCCGCTGCAGCTCTACTACGTCCAGCGGAACGGCCGCTGGGACGACGCTGCCGACGCGTTCGCCCAGGCGGCCACGTCGCTCGAGAGCTCCGGCCGGGACGCGCGACCGGCGATCGGGCGCATGCTGGCGGCCGAGGCGAGGTTCCGATTCCGGCTGGGAGACGTCGGTCGGAGCGAGACGCTCGCCCTGGACGCCCTCGATCGGCTTCCACCTCCCGGCGACGTCGGCACGTTCGGCCGGACCGTGGGCCGAGCCGTCGCCAGCGCCCTCGACACGTTGGGCAACGTCGCCGTCCGCCAGGGCGATCTGCACGCCGCGCACCACCGCTTCGAGCAGGTTCTCGAGATCGTCGGCCATCGCGGGCACGAGCCTCAGCTCGCGATCGCGCTGACGAACCTCGCGATCGTGACGGCTCGGCTGGGCGACGACGACGAAGCGTCGCGACTGTTCCGCTGGGCGCTCGACGTCCACCGTCGGCACGGGAACGACCGCTGGGTGGTTCGGTGCCTGTTCGACCTCGGGATGTGCGCGCTCCGCGGCGAGGCGCCCGACGCGGCCGAGCGCCTCCTTCGGGAGGGACTCGCCCTGGCGGAGTCGATCGGCTTCGACGGCGTGCTTCCGACCTTCGTCGCCGCGATCGCCGAGCTGGCGACGCTCCGTGGCGACCCGGAGCCGAGCGAGGCGCCCGGCAGGTCCGCGCGCGACACGGGGCGCGTCGCCGGCGGCACGGAGCTTCTCGACCCCTGAGCGTACGCCGCGTCGGGACGTCGTCCCGCGGCGTGTCGCCGAGAGACGACGGTCGCGTACGCCGAGAACCGCGCGGTCCGCGGCGCGATGACGTAGACTTCGCGGCGCATGACGCGCGAACCCTCGCCAGCCGACGCTCCGAAGCTGCCGCCGCCCCCGGGCGCCGCGGCCCGGCTGGGCGACCTCGAGCCGGGCGTGCGTCGCCAGGTGCGGCGCACGATGCGCCTCTCCGTGGTGGAGGGCTCGCTGACGCAGGTGTTCCTGAACTGGACGTCCGGGAGCGTGCTCATCGGCTTCATGCTGCACCTCGGCGCGTCGCCCGCCGAGATCGCGCTGGTCGGCTCGGTGCCGCTGCTGGCGCAGGTCGCCAGTCCGGGCGTGGCGTTCCTGGCCGCCGTGCTGGGGCGCCGCAAGGCGTTGACGGTGGCGATGGCGTTGGCGTCGCGCACGACCTGGCTGCTGGCGGCGTCGCTGCCGCTCGTGCCCATGGCCGACGCCTGGCGGCCGTCGGCGTTGATCGTGCTGGTGTTGGTGAGCAGCGTCTTCCTGGCCGCGAACGGCACGCTTTGGACCGCCTGGATGGGCGACGTCGTGCCCGAGCGGGAACGGGGCCGCTACTTCGGGCTTCGCGCGGGGATCGTCGGGGTCGTCGCCACGATCGCCAACCTCTCGGCGGGCGCGTTCCTCGACCGGGTGGGCGCGCCGTTCTCGTTCCAGGCGGTGCTGGTCGCCTCCGTCGCGATCGCGCTGATCGGGGTCGGGATCTACCTCGCGCAGCTCGATCCTCCCACCGAGCGCGAGCGCGTTCGCTGGCGCGACCTGGTCACGCTGCCGTGGCGGGAGCCGGGGTTCCGGCGCTTCCTGATCTTCGCGCTGTACTGGCAGTTCGTCGTGATGTTGGCCGCGCCGTTCGTCGTTCCGTACTTCCTGGGCGAGCTGGGGCTCAGCTTCACGCAGGTCGCCGTCTGGTCGTCGGTCGCCGCCATCACCGCGCTGGGGACGACGGTCGCGTGGGGCAGGATCGCGGACCGCTCGGGGAACAAGAGCGTCCTGGCGATCGGGACCTTCCTGACCGGTCTGCTGCTGCCCGGCACCTGGATCGTCGCGGGGTTCACCGGCCGCGTGGAGTGGATCTGGCTGTCGGCCGTGTTCGACGCGGTGGCGTGGGGCGCGATCGGGCCGGCGATGTTCAATCTGGCTCTGGTGTCCGCGCCCAGGACGAACCGGGTCGTGTTCATCGCGATGTACAGCCTGGGCACCGGCGTCGCCGGCTTCCTGGGCGGCGTGCTGTCAGGGCCGTTGCTCGTGGCGCTCAGGCGGTTCGAGGCCCCCGCGTTCGGGGGGACCTGGACGGCGTACCACTGGCTGTTCGCGGTCTCGGGGGGCCTCCGGCTGCTGACGTGGGTGTGGCTGCGCAGGGTGCCGGAAGCGGACGCCTGGCGCACCCGCGATCTGCTGCGGTCGATGCGGACCGGCTGGAAGGGAATGGGCTTCCCTTGGCGCTGACCGGCGCGGGCCCGTGGCCGTCGACGATCGTGTTCGCCGCCGCCTGGCTCGGGACGCTCGGCTACGGCCTGCTGCAGACGCGCCTGCCTCCCCGAGGCTGACAGACTCGTGAGCGGCGTGGTGCGACGCTGGGCGTGCACCGGAAGCCTCTCGGGCCCCACAGCCGCGGCCCGGTGCAGGTGACCATGAATCTCGACCGACACCGTCCGCTCCTGCTCGCCGTGATCGCCCTGGCGGTTCCTACGCTCCTGGTGCTCGGGCGGTTCACGGCCGCCACCCCGTACGAGCGGTACGGGTACCCGGCGTTGGCGCTCCAGCTCGGCTGGGCGTTCTGGGCGTTGGCCCGACGGCGGATGGCGACGCGGACCGTGATGCAGATCTCCTACGCGGTTCTCGCGGTCTTCTGGCTGGCTGCCGTCGCGTCGCGGTTCTTCTGGCCCGGCATGACGATACCGGCCGGGCAGCGGCTCAGCCCCGACGTATTCATGATCTTCATCGTGCTGGCGATCCTGGCGCACCTGCTGTTCGCCAGTCGGACGGCGCTGCTCATCTCCTCGGTCGTGCTGGCCGTCGCCATGGCGATCACGCTCGGCTGGCTCGCCGTGCGGCCGGCTGGCGCCACCGCGGTCGGCTCCGTGGCCGAGCTGATGGCGTACGAAGCGGCGCTTGCCATGACGATGCTCATGCTCCACGCGCTGGCGCGCAGCAAGGACGATCATGCGCGCGCCCTGATGGAGGCCGAGAGGATGCGCGAGATGGCGTACCTCGACGCGCTCACCCGGCTGCCGAACCGTCGCGGGCTCGAGGAGAGCCTGCACCGCTACGCGTCGCTGGCCGTCCGCCACGATCTGCCGTTGTCCGTCGTGTTCTTCGACATCGACGACTTCAAGCGCATCAACGACGTCCACGGCCACCAGGTCGCGGACCGGATCCTGGAGGAGGTCGGCCGCAGCGTTCGGCCGCTGTTGCGCGCCGGCGACGTGCTGGGTCGCTGGGGCGGCGAGGAGTTCCTGCTCATCGCCCCCGACGCGGACCACGACCAGGCGCTGGGACTGGCGGAGCGCGTCCGGGACGTCGTCCAGCAGTACGCCTACCCGGGCGACGTCGGAATCACGGCCAGCTTCGGCGTCGCGACGTACCAGCCGCCGACGACCGTCGAGGAGCTCGTCGAGCAGGCCGACCGGCGCCTCTACCGCGCGAAGCGTCTGGGCAAGAACCGCGTCACGGGCGCAGGGGACGCGGCGGCGCTCGAAACCTGACTCGGGCCCGGCCTGCCGCCCGCTCGGCAGGGTGGCCGTCGGACGGCGCCGACTCACACCGTGTAGCGCATCGCCTCCGTCGGCTCGATGGTCGCGGCCAGCCGGGCGGGACCGAGCGCGGCGAGGATGGCGGTCGTGACGGCGAAGCCGACGGCCAGCAGGACTTGCCACGGCTCGACGGAGGGGTACAGCACGGGGTCGAGGCCCACCTCGGCGTAGATGGCCTCCATGCCGGGGAAGGTGAACCCGTCCGCGAGCCACGCCACCATGCCCAGCCCGCCCGCGAGTCCGAGCGCGGCACCGCTGACGCAGAGCAGCACGCTCTCGAGCGTGACGAGGCGCATCACGGTGCGGCCCTGGGCGCCCAGGGCGATCAGCACCCCGAACTCGCGCACGCGCTCCAGGGTGCTCAGGTAGATCGTGTTGAGCACCAGCAGGCCCGCGAGGACGAAGAAGATCACGGACATCACGACCATCATCGGCACGATGAAGTTCACGATCGCGGTGAAGGCCGGGTCGATCGCGCTCCAGTGGCGCACGTCGAGGCCCGCGCCGAGCTCGCTGGCGAGCGTGTCGGCGACGCGGACGGCGGCGGCGTCCGCCCGGGTGGTGCGCAGGGCGGGGTAGTGCAGCTCCAGTCGCTCGATCGCGTCGGGCGCGGCCAGCTCCTGCGCCGCGGCCAGGGTCAGGTAGGCGGCCGCGATCTCGCGATTCGGGTCGTCGAACGACAGGAGCCCGGTCAGCGTGTAGGCGGCCGCCCCGATCCCCTCGCTCCCCGGCGCGTACACGAACACCGGGTCGCCCAGCTCCAGCTCCAGCGCTTCCGCCAGCGAGCGTCCCAGCACGATGTGGGCCGTGTCGCCCGGCGGCAGGAACGACCCCGCGGCGAGGTGGTCGTCGCGGAATGCCTCACGCAAACGGTCGGGCCGGTCCTGGCCGATCACCGCGATCCCGCGCGAGCGGTCCTCGCCGGCCACCAGCGCCGGCGCCTGGAGCGTCGCGACGAGGTCCGCGTCGGGCGCGATCCGTCGCACCTGCGCCCGCACGGCGTCCGCGCCGCGGATCAGCCCGGCGCCGAAGTCGCGGGCGTCCTCGTGACCGGCCACGTGCACCTGGACGTGCCCGACCTGCTCGGTCAGGTCCTGGTAGAAGCTGTTCTTGAGCGCTCCACCCAGGGCGTACAGCAGGATCGCGATCCACACCACGAGCGCGACCGCGAACACGGCGATCAGGCTGCGGTGCCGCTGGCGCCACAGGTTGCGCCACGCCAGGGCGATCATCGCGCACGCATCGCTTCGGCCGGCTCGAGACGGCGGATCTGGCGCCCCGGGACCGCGATCGCGAGCAGCGCGGCCAGCGCGACGGTCATCGCGGCCCACGCCAGGTAGCTGAGATGCACGGTGATGAGCAGCTCGTCGGTCAGGGCGTAGCCGTCGAGGAACCGAGCGTAGACGTTCTTGATCAGCGGCCCCATCAGGTTCGTGGCGGTGAGGAACGTGTTCAGGGCCAGTCCCGCGACCGCGCCGACGGCGAAGCCCAAGCCGGCGGTGAACGTCGCCTCGAGCATGACCATCTGCGCGATCCGGCCCTGGGGCAGGCCCAGCGAGGCGATCACGCCGAACTCGCGCGTTCGCTCGATCACGCTGACGATCACGGTGCTCATCACCGTGATCGCGGCGAAGATCGCGAACAGCGAGATCATCGGGATCATCGCGACGCGCTTGTTGTCGATGCCGGACATGATTCCCGAGAGCTGATCGACGATGCCCAGGGCGACCACGCCGTCAGGAAGAACGCCGGAGCGTCCGATCGACTCGGCGACCTGCGCCTCGCGCCCGTTCACGACGTCGATCGCCAGGCTCGTCGCGGTCGACACGCCGGTCAGCGAGCGGGCGTCGTCGATGTGGATCCACACGATCGTCTCGTCCACGCTGACGACGTCGGCGTCGATCAGGCCGACGACGCGCAGGCCCAGCGCCTGGCTGCCCGCCTGCGACTGGACGTCGACGACGAGACGCTCGCCCACCCGGACGTCGATCTCGGCGGCCAGATCGATGCCGAGCACCACCTGACCGGGACCGTCCAGCATCGCGCCCTCCGCGATGTACTGCGGCAGGTCGCTCACCTTCGGCTCGTGCTCGGGATCGATGCCGCGCACCCGCGCCCCGCGGGCGCGATACGGCGACCGCAGCAGCGCCGGCGCCTCCAGACGCGGCGCGACGCCGCGCACGCCGTCCACGGAGGCCAGCTGGCGCGCGAAGCCGAGGTCGGCCAGGCCGTTCTCCGGGTCGGGGTCGGTCAGGTGCGACTGGGTCTGGACGAGGACCGGCGCGGCCAGGAACCGCGCCTGACTGCTGATCATCATGTCGACGAAGCCGTCGAAGAAGCCCCAGAAGAAGACGATCGCGACCGTGGCGTACGCGACGACGGCCAGCAGCAGCTGCGTGCGCCGCTTGTGACGCCACAGGTTGCGCCACGCGAGCCTTGCGATCGAAGGAACCATCGTGCCTCCTGCCGGCGACTCGCACCCGTCGGCTCGCCCGATCGGGGCCGCGCGTACGTGCGATGGGCCGGGCGGCCTGTCACGACACGATACGGCAGAACCAGGTGCCCGCGGGGCGATGTCGCTCGACGAGATCGCGTGTACGGGTCAGCGCAGAGGGTCGCCGTCCTCCGCGAGGATCCCAAGCACGAACGGCCTGCTGCCGCTCTCGACCCACTCGCTCAACGCCGCGAACGCCACGACGACCTCCTCCGCGAACGCGCAGTGGCCGAAGGGGGTCGTGCTGGTGCCGGCGCCGTCGAACGGCACGATCGCCGTCGCCAAGTTCTCGTCCCACGCCTCGTCGGCGACGAGCTGCTCGTAGACCGATTCGTGGAACGCGGGCACCACCGGATCGAGAAGGTTGTGGACGGTGACCGCAGGGATGCGCAGCTGGCCGGTGGGCTGGTAGTGGTCCGCGAAGTACGCCAGTGCCGCCGGGTCGGCTTGGTAGTTGAGCACCGGATCGACGATCGCGTCCGTGCCCGCGTAGTACGTCACGTCCTGGTTGTCGAACGGGAAGCCGTCGGCCAGCTCGACGGCGTCCGCTTTCCCGACCGCGGCGAAGAAGAACGCCTCGAGGACGCTCCTGAGAAGGGTGTCGGGGTCGGTAGGATCGTGCTGCAGCAGCCGCCTCCGCTCCCCGGCGAGGCTCTCGACCTGCAGGCGCCCCAGCTCCGCGAGCGGCTCCGGGTCCGCCTCCACCGCGTCGACGATGCTCTGAACGACGGAACGGTCGAGGGCCGTCGGATCGTTCGGGTCGCCGTATCGGCCGAGCGGCGCCGTCAGATCGATGTTCTCTCGCGATCCGCCGTCGAACGCGTCCGGGTAGAAGTACCGGAACATCAGCTCGACGTGACCGACGTAGCTCAGCTGCAGGAGGCTCCCGCCGACCGGTCCGCAGA
>CAZHCI010000092.1:0-10145 GCA_964530905.1 uncultured bacterium
CGACCGTATCCCCTCGGAGGAAGCGTTGCCGATGACTCGTCCCCGTATCTCGCTGCCGGCCCTCGCCTGGATCGCCCTGGCGGGCAACCTGGTGGTCATCCTGCAGGGCGCCGTGGTGCGCGTGACGCACTCGGGCGCCGGCTGCGGTCGTCACTGGCCGACCTGCAACGGAGAGATCGTTCCGCTGGCGCCCAGCACCGCGACGATGGTCGAGTTCACGCACCGACTGTTGTCGCTCGGCGTGCTCGTGATCGGCGCCTGGCTGCTGGCCCGCGCCTTCCGCGTGCGCCGGGAGCATCCGGGCACCTTCGCGTTCGCGACGATCTCGTTCGTGTTCCTGATCATCGAGGCGCTGCTGGGCGCGCTCACGGTCCTGTGGGGTCTCACCGGCGACAACGCGACCGTGGGCCGAGGCCTCATGGTCGCCACGCACCTGGTGAACTCGGTGCTGCTCGTCGGCGCGCTCGCAGCGACGGTGGTGTACGCCAGCGGGCGGGGCCGATGGCCGCTCCGGCTCGGAAGCCAGGGCGTCCTCTCGACGACGCTGGGCGTCGGACTGATCGGCATGCTGGTGTTGATGTTCTCCGGCGGCATCGCCGCGATGGGCAACACGATCTTCCCGAGCGAGAGCTTGGCCGCCGGCCTGGCCGCCGACTTCGATCCCGCCTCGCATCCGTTGATCCGCCTGCGGATCCTGCACCCCCTGATCGCCGTCACGGTCGGGATCTACCTGTTCGTGTCGCTGGGGTTCGGATGGTGGCTCAAGCCCGCCCCCGAGGCGCGCGGCCTGGTCCGAGCGCTGTTCGCCACCTACGTCGTTCAGCTCGTCATCGGGACCGCGAACCTCGCGCTCCTCGCGCCGGTCGTGCTGCAGCTGCTGCACCTCGCCGTGGCGGTGCTGGCGTTCGGCCTCCTGGCCGCGCTGTCCGTCGTCCTTCTGGGAGCCGAGGTCCCCGTGCGCAGCCACGCCGTCGCGGTCGACGGCGGGCCGGGAAGCGAACGCGATCCCGCCTCCGACCCGGCGTCCGAGAGCCCCGGCCGCACCGCCCTGGAGAACGCCTGATGACGCCGTCCGACGCCCCGTCCACCCCTCCGTCCAGCACCGCTCCGTCCAGCCCCGCTCCGCGCGCCACCTGGCGCGACTACGTCACCCTCACGAAGCCGAAGGTCATCAGCCTGCTGCTGCTCACGACCGTCGGCGCGATGTTCATCGCGGCGGGCGGCTGGCCCGGGCTGATCCCGCTGATCGGTCTGCTGGCGGGCGGCTACATGTCCGCCGGCGCCGCGGGCGTGTTCAACATGGTCTACGACCGCGACATCGATCAGCGCATGAAGCGCACCGCGAAGAGGCCGACGGTGACGCAGGTCGTGCCGACGCCGCATGCGCTGCTGTTCGGCGTCGCGCTCACGATCCTGTCGTTCGCGTCGATCTGGGCCGCGTCGAACCTGCTCGCTGCGCTGTTGTCGTGGGCGGGAATCGCGTTCTACGTGATCATCTACACGATGTGGCTCAAGCGCAGCACCTGGCAGAACATCGTGATCGGGGGCGCCGCCGGCGCGATCCCGCCGCTGGTCGGCTGGGCCGCGGTGACGAACGAGCTGAGCTTGCTGGCGTGGCTGCTGTTCACGATCGTGTTCCTCTGGACGCCCGTCCACTTCTGGGCGTTGGCGCTGATGATCAAGGACGACTACGCCGCCGTCGGCGTGCCGATGGCGCCCTCGGTCATCGGCGAGCGCGCCACCGTGCTGCAGATCGTGATGTACACCGTCCTGACGATCGTGCTCACCGTGATCCCGTTCGTACTGAACGAGTTCTCGGTGGTGTACTTCGTGGCCGCCGCGGCGCTGAACCTGGTGCTCGCTGCGCGGGTGCTGGCGCTCTGGAACCAGGTGCGGTCCGGCGTCGCGATCGACAAGGCGCGCGCACTGCCGCTGTACAAGTACTCGATGCTCTACCTGGCGCTGCTGTTCCTGACGATGGCGCTGGACCGGGCGTTCTTCGTCTGAGCCGCTCGGTGGCCGGACCTCGACCGTGATCGGCGCCCTCCGGTGAGTCGCTGGCTGCGTCCCGGGCTGCTTCCGTGGCACCTGCTCGTCGCCGGCGTGGTCGCGGCGTTCGTCGTGCTGGGGGTGTGGCAGCTGGAGAGGCACCAGACGCTGCTGGATCGCAACGAGCTTCTCGCCGAGCGGCTTTCGTCCGAGCCGATCACCCTCGCCGAGGCGCTGCGCACCCTGGATCCCGACGCGCTCCCCGGCGCCGAGAACGACGCCCGGTTCCGTCCCGTCGTGACGGCGGGCAGGTTCCTGGCGGAGCACGAGGTGCTCCTGCGGGGCCGAAGCCTGGACGACCAGCCCGGCTTCCACGTGCTCACGCCGCTCCAGCGCGTAGGCGCCGACGGCGAGCTCGTGGACGGGCCGGCGGTGCTGGTGGACCGCGGCTGGATCCCTTACCGGGTCGACGACCCGTCGCTGCCGTCGTGGGCGCCGCCGGCCGGCGTCGTCCGCGTGGAGGGCCGGCTGATGCCGGAGGCCGACCCGCCCTCGGGACCGCTGGCGGCGCTGGCGCCGCGCGATCCGCCCGAGGGGCCGCTTCGGCGGATCGCGCGTCCGGACGTGGACCGGCTGCAGCCGCAGATCCCGGTGCGGCTGGCGCCGTACCTGATCGAGCTCGAGCGCCTCGGCGTCGTCGCGGACGATGCGGAGAGCGACCAGGCCCCCGCCGCGCGACCCGACGCCGTGCTGCCGGTCGCTGCGGAGGTTCCGCAGTCCGAGAGCGGCCCGCACCTGTCGTACGCGGCGCAATGGTTCTTCTTCGCCTTCGTCGCGGCGGTCGGCTACGTGGCGTTGCTCCGGGGGCGCCTCGCGGACTGAGCCTGGCCGAGGTCGGTCAGTCCGCCTCGGCGGTGACCTCCTCCAGCGTGCCCAACAGCGACTCGAACGGGGTGACGAACTTCTCGACCCCTTCGTCCTCGAGCCGCGCGGTGACGGCGTCGATCTCGATCCCCAGCGCCTGCAGCTCCGCCATGCGCGCCTCGGACTCCTGCACGCCCTCCTCGATCCGCTCGGCCGGCTCGCCCTGCTCGCGGTAGGCGTCCAGCGTGGCCGTCGGCATGGTGTTGACCGTGTCCGGCCCGATCAGCGGCTCGACGTACATCACCGGCGAGTAGTCGGGGTTCTTCGTTCCCGTCGACGCCCACAGCAGCCGTTGCGGACGGGCGCCGGCCTCCGCCAGGGCGCGCCAGCGGTCTCCGGCGACGACCGCCTGCCAGTCGCGGTAGGCCAGCTTGGCGTTGTCGACCGCGATGCGGCCCTTGAGGCGCGCGGCGCGCGGGGCCAGCTCGCCCCCTTGCGCAGCGACCTCGTCCAGCAGCGGGTCGACGGCGACGTCGATCCGACTCAGGAAGAAGCTGGCGACCGAGGCCACGTCCGGGGACTCGCCCGCCTCGACGCGCTCCTCCATCGCCTGGAGGTACGCCTCGAGCACCTCGCCGTAGCGGTCCAGCCCGAAGAGCAGCGTGATGTTCACCGGCACGCCGTGCCGCAGCAGGTGACGCGCGGCCGGCACGCCGGCGGCGGTGCCGGGCACCTTGATGAACACGTTGGGGCGGTCCACGCGGCCGAACAGGTGCTCGGCCTCGGCGATCGTGCGCTCGGTGTCGTGGGCCAGCCGGGGATCGACCTCGAGCGAGACCCAGCCGAACCGACCGTCGCTGTCGTCCCACTGCGGGCGGAACACGTCGGCGGCGCGGCGGATGTCGTCCACGACCAGCGCCTCGTAGATCTGGAAGACCTCGAGACGGCCCTTCGCGAGCTGGGCGATCTGCTCGCGGTAGTCGTCGGTCTGAGCGATCGACTTCTCGAAGATCGCGGGGTTGCTGGTCACGCCGCGCAGGCCGTCACGGTCGACGAAGGTCTGGAGCGTGCCGTCCTCCAGCCAGGAGCGGCGAATCTCGTCGACGTACACGGACTGTCCGAAGTCGCGCAGGCGAGCGATGGGGTTCATGGGTCCTCCTTCGATTCGAGGGGGTGCGCGGGCCGTAGCTGCGGCCAACTCGTGAGGCTCGTGATACCACGCGCCTTACGTGGGCATCCGTCGTCTATCGGTCGCTCGGCGATCGGCGTGCGCGGTGGCGGGCGCCTGGCCGCGGCGCGTCAGGCGGAGGCGCGCTCGCCCAGCGCGAACGAGATCGCCTCGCGCTCGGCCAGGCCCTCGCCGCGCCGCTCGAGCTCGGCGGCGCGGTGCGCCGGGACGGCGGCGCGGGCGGCGGCCAGCGCCTCGTCGTACACGTGCTGCTGACGCGCGGTGAGCGGAACGCCGATCGCGCGATTCAGGGCGCGCACCGCGCCGGCCAGGACCAGGGCGCGCTCGTGCGCGCCACGCGCCACGGCGAGGTCCAGGAAGCAGCTCACGCTCTGCGCCGCCAGGCCGCGTGCGCCCAGGTCGCGTCGCACGCGCAGCGAGCGCCCGTACAGGTCGTGCGCGTCGTCGTACGCGCCGGCCCACTGCGCCAGCACGCCCAGGTTCACGAACAGGTGCGCGCTCCCCTCCAGATCGCCCAGCTCCTCGCACAGGACGAGCGCCTGCCGGTAGAGCGCTTCGGCCCGCTCCAGATCGCCGGTGTCGAGATGCACGTTGCCCAGGTTCGTCAGCGACCTCGAGACGCCGGGCCGGTTGTCGATCGAGCGTTGCAGCGCGAGGGCGTGCTCGAACTCGCCCCGGGCCGCCTCGAGATCGTCGCCGTACGCGAACGCGATCGCCTTGTTGTTGCGCACGTTCGCGATCTCCCAGACGTGGCCGATCCGCTCCGCGAGGGCCAGCGCCTCGTCGTAGTGGGCGTGCGCCGCCGTCAGGTCGCCGGCGTCCCGGACGACGTTGCCGAGGTTGCCCAGCGTCCCCGCCAGCGCGGCGTCGCGTCCCAGCTCCCGGTACGTAGCGCACGCCTCGTCCAGCTTCGCGCGCGCCGCGTCCAGGTCGCCCCGGCGCCACGCGACCGTGGCCTGGTCGCACCGCGCCGCCGCGATCAGCGCGGCGTCCCCGAGCTCGCGGGCGCCCGACAGGGCGGCCTCGAACGCGCGGTCGGCCGGCTCGTACCGGCCCGCCTTCTCGAGCAGAAGCCCTTCGGCCAGCAGCGAGCGGACGCGCGTCGAGGTGGGAGCCGCGGGCCCCGGAAGCGCCCGCAGGCGCTCGAACCGGTCCAGCCCCTCGCGCACGTGCCCGCTCCACCGCCAGTACCGCCCCAGCGCGGCCGCGAGCGCGTGCGCGTCCTCGGCCTCGCCCAGGCCGGCGCCGTGGTCCAGCGCCCGGAGCAGGTTGGCGTGCTCGCTGGCCAGGCCGGCGAGCGCCGTCTTCTGGTCGGGTCCGTCCAGTCGGCGGTCGGCGTGTTCCGCGAGCGCGAGGAAGTACGCGCGGTGCCGAGCGGCGAGCTCCGCCTGGAGCTCCACGCGGTCCGCGAGCTTCTCCTCCGTGAAGCGCTGCACCACCGGATGCGCGACGAAGCGCCTGGCCCCGTCGCGCTGCAGCAGCGAGCGGTTCACGAGCGTCAGCAGCGTGCCCAGCGGAACCTCCGCGACGGCCGCCGCCGTGTCGCGCGTGCACCCGCCCCGGAACACCGCGAGCCGGCGGAGCGCCTCGCGCTCGGCGTCGGCCAGCAGGCTCCACGAGCTCTCGAACACGGCGCGGAGGCTGGCGTGCCGGGGGTCGAGCTCGTCGATCCGCCCACGGACCACGTCCAGGTCGCGGCGGACCTCGTGCAGCAGCTCGCTGGGCTCCAGCACCCGCAGCCAGCTCGCGGCGAGCTCGATCGCCAGCGGCATCCCGGCCAGGATGCGCGTCAGGGCGACCAGCGCCGTGCGTTCGTCGCCTCGTGGATGGAAGTCGGGATGGACCCGGTGCGCGGCGCGCAGCGCCAGGCCGAAGGCGTCGTACGCCTCGGCGTCGGCCGCGTCGTCGCGGGGCGGGACCGAGAGGCCGTCCAGCGGCACGACCGCTTCGCCGGGAACGTCGAGCGTCGCGCGCGAGGTGACCACCAGCCGCAGGCGCGGGCAGCCGTCCAGCAGGCCGACCGCCAGGCCCGGGAGGTCGGGGAGGTGCTCCGCGCCGTCCAGCCCCAGCAGCAGGTCGCGTCCCGCCAGCCCCTCGATCAGCGCGGAAGGCTCGGGATCGATCCGCAGCCCCAGCGCGCCGGCGATCGCGTCGATGGTCGCCTCCTCGTCGCTCGCGGCGCCCAGCGGAACCCAGGCGGCGCCGTCCTCGTGATGTCCGGAGCGTTCGCGCGCGAGCTGGCGCGCGAGGCGCGACTTGCCGGCGCCGCCCGGAGCGCGCACGGTGATCAGGCGATGCTCCCCCCGGTCCAGCAGCGCGTGCAGCTCGGCCAGGTCCAGGGCGCGCCCGACGAACGGCGTGACGTCGGGCCCCAGGTTGCGAACGGGGCCCGGCCTCACGTCGCGACGGGGTCCGTCGCCGGGAGGGCGAGCCGGCCGCTGGTCACGAGGCGGCGGATTCGGGCCGGGTCGCGCGGGCCCAGCGCCGTCCGGCCCGAGGCCGCCGCTCCGCACGGCGGCGGCCAGCTGGACCGTGGCGTCCAGCGGCTCCAGGCCGAGCTCGTCGTGCAAGCGCTCCCGAAACCGCTCGTACGCCTGGAGCGCCGCGTCACGGCGGCCCGCCATCGCCTCGCAGCGAATCAGCGACTGGACCGCGTCCTCGAGCAGCTCGTCGCTGGCCAGCAGGCGACGCAGGCGCCGGGCGCTCTCCGACCAACGACCGTCGCGGGCCAGCTCGGCGGCGTACGCGGTCGCCGCCTCGCGCCAGGTCTCGCGCAGGTCCTCGCGCTCGCCGTGCAGCCAGGCGTCGCACGCCGCGGATCCGGGCGGAGCGACGCCCTCGAGCAGCTCGCCGCCGTACGCGTCGACCGCGCCTCGCCAGTCGCCCTCGGACGCCGCGCGCCGGAACTCGGCGACGTCGGTGTCGACGAGCCAACGCACGCGCACCGCTTCGCCCTCGACGTCGTGGCCCCAGGCGCTGCGGCGGACGGCGTAGAGCAGCTGGCTGAGGTTGTGGCGCGCCCTGCGCGGCTCCGCGTCGGGCCACAGCAGCGCGACCAGCTCGTCGCGCGCCACCCAGTCGGCGCGGATCGCGAGGAAGGCGGCGAGGTAGGCGGCGAGCCCAGGAGGCAGCGGCGTGCCCCCGTCGTCCGCGCCCCCGTCGGGCGTTCCCGGACGGGGCGTGCCGACGGCGGGCGGGCCTCGTCGGGGCACGCCGAGAAGGTGGACGCGGCTCTCCACGCGGCATGATACGAAGCCCTCCGACGGTCACCGTGGGCGAACGCCACGTTCGAGGCGCGGCGGAGGGTCGGCGCGGCGACGTCCGTTGCGGCGCGGCGAGCGCCGTTCGCCTCGCCGCGCCGCAAGGAACGTCCGACCCGGTCAGCTCATTCGACCCAGTAGTTGATCACCTTGAACTCCTGGCCGCCGAGGTCCTGCACGTAGGTGAAGATCCCCCACGCGTAGGCGTTGTCGGCGAAGTCGCTCTCGGAGATGCTGCCGACGACGCCGGTGTAGGTCGTCTGCGAGCCGCTGGTGATCGACAGCGCCGCCTCCGCGCCGTAGCCGACGCTGAAGCCGCCGACCACGCCGAACGCCGTCGTCTCGACGTTCTTCTCGTACTCGATGCCCAGCGAGCCGCCGGCGCTGACCTCGTTCGACACGGCGATCTCGAGCTCGGTGTCGCCGCCGCCCTGGCCGACGCCCGTCGGACCGAACTCGAGGAAGCCCAAGCCCGCCAAGCCGCCGTACTGCGAGCCGAGCGAGTCCTTGCGGCTCGCGCTCGGATAGCTGCTCACGTCGCCCGGGGTGTGGTCGAACACGTTGCCGTCGATCCGCGTCGTGCCGCCGGAGACGGCCCCGTTGAAGAAGGTGCGCTCGGCGATCATCGTCACCGGCTCGCGTGGCACGCGGATCACGACCTGCTTCCCGACGAGGTCGGGATCGGGGTGCGAGACGATGTCGTAGCGGTAGACGTCGTACGGGATCGAGGTGAAGACGACGGCGTCCTCGAGCGAGCCCGAGCTGTAGGTGACGGTCTTCTCCACCGTGTAGGCGGTCCCCGCCCAGGCGCTGGCCGTGGCGGTCACGGTCTGGGTCACCCTGGCCGAGCCGATCTCGCCGACGACGGGCACGTTGATGCCCGCCTCGAGACCGGCGGTCACGCTGGCTTTGACGGTCACGGTGAGCGACGCGTCGACGGTGGTGCTCGATCCCTGGCCGAACCGCGTCACGCAGGCGCCGAGGTTCTGCTGGATGCCCTCCTGGCAGGGCGGCGCCGCCATCGCGGCGATCACGATCGGCTCGGTGAACACCAGCTCGTAGCTGCCCTCGCCGTACTTGAGGACCGGGCCGTCCTCGTCGACGTTGGCGGGCACGACGATGGGCCGCGCGGTGCCCTGCCCGTTCGAGGTGCCCGGCATGGCGACCTCGCTGAGCTGGGCCCAGCCGTTGCCGTTCTCGCCGATCGTCGAGACCGCCGAAATGCCCCAGACCGGCATCGTGTCGCGGTTCTGGTGGTAGATCAGCACGTTCTCGCGACCGTCGCCGGTCACGTCCGCAGCGATCATCTCCATCGCCGCGACGCTCAGGTACTGGCCACGGTCGAAGAGGTTGTCCAGGAACGCGGTCGAAGGCAGCTCGACGTCCGCGAGCCGCGTGAACGTCGGCGCATCGGCGAAGTCGTCGAACACGAGCTGGTTCGCGACGATCTCGTGGACACCGTCGCCGTCGAGGTCGGGCGTGGCCAGGAACACGAAGAAGCGCTTCCAGTCACCTCCGGCGGAGCTGCAGTTCTGGTAGAAGAGTCCCTCCACCGTCGCGTCGAGCTGCGTGAAGTCGCTGGACTTGTCGTCCAGCGCGATCAGCAGCGCGGCGAAGTCGTTGTCGCTGCACGACCACGCCAGGTTCGTGGCGCCCGCGAAGACCACCTCGTCGAGCCCGTCACCGTCGATGTCGGCGAGCTCGATGTCGGCCGCTTCGGCGGCGACGATGCCCCCGACGTTGGCCTGCACCGAATCGGAGCGCAGCAGCGTTCGGCCGGCGGCGGCGTCGTCGAAGAGGTAGTAGGTCGCCAGGCCGCTGGCGCTGCTGCTGGAACCGGCCACTTCGTTGACGACCACGCCCAGCTCGAGCCCCTGGTCGTAGTCGAGCTGGCCGGCGGACATGCGCACGTACAGCCTGGAGCCGTCGACCTGCTGGTTCAGCGTCGTGGTCGCGTCGGCGTCGATGGCGTACGAGGCCGACACGCTCCCCGTGAGGGAGACCAGCTCGACGCGGTCGGCGTACGCGATCGCCGCGACGAGATCGTCGCGACCGTCGCCGCCTGGGTCGTAGGCGATCAGCGCGACGCCGCGCACGTCCGCCCCGGCCGCCAGCGAGGAGGTCCGCGCCGTGAAGCCGGCGGCGGCGTCCTCGAACGCGCGGAGCTTCAGGACGTCGTCGCTCGCGTCGACGTAGATCGCAGCGGTCTCGTCGAAGCCGTCGCCGTCGAGGTCGCCCGCGGCCACGGCGCGGAGCGTCTGGAACTGGTTCCCTTGCGTGCCGTCCGGGAGGGCCCAGTCGTTGCCGTCGCTCAGGTCGGCCACGATCGTCTCGGTGCCGAACTCGATGGTGCCGGTGGGCGTGACCGCCACCTCCTCGAGCTTGCGCACCTCGAAGGTGGTGTCGACCGGCGTGCTCCCGGCGATGTCCGGGTTGGCGAGGACCAGCTCCATGTGCGGGTTGGCGGCGCTCTCGTCGGTGAACTCCGCGGGCTCGCCGAGCGAGGCCGAGGCGCCCAGCGGCGCGTCGTCCTCGCCGAGCTCGCTGCCGTCGGGCGCGCGGCGCGGGCTTTCGGTCGTGTCGACGCCGAGGGTGTCGAGCGAGGCGGCGACCGGGTCGTCGCCGGAGCCAGGGTCCGGGTCGGTGCCGTTGCCGGGCGACGACGTGCCGCACGCGGACAGGACCAGGACGAGGGCGAGGACGAGAGGGACGAGGAGCGCTGGGCTCCGAACGCGGGACCTTCGGGACGTCGTAGGCATGATCCTCCTCCGCACCGCTCCACACGCAGGGGAGCGGACACGATCGGAGGCTAGCGGAGGGGTATCAGTCGCCTATCAGTCGCC
>CAZHCI010000093.1:0-5511 GCA_964530905.1 uncultured bacterium
CGAGCGACGAAACGAGCTAGGCGCCCCGTGGACGGGACGGACCCGCGTCCAGCGCGCCGGATCGCCAGCGCGCAGCCCAACGTTCCGCCTCGTCGCCTGCGCACAGGAATCCCCGCCCCGCGAACGCTCCGAACGACCATAGGCCAGGCGCGACGCGGCGCACCTCGGGACGCGCGCCGGGAACCTTGGCGCGCACGCCCGACCACACCGCCGTCACGTCGGCGTCCGCCATCGCCGGGACGGACCAGGCGAAGGCCGACCGGAGCCGATCCGGTGCCGACGCATCGTCCTCGTCTGGAGGCCTGTGGCCGCCGCCGACCCAGGCCGTGCCGCGCTCCGCGGCTCCGTACACGCCGCCGGCGATGGGCCAGGGGAGCGCCGGTCCGCCCGTGAGCGTGACGACCTCGCCCCGCGTACGGATCCGCTCGGGCCACGGGATCGTGCGTCCGTCGTGCGTGACGGCGTCCGGCGCGGCGTCGGCGCCGATGCAGCTCGCGACCAGGCGCGCACGGGCGACTACGCTCGCACGGGCGGCCGCGCGGTCGCGGGCGGCGCAGCGAAGCTCCCAGACGCCGTCTGGCCGTTGCGCGAGCTCGCGGACCTCGGTCGCGGAGAGCGACACCGCGCCGTGCGACGCCGCCGACGCGGCCAGCGCCGCCAGCCAGCGAGGCGCGTCGATGCGCCCGCCGTCCAGCACCCGCAACGCGCCGAACGGAGCGTGGTACGGCTCGCCCAGCATGCCGGGAGCCAGCCAGCGCAGCGACGGCTGTGCAGCGGCACGTTCGCGCCAATCGCGCGCCTGCCGGGCCGAGGTGGCGATCCGAACCACGCCGGAGGGGTGCGCGCCCGGCCCCAGCCCCGCGACCGCCATCTCCTCGGCTGCCATCTCTTCAGCCCAGCGCCACGCGGTCGCGAGGCCAAGGAGATCGTCCGGGTGGGCAGCGCCCTTCCGGCCTCGCCACGGATTGAGCAGCGCGACGGGCAGCGACGACGCGCCGCGACGTGGCGACTCGGGGGCCGCCCGCTCGACCAGGACGACGTCCGCACCCGCCCGTGCCAGCGCGCGGGTCAGCGACAGGCCGGCCACGCCGCCGCCCACCACCGCGACGTCGTGAACCCGGGACGACTCGATCCGCATCGCATCAGCGTACCGCCGAGCGTTCCGGGTAGGATGCGGACGCGATGTATGAATTCTTGAAGGGTCTCCACAACCTGCTGCGCTGGGTCGTCGTGCTGGGGGGCGTGTACGCGCTCGTCGTGATGATCCGCGGACTGGCCACCTCGGCGCGTTGGACCGCGACCGAGGGAACGGCAGCCCGCGTGTTCACGTACGGCATGCACCTCCAGCTCCTCGTCGGCCTGGTGCTCTACGGCATCACGCCCCTCGTGCGAGGCGGCATCTCCGTGCCGCTCGGAGAGCGCCTGCTGCTGATCGAGCACGCCACGATCATGATCTTCGCCGTCGTCGCCGCCCAGCTGGGAACCTCGCTGGCGCGCCGGGCCCAGACGGACCGCGCGAAGTTCATGCGCGCCACCATCGGCTACGTCGTCGCGGCGTTGTTCATCGCGTGGGCCACGCCGTGGGGGCGGAACCTGATCCCCTGGGCTTGACCGCTCTGCACATCTCGCGCTTGCCGCCGGGAGGACCCGCCAGCTTGACGGGCTCCAGCCCGGCGGCTTGCAGTCGCCTGCGGACCGCGCCGGCGACGGTGTAGCTCACCCAGACGCCGCCGGGCGCCAGCGCCGACGCGCACGCCCGCAGGAACGCCTCGCTCCACAGCTCCGGACTGGCCGCCGGGCTGAACGCGTCGTGGTACAAGGCGTCCGCCCAGCCCGGCGCCAGCACGGCGGCAGCGGCGCTTGCCGGGTGGCCCGCCGGACCGGCCGTCGCGCTCCCCAGCGCGACCTCCAGCAGCGCGCCGCCGGGCAGCTGGTAGCTCGCGAGGGCCGGATCGTCGCGCCCGGGCCCCGTTTCGTGCGGCGCCGCCCGCCCCCGCAAGTCACGCCCCCGCGAATCGCGCCCCCGCAGGTCCTCCACGACCTCCAGCCAGGCGTCCACCAGCTCGGGGTGGTCCAGGAACCGCCCGAGGTCCAGGCGCCGCACCTGCTGGGCGGGCGGGGGTCGCCGCTCCAGCGCGCGGTAGTGGAGGCGAGCTCCGCCGCTTCGCGCCGCGTCCAGCGTGAGCAGCAGGTTCATGCCGGAGCCCAGGCCCACCTCGAGCACGCGCAGCTCCTCGCCCTCCGCCAGGCGCCGAGCGGCCCCGCTGGCGCCGAGGTAGACGTGGCGGGCCTCGGCGATCGCCCCGCGACCGGAATGGTACGTCTGGTCGACCGCGGGGTCGTACAGCGTGAGGCTCCCATCGGCGGTGGGGCGGAGCTCGAGTCCCTCGTCCGAGGCGGCTTCGGGCGCCCCCTCTGCGGGGGTTTCGGCCTCGCGGCCACGGGCGGATTCCGGGTCGTTCGTGGTGGACATCACGCGAAGCGTAGCGTTCCGGTAGGCTTGGATGCATGGAACGGGTGCTCGGGATGATGCGTGATGCGTTGGTGAGCACCTGGGAGGCCGCTCGGCCGTGGCTGCTGGAGACCAGCGGCGGCATTCCCGTCTACGCGTGGCTGGCGATCGTCGCGCTGCTGCTGCTCTGGCTCGCGGCCGTCGGGCGACGGCCGGCGCGAAGCGCGAACGGCGGCAAGCCCGAGCTGATGCTGAGCCGGGCCGAGCTCGAGCCCCACGACGACGCGAACGGCGCGTACCGCCTGATCGCCGGCTTCAGCAACCTCCACCACGAGCCGGTGCAGCTGCTCCGCATCGCCGCCGCCGGCGCCGACCGCCAGCGCGCGGTCGCCGAGTCCACCGCCCTCATCGGCGCGCGTCGCGCCGTCGAGCTCGAGGCCGACCTCGACATCGGTGGCGGCGGCAAAGGCGTCCTGGAGCTGTACCTGTACGTGCCCTCGTCCACCGCCCGGGCGTGGCGCCTGCGCGTGCCGCTGACGTGGGAGCCGTGGTCGCGTCGCTACACCGCGGTTCCGCTCGAGCAGCGCCTGACCCCCGTCCGGCAGCTGCCGGAGCCGCCGGAGCGCGGCCGGGGCGTGCCGCCCGAGATCGCGGCGCAGCAGGTACGCGAGCGCGGCAAGCTCGGCTTCCCCGACGAGTTCTGACCGGCATCCGCGCGGCGGCGGCGACACGAGCGGCGGCGAGCCGTGCCACGGTCTCGCGCCGCCCGGCCCGGTAGGCTGGACGGCATGACCGACCACGACGCTTCGCCGTCCGATCGTCCACGTGCCGACGCGTCCGACGCGTCCGACGCGCCCGGGGCTCCACGCACCGCGGTCGTGACCGGCGCGAGCGGCGGGATCGGCTACGAGATCGCGCGCGGACTGCTGCACCACGGCTTCGACGTGTGGGTCGTGTCGCGGCCGGGCGGCAGCGGCGAGGAGGCCGTGGCCCGCCTGCGCGCGGACGACGAGGCCCGCGGCACGGTGACCTTCGCGCCCGCGGACCTGTCGTCGATGAGCGACGTGCGGCGGCTGGGAGCCGAGCTGTCGAGGCGCATCGAGCGACTGGACGTGCTGGTGAACAACGCGGGGGCGTACGTGCACCGGCGCGAGCTGACGGAGGACGGGTTCGAGCGCACCTTCGCGCTGAACCACCTCGCCCCGTTCCTCCTCACGAACGTCCTGACGCGATCGCTGTCGGCGGCGGACGCGCCGCGGGTGATCACCACGTCGTCCAACGCGGAGCGAATGGGCTCGATCGACCTGGACCGCGCCGCGACCGGCGTGCCGTACAGCGCCTGGCGGGCGTACGGGATGTCGAAGCAGGCGAACATCCACTTCGCGCGCGAGGCGGCGCGGCGGGCTCCCCATCCCGCGCTACGGTCGTACGCCTACCACCCCGGTTTCGTGAACAGCGGCTTCGGCTCGGGTCAGGGGATCGTCTCGTGGATCGTCGACCTCACCCAGCGGCTGTTCGGGCGCAGCGTCGTCCAGGGCGCCGATACCGGCGTCTGGCTGGCGACCGCCGAGCCGCCTCCCGAGCCGAACGGCGGCTACTTCGTCGACCGACAGCCGACGACGCCGTCGCAACCGGCGCGCGACGACGCCGTGGCGCGCGAGCTGTGGGAGCGGAGCGAGACCTGGGTCGGCCTCGGCGCGGCGGAGCGCTGGCCCGCGCCGGACGAGGCCAGCGACGCGGGCGCGGAGCGGCGCGAGCAGGGAGCTTGACGCTGCGTTCGCTTCAGAACTCGCTGCTGCGCGGCATCACGAACCAGAGCACCAGGTAGACCAGCAGGCCGGTGCCGAACCCGAAGAAGGCGACGACGAAGATGAGCCGGACGATCGTCGGGTCGATGTCGAAGTAGCGGCCCAGGCCGCCACACACGCCGCCCAGCCACTTGTCCTGCGTTGCACGTTCGAGGCGTTTGCGTTCCATGGGCTCACCATAGGGCAGCGTCCGGGGTCGCGCATCCGTCCTTCGGTGGAGACGCTATCGTGCCGGCCATGAGCCTGCATCCTGCCGAGCCCGAGGACGCCAGCCCGCCGGTCCGCCGCGTCGACGCGCTGATCGGCGACACGCCGGTGGTCCGCATCCACGCGCCCCTGGCGGGGCCCGACACGGCCGAGGTGTGGCTCAAGCTCGAGCGGTTCCAGCCCACGGGGAGCCACAAGGACCGAACCGCGCTGGGCCTCGTGGCCGACGCCGAGGAGCGGGGCGTGCTGCGTCCCGGCGAGGGGCGCCCCATCGTCGAGGCGTCCAGCGGCAACCTGGGCGTGGCGCTGGCGTTCCTCTCGGCCGTGCGGGGCTACCGCTGCACGATCGTCCTGCCAGGCACGGCCCGCGCGGCGCACCTCGCCCTGATCCGCGCGTACGGGGCGGAGGTGACGCGCGTCGCCAGCGACCCCGGCATGGGCGGCGCGATCGCACGGGCCCGTGAGCTCGCGGAGGAGGCGGGCGCGTGGAGACCCGGCCAGTTCGACAATCCCGCCAATCCCCGGACGCACCGAGCCGTGACCGGTCCCGAGCTGTGGGCGCAGATGCAGGGGCGGATCGACGCGTTCGTGGCGGCGACGGGGACGGGCGGCACGATCAGCGGCGTCGGACGCTACCTGAAGAGCCGCGACGCGAAGGTGCGGGTCGTCGCCGTCCAGCCGGCGCGCAGCGCGGTGCTGGGCGGCGGACGGGCCGGAGCGCACGGGATCGTGGGCGCCGGTCCCGGGTTCGTGCCGGGGAACCTAGACGTGGATCTTCTCGACGACGTCGTCGCGGTCCGCGACGAGGATGCGCTGGCGCTCACGCGCCGTGTGCTGCGCGAGGAAGGGATCTCGCTGGGGCCGTCGGCGGGCGCGACGCTGCACGCCGCGCTGAGCGTGGCGCGCGATCTGGGCCCGGGCAGGGTGGTCGTGGGCCTCGCGTCGGACGGGGCCGAGCGCTACCTGCCGAGGTCAGCCGTCCGCCAGCGCCGTGCCTAGATCGAGCAGGTCGATCAGCTTCGCGTGCAGCGCGCCGTTGCTGGC
>CAZHCI010000093.1:5611-7453 GCA_964530905.1 uncultured bacterium
CCGTGCCTAGATCGAGCAGGTCGATCAGCTTCGCGTGCAGCGCGCCGTTGCTGGCAACGATCACGCGCTGGCCCAGTCGGTAGGGCGCGCCGTCGCCGCCCGTGACGGCGCCGCCGGCCTCCTGCACGATGAGCAGCCCGGCGGCGACGTCCCAGGGGCTGAGCTTCAGCTCCCAGAAGCCGTCCATCTGGCCCGACGCGACGAAGCACAGGTCCAGCGCGGCGGCGCCGGGACGACGCACGGCGCGCACCTTGGGCAGGACGCGGGCGAACACCTCGAGGTTCTCGTGCTGCGTCCCCTCGACGTAGGCGAAGCCGGTGCCCAGCATGGCGCTCATCAGGACCGTCTCGTCGCTGACCGAGATGGGCCGGCCGTTCGCCGTCGCGCCGCGGCCGCGCACCGCCTGGTACAGCACGTCGCGAGGCGTGTCCAGGACGACGCCCAGCTCGATCGCGCCGTTCACCTCGAGCGCGATGGAGACGCAGTAGAACGGGAAGCCGTGCGCGTAGTTCAGGGTGCCGTCGAGAGGATCGACGATCCAGCGGCAGGCGGCCTCGCCCTGCTGGCCTTGCTCCTCGCCCAGCACGACGTGGTCCGGGAACGCGTCCAGCACGATCTCGCGGATGCGGGTCTCGCAGGCGCGATCGACCTTGGTGACCAGGTCGGTCTCGCTGGACTTCGTGCCGATCTCGAGGTCGCCACCGAGCTGGCTGCGCTGGATGCGGGCCGCCTCCTCCGCGGCGCGGATCGCGACGCGCAGCGCGTTGTCGAGGTCGACGCGGGGGGTCCCGGGGCGCGCGCCGGCGTCGCGCATGCCGCGCGCCCCGCCCTCGGACGGTCGAGGCGAGGGATCGTCAGGACGTCGGGTCATGCCGGCATGATAGCCGTGCGCCGTGCCGACGGCGGACTACGCCCGGTCGTCCGAGCGAACGCGCTCCGAAGCGCGATCCGCGGCCCGCTCGACCACCCGGTCCGTGGCGTGCGCGGGCGCGTCAGCGGGCACGACGGCCTCGCCGGTGCGCCCGGCGACCTCGGCGGGCGAGGGGACCATCTCCGTGATCAGGCGAGCGTGGCGGTCGAAGCTGAGGTACTCGTACCCCCAGGTCACGAACGCGCCCAGGCGGTTGCGGTGGCCGGGCAGCGTGATCAGGTGGATGAACAGCCAGGCCAGCCAGCCCAGGAAGCCGCTGAAGCGGAAGCCGCCGAAACGGGGCGACACCTCGGCGACGCCCGAGTTGCGACCGATGATCGCCATGGTGCCCTTGTCCAGGTAGCGGAACGGCGCCGTCGGGCGGCCCTCGTGCCGGGCGACGAGGTTCGCCGCGATCGTCTGGCCGTGCTGGATCGCGACAGGGGCCAGCTGGGGATGGAGCGAGCCGTCCTCGGCCTGCGACGCCGCGACGTCGCCGGCGGCCCAGGCGTACGGACGCCCGGGAAGCGACAGGTCGCCCTCGACCACGATGCGGCCGCCCTTCGTCGTCTCGACGCCCAGCGCCTGGGCCAGCGGATGGGCCTGCACGCCGGCCGCCCAGATCAGGGTGCGGGTCGGCAGGAAGCTGCCGTCGCCCAGCTCGGCGCCGTCCGCCGTCACCTCGTTCACCGTCGTGTTCAGGCGCACCTCCACCCCCTTGCGCTCCAGGACGCGGTGCGCATGCCGCTGCGAGGCTTCGGAGAACGGGGGCAGGACCGCGTCCACCATCTCGAGCAGCACGATCCGGGCCCGCGACAGGTCCAGCTCGGGGTAGTCGCCGGGCAGCACGCGGTAGATCAGCTCGGCCAGGGCGCCGGCCATCTCGACGCCGGTGGGTCCGGCGCCGACGATCACGAACTCCAGCACGCCGT
>CAZHCI010000093.1:7553-10083 GCA_964530905.1 uncultured bacterium
GCGGTGGCGACCTGGTAGAGGAGCGGCTGGAAGGTGTGGTGGTTGTGCTGATCGACGAGCAGGACGTCGACGGGAGCGCGCTTCAGGCGCTTCACGACGTTCAGGCCGGCGAAGCCGGCGCCGACCACGACGACGCGTGGCCGACGGGTAGCGGCGTCGTGCGGTGGGTTCGTGTCGGGTTCGGTGTGCGTCATGGGTATCGCGGGCCGGAAAGGGGAGGTCGCGCGGGCCCGAGCGCGTCGACCGGGACGAACGTCCCTTGTGAACGAAGCTACGTGCCCGCGTGGGTCGCCGTCAACCGTGCGGGGCACAGTCGACGCTGCCGCCCGGCCAGCGCTACGGGCCGTCGGGACGTTCGTTGGAGGCGGACCACGTCGGCGACGGTGCACCATCAGGAGATGCGGTGCCACGGCGTCACGGCGCCACGTGGTCACGAACCGTACGACGCAGGCGCCACGGCGCAGCGCGATGCAGCGCGAGGAGGCACGAAGCATGATCCACGAGCGACCCCGAACCCGCTGGATGCGCAGGGCCTGGCGGCTCGTCGCCATCGCGACGCTGCTGGGCGCGGTCCTGGCCCAGGAGGCCAGCGACACGCCGCCCGCGGCCCCGCCGGGTCTCACCACCGCCGACCTCGGCGCGTTCTTCGGCGGCCTTGTCCCCGTCCAGCTCGAGGCCCATCACGTGCCGGGCGCGGTCGTCACCGTCGTGCGCGACGGCGAGATCGTGTTCGCGCGCGGCTACGGCCACGCCGACGTGGTCGCACGCACCCCGGTCGACCCGGACACCACGCTGTTCCGGATCGGATCGGTCACGAAGCTGTTCACCTACACGGCCGCGATGCAGCTGGTCGAGGCCGGCGAGCTGGACCTGGACGCCGACGTGAACAGCTACCTGCCGGAGCCGCTGGTGCCCGCGGCGTACGGCCAGCCCGTCACCGCTGCGCACCTGATGACCCACACCGCCGGCTTCGAGGAGCGCCTCGACGGCCTGTTCGCCCGCGACGCGGAGGCGATGGAGCCGCTTGGCGACGTCCTGCGGCGCACCCTGCCCGCCCGCGTGCGGCCGCCCGGCGAGCTGGCGGGCTACTCGAACCACGGCGTGGGCCTGCTGGGGTATGTCGTCGAGCGGATCAGCGGCCGGTCGTACGAGACCTACCTCGAGGAGGAGATCCTCGGGCCGCTGGACATGCGCGCCACGACGGCCCGTCAGCCCCTACCCGCTGCGCTCGAGGACGACCTGTCGAACGGCTACGCCTACGCCGGGGGCGAGTTCGCAGCGCAGCCGTTCACCTTCGTGCCGCTGGCCCCGGCCGGTGCGGTGGCCGCCTCCGGCACCGACATGGCGCGCTTCATGATCGTTCACCTGCAGGACGGCCGGCTCGACGGCGCGCGGATCCTGGAGGACGACACGGCGGAGCGGATGAAGAGCCGCCTGTTCGAGCACGACCCCCGCATCGCCGGGATTGCCCACGGCTTCTACCAGAGCCGCATCGCGGGCGAGCCGGTGCTGGGCCACGACGGCGGGATGCCGAACTTCGTCAGCCGGCTGGCGCTCTTCCCGGAGCGGAACGTCGGGCTGTTCGTGTCGTACAACAGCGCCGGCGGCGCGCTGGCGCAAGAGGCCCTGGCCCGCGCCTTCGTCGAGCGCTACTTCCCGCACGAGTCGCCGCCGCCCGCAGGTCACGACGTTCCCAGGGCCCAGCTGAACGAGGTCGCGGGAAGCTACACGTCGACGCGAAGCGTCCAGGTCGGCGACGACAAGCTCATGAACCTGTTCATGACGATGAACGTCGCGCCCGACGCCGATGGCGGCCTGCGCATCACCTCGCTGATGCAGCCGCCCATGACCGTCCTGCCGGTCGAGCCGGGCCTGTGGCGCGACCCCGACAGCGGTCAGCGCGTCGTCACCGACGTGCGTGACGGGAGGCCGACCCTGTTCGTCGAGAACGCGCCGGTGATGGCGTTCCAGCAGGTGCCCTGGCACGCACGGCCCGGCCTGCACGCCATCGTGTTCGTCGTCTCGCTCCTGCTGCTGCTCAGCGTGGTCGCCGTGGCGCCGTTCACCGCCGTGCTGCACCGGCGGCTCCGCGACCGCCCCTCGGCCCTGCACCGCTGGGGACGCGCGGTGCTGGTCACGGCCGCGGTGCTGCTGCTGACGTTCGTCGTCGCGTTGGCGGTCGCCGTCACGGACTTCCAGGAGTTCACGTTCGGCGTGCCGCTCTACCTGGAGGTCCTCTTCGCGCTGCTGCCGGTCGCGGCGGTGCTGGTGGCGATCGCGCTGGTCGTGACGCCGGGCGCCGGGGCGCGCGGCGGCGGGTCGAGGGCCGGACGGGTCCACAACCAGCTGGGCGCGCGGGCCGGCCTGGCGCTGGTCGTCCAGGCGGTGTACTGGAACGTGCTGACGTTGCCGTGGACCTAGGCGATCCGAGCGGGCCGGTCTACACGGGCCGACCGTAGCGGTTCAGCGCTCGCGGGACGGCGCGTCGTCCGCCATCTGCAGCGCGATGCGGAGGCCGGTGGGGGTGGTC
>CAZHCI010000094.1:0-9916 GCA_964530905.1 uncultured bacterium
CGATCCGCATCGGCTTGAGCTTCGAGCCCGTGCTCGCCGCCCGGCGAACGCTCTGGCGCGCGATGGCGACGGGCGGTGCGGGACTCGCGGTGGCTGCGACCGTGCTGGCCTTGACGCTCCTCCAACGCGCGCTGGCGCCCCTGCAACGGCTGGTTCGCGACGCCGACGCGATCGACCCGTCGCGTCCGGAGCTGACGGCGGGGTTGCGCAGCGCTGCGCGCGAAGACGAGGTCGGACGGCTGGCGCGCGCGCTGGAACGGGCCATGCAGGCGATCCGCGATCGGCAGCAGGCCGAGCGGGACGCCCTGGCGGAGGTGGCGCACGAGCTGGCGGCACCCCTTTCGGTCGTGGCCGGACGGCTGCGGGCCGTCGAGCTCCGAGATCCCTCCGCCGAGGTCCGGTCGGCGCGGGAAGCGGCGGACGAGCTGCTGCACACGAGCCGGGACCTGCTGACCTTGGCGCGAGGCGAGCTCGAGCGGGACATGGAGCTGCGGACCGTCGGGCTGGCCGAGCTCGTGACGGCCGTCGCGGCCGAGATGCCGCCCGTTCGCGTCGTCGCGCGCAGCGAGCCGGAGCTGCTGGGAAACCCGGAGCGACTTCGGCAGGCCGTCAGGAACCTGCTCCGAAACGCGCTTCAGGCGGGCGGCGATCCGAGCGAGGTTCGTGCCGAGCTGAGGGAGGAGGGTGCGGACGTCGTCCTCGAGGTCCTCGATCGCGGCGTCGGCCTGGACGCCGGGGACGAGGAGCGCATCTTCGAGCGCCACGTCAGCCGGCGCGCGGGCGGCACCGGCTTGGGTCTCGTCGTCGCCAGGGCGGTCGTGGAGGCGCACGAAGGATCGCTCCGGGCGGAGCGCCGAGACGGCGGCGGCACCCGGTTCGTCGCCCGCATTCCCAGCCTCGAGGCCCGCCTGGAGGCGGAGCCGGCCGGCCCCGACTCCGATGCGTGCGACATTCCGAGGCGCGCCGACGCGTGGTAGCGTCCGAGGACGGACGGACCGCGCCCCTACCTTCGTTCGGCGTACGGCTCTTGGGAGGTGCCATGCGACTGACGTTTCTCGGCCATGCCGCGGTACGCCTCGAGATCGGCGACAGCGACGTGCTCGTCGATCCGTTCCTCGCGGGCAACCCGCTGGCCGCGGTCGGTCCCGGCGAGCTCGCGCCCACGCACGTCCTTCTCACCCACGGACACGGGGATCACGTCGGCGACACGGTCGCGTTGGCGAAGCGCACGGGAGCGACGGTCGTCGCGAGCGTCGAGACGGCGCGCTGGCTCGCGGGCCAGGGCGTCGAGACCACCGTCGGCATGAACCTCGGCGGCGGGCTCGATCTGGCGTTCGGTCGCGTGTCGCTTCACCCCGCCTGGCACTCGAACTCGCTTCCCGACGGAAGCTACGGCGGGATGCCGGCGGGCGTCCTGATCGAGGCAGGCGGCCTGCGCGTCTACCACGCGGGCGACACGGCGCTGTTCTCGGACCTGGCGCTCGTCGGGCGCAAGGGGCTGGACCTGGCGCTGGTGCCGATCGGCGATCACTTCACGATGGGTCCGGACGACGCGCTCGAAGCGGTGCGTCTGTTGGCGCCGCGACGCGTCGTTCCGGTCCACTACGACACCTTCCCGCAGATTCGCCAGGACGCCGCGGCGTTCGCGGCACGCGTCGCGTCGGAGACCGATGCGCGCTGCGACGTGCTCGTGCCCGGCGAGGCGCTGGACCTCTAGAGGGGCTTCGCTCGTGGCCGAGCGCGACGACGCGCGCCGTACGCCGATCGGCTACCGTCCCCTCCACCGGCTCGGTGCAGGACGAACGGCGATCGTGCACCTGGCCGAGCACGACACGTTCGGCCGGGTCGCGCTGAAGCTGCCGCGTCCCGAGCTGTCGGAGCGGCCGCTGTTGCGGCGGATGTTCGAGAACGAGGTGATGATCACGCTTCGTCTCGATCACCCGAACGTGGTGAAGGCGCTGGCGGGGCATCCCACCGGCGACCGGGCGTTCCTCGCGCTCGAGATCTGTCCCGGGGGCACCCTCGACCAGCTGCTCCTGGAGCGTGGAAGGCTGCCGCTCGCGCAGGCGGTGCGCCTCGTCGAGGACGTCGCCGTGGGGCTGGCGTACACGCACGACGCCAAGGTGCTGCACCGCGACGTGAAGCCGGCCAACGTGTTCCTCTCCGAGGCCGGCCGGGCGAAGCTGGGCGACTTCGGGACCGGCGCGTTCATGGCCGAGGAGAGCGGCGACCGCGTGGGGACCGCGTTCTACATGGCGCCCGAGATCTTCGAGGGCGCGGCCGCGTCGGTCCGCAGCGACGTGTACAGCCTGGGCGTGCTGGCGTTCGAGGTCCTGACCGGCGAGCGTCCGTTCAAGGGCGAGACGTACGACGCGCTGATGCACGCGCATCTGACCGGTCTGCTTCGCGATCCCCGCTCGCTGCGCGAGGGGCTCCCGAACGACGTCGCGCGGGTGGTGCGGACGGCGATGGTCCGTCTGCCCGACCGCCGGTTCGCGACCGTCACGGCGTTCCTGGAAGCGTTGCGCGAGGCGACGCCGGAGGGCCGAGAGCCGGACGCCGCGTCGCCAGCGGAGCGTCGAGCGCAGGTCGGCCGCTCGTCCCGCGTGCGACCGACCGGCCCGGCCACGGGCGACGCTCGTTCGACTCCGTCCGAGCCGGAGGAGAAGGGCGCGCCGGCGGTGCCGTGGTGGCGGCGCCTGCTGGGCGGCGGGAGCGACGAGTCGTCATCCTGAGCGGCCCACTACACATTCTGCTGGCCGGCCTGCTATCATCAAAGTCGGAACGAGTCCGAAGACGCGACCGTGGTCTCGGACCTTGACACACACTCCACACGAACGAGGTGCTTCGATGAGCGAGAACCGTCTCGAGATCCGTGATCTGCACGCCCGCATCGCGGGTGGCGCGGAGATTCTGAAGGGCGTCGACCTGATCGTGCCGGCCGGCGAAGTGCATGCCCTGATGGGGCAGAACGGTAGCGGGAAGTCCACCTTGGCGAAGGTCATCGCCGGTGACCCCAGCTACGAGATCACCGCCGGCGACGTCCTCGTCGACGGCACCAGCGTGCTCGAGATGGAGCCGGACGAGCGGGCGCGCGAAGGTCTGTACCTCGCGTTCCAGTACCCGGTCGAGGTTCCCGGCGTGTCGATCGCGAACTTCCTGCGGCTCGCGCTGAACGCCAAGCGCGGCGAGGACGACGAGATCGGCGTGATGGAGTTCTACGAGAAGCTTCAGCGCGCCGTCGCCGCCCTCAACTGGGACGAGTCGATCATCGAGCGCAACCTGCACGAAGGGTTCTCGGGCGGCGAGAAGAAGCGTAGCGAGATCTTGCAGCTGCTCGTGCTCGAGCCGCGCTACGCGATCCTCGACGAGACCGACTCCGGCCTCGACGTCGACGCGCTCAAGACCGTGTCGCAGGGCGTGAACGCCGCTCGCGGCCCGGGCTTCGGCGCGCTGGTCATCACCCACTACCAGCGCCTCCTGAACTACATCGTGCCCGACCGCGTCCACGTCATGTCGAACGGTCGGATCATCACCAGCGGCGACAAGGAGCTCGCGATGGAGCTCGACACCAAAGGCTACGACTGGATCAAGGACGAGGTCGCGGCCGCCAGCGCCTGACCGACCGCGAAGCGGCGCACCCCCGTGCGCCTCGTCGCACGCCCCGACCGGCGGGACGACCCGCCGACCCGCATCCCTAGGAGGGACGACGTGGCAGACGCCCCGATGGAGCATCCCGACGCCGGCAAGCTGACCGGCATGCAGCACGAGAAGCAGTACGACTTCCAGCTTCCCGAGTCGTACTTCTACAAGTCCGAAAAGGGCCTGAACAAGCGCGTGATCGAGAAGATCAGCTACTTCAAGGGCGAGCCCCAGTGGATGCTCGACTTCCGGCTGCGGGCGTTCGAGGTGGCCGAGAAGAAGGGCCCGCCCAAGTGGGGCCCCGACCTCTCCGGCCTGGACTTCGACGACATCTACTTCTACATCCGCCCCAACGAGCGTCAGGGAACGACGAACTCGTGGGACGAGATCCCCGCGGAGGTCCGCGAGACCTACCGCCGTCTCGGGATTCCCGAGGCGGAGCAGAAGGTCCTCGCCGGCGTCGGCGCCCAGTACGAGAGCGAGATGGTCTACCACAACCTCAAGGAGGAGTGGGAGAAGCTCGGCGTCGTCTTCCTGGACACCGACACCGGCCTCAAGGAGCACCCCGAGCTCTTCCGGGAGCACTTCGCGACCGTCGTCCCGCCCGAGGACAACTACTACGCGGCCGTCAACAGCGCGGTCTGGTCCGGCGGCTCGTTCGTGTACGTGCCCGCCGGCGTCGACGTCGACGTGCCGCTGCAGGCGTACTTCCTGCTGAACGCCGAGAACATCGGGCAGTTCGAGCGCACGCTGATCGTCGTCGAAGAGGGCGCCAAGGCGCACTACATCGAAGGCTGCACCGCGCCGACCTACAACTCGGACAGCTTCCACTCGGGCGTCATCGAGATCATCGCGAAAGCGAACTCGAACGTCCGCTACTCGACGATCCAGAACTGGTCGCACAACGTCTACAACCTCGTCACCCAGCGCGCCATGGTGCACGACAACGCCAGCATGGGCTGGCTGGACGGGAACCTCGGCTCGAAGGTGACGATGAAGTACCCGAGCTGCTACCTGGTGGGCAACGGCGCGCACGGCGAGGTGCTCTCGATCGCGTTCGCCGGCGACGGTCAGCACCAGGACGCCGGCGCGAAGGTGATCCACGCGGCGCCGAACACGACGAGCTCGGTGGTGTCGAAGTCGATCTCGAAGGGGCAGGGCTGCAGCAGCTACCGCGGCCTGGTCCAGATCCACGAGGGCGCCACGAACGCGAAGTCGAACGTCGAGTGCGACGCGCTGCTGCTCGACGACACCTCGCGCACGAACACGTACCCCTACATCGAGATCAACGAGAAGAGCGCGCACGTCGGTCACGAGGCGACCGTCTCGAAGCTGAACGAAGAGCAGATCTTCTACCTGATGTCGCGCGGCCTGGCCGAGGACGAGGCGATGGCGCTCATCGTGCGCGGCTTCCTGGAGCCGGTCGCGAAGGAGCTGCCGCTCGAGTACGCGGTCGAGCTGAACCGCCTGATCGAGCTCGAGATGGAAGGGAGCGTCGGCTGACGTGGCGACGTTGACCGACGCCGCGGCGCTGAGCGAAGGGGCGCTGGACGCGCTGATCCGCCACCGCGGCGAGCCTGCCTGGCTCGCCGCGGAGCGGCGGGCGGCGTTCCGGACCTTCGAGGCCACGCCCTGGCCCACCTCGCGCGACGAGAGCTGGCGCTACACCGATCTCGGACGGTTCTCCGTGGCCGGCCTCGAGCTCGCCGAGGGACCGGCCGACCGCACGGTGTCCGAGCGCATCGGCATGCGCATGACCGACTCCGACGCCGAGGGGATCCTGGTCCACAAGAACGGCGAGACGATCCACAGCGTCGTCGAGCTGGCCGAGAAGGGCGTGGTGTTCACCGACCTTCGCAGCGCCGTGCGCGACCACGAGGAGCTCGTCCGCGAGCATCTCTACACCGTCGTCGACGCGAAGGCGGGCAAGTACCACGCGCTGAACGCCGCGTTCTGGCAGAACGGCACGTTCGTGTACGTCCCGCGGGGCGTCGAGGTCGAGCTGCCGCTGGGCGCGTTCACCACCGCCGACCGGGGCGGCCTGTCCGCCGGGCGGACCCTGGTCGTGGTCGGCGAGAACGCCAAGGTGACGTTCCTCGACGAGTACACCAGCGAGCCGTTCGACGAGCGGCTGTTCCACGGCGCCTCGACCGAGCTGATCCTCGGTCAGGGCGCGAAGGTGCGCTACGTGAGCCTGCAGAACTGGGGCCGGAACGTCGCGCACATGAACAAGGTCGCCACCAAGCTGGGTCGCGACGCCCGCCTCGAGGCGCTGAGCGTCAGCGTCGGGGCCGACGCGGCGCGCGCCGAGGTCGAGTCCACCATGGAGGGTCCGGGCTCCGAGTCGGAGATGCTGGGCCTCTACTTCGCGGACCGCGGCCAGCACTACAACCAGTACACGCTGCAGCACCACGCCTCGCACCACGCGTTCAGCGACGTCCTGTTCAAGGGGGCGCTCCGGGATGCCAGCACGGCGGTGTACTCCGGCGTGATCGTCGTCGACGAGGGCGCGCAGAAGACGGACGCGTACCAGACGAACCGGAACCTGCTGCTCGACGCCGAGTCCGAGGCGGTCAGCATCCCTCAGCTCGAGATCGGCGCGAACGACGTGCGCTGCTCGCACGGCTCGACCACCGGCCCCGTGCCGGAGGACCAGCGCTTCTACCTCATGAGTCGCGGCATGCGGGCCGAGGTCGCCGAGCACCTGCTCGTCACCGGGTTCCTGTACGAGGTGACGAGCCGCGTGACGCTTCCCAAGGTGGCGGAGTACGTCGGCCGCGTCGTCCAGGCGAAGCTCGGCGTGCCCGGCGTGAAGGAGAAGCTGTGAGCGAGACCCGCTACGACGTCGGCTCGGCCTCCGAGTTCGGCGAGGACTCGATCACCGCCGTCACGGTCGAGGATCAGGAGCTCGTCGTGATCCGGCAGGAGGGACGGGTGTACGCCGTTCCCGACCGCTGCACGCACGCGAAGTACCCGCTCCACGACGGCGAGCTGCTCGACGGCAAGATCCGCTGCGTGCACCACGGCGCCACGTTCGACCTCGAGACGGGACGCCCGACGATGCCCGCGCTGAAGAAGCTGCGCCTGTTCGGTGCCGAGATCGAGGACGGGCGCGTCTACGTGACGCTTCAGCAGACCTGAGCGAACGATCGCGAGGTCGTCGTTCGACGAGGCGCGAGCCCTTCGCTGGTCTTGAAGCCCAGGCCGACGCGGCCGGGCTCGATGTCGAGCAGCTCGCCGAGGGTCCGCTGGATCGCGAGGCGGTGCGGCCCCAGCTTCGGGCGGTCCAGCGTCACGACCGCCGCGACGTTCACCACGGTGGTCTCGCCGATCGCGTCGCGGATTCGGCCCTGCACGGTCTGCAAGATCACCTGGCTGTCCAGCCCCGCGTAGTTCGGGTTGCTCGGCGGGAAGTACTGACCGATGTCGCCCAACCCGAAGCAGGACAGCATCGCGTCGGACAGCGCATGCAGCAACGCGTCGCCGTCGCTGTGCGCCGCGGCGCCGAGCGGACTGAGCGGGATCTCGAAGCCGCCCAGCACCAGGCGCCGGCCGGCCACCAGCCCGTGCGCGTCCTCGCCGAAGCCGATCCGTAGGGAATCCATATCCGGCCATCGTACCCCCACGCCCGGGGCCGCGGCAGGGACGACGCGCCGGCACGGCGCCGCTGCCGGGCGTGGCATGATGGCCGGCATGCCGTTTCCGCTCGGGGTCGCCGTTCTGGTGCTCGTCACGCTGATCTGGGGCACGACCTTCATCGTCGTGAAGGAGACGCTCGAGGTGCTGCCGGTCCCGTTGCTGCTTGCGCTCCGGTTCTCCGTGGCCGCGGCCTGCTTCGCGTGGGTGCCGTTCCGCCGCGCCGCCCTCCGGCCGGCGCTGATCCTGGGGCTGCTGGCGTTCGCGGGCTTCGGCACGCAGACGCTGGGGCTGTCGATCACCAGCGCCTCGAAGGCCGCGTTCATCACCGGCCTCTCGGTCGTCCTCACCCCGATGGTCGCCGCCGCCTGGCTGCGGGTGGGCGTGCCTGCCCGCGCCTGGGCAGCCGCGTTCGTCGCCGTGGCGGGGCTGGCGCTGATGACCCTGCGGGGCGGCGCGGAGGGCGCCGGAGGGATCCAGGGGGTGAACGGCGGCGACCTCTGGGTGCTGGGCACGGCGCTGGCCTACGCCCTCTACATCGTCTACCTCGGACGCGTCGCGGACGCCGCGCCGGCGCTGGCGCTGGCGGGCATGCAGCACCTGCCGATGGCCGCGCTGGCGTGGATCTGGGCGATTCCCCATGTCGGAACGCTGCCCAGCGTGCCGCTGTCCGCCTACGCCGCGATCGCGTACCTGGCGATCGTCTGCACGGCGCTCATCGCCGTCGCGCAGGTGTACGCGCAACGCGTGGTGCCGGCCCACCTCGCGGCGCTGATCTTCGTGCTGGAGCCGGTGTTCGCGTCGATGTTCGCGTTCGTGCTGCTCGGCGAGCGCCTCGGCGCCCTCGGCTGGGTCGGCGGCGCGATGGTCGTCCTGGCCATGGCGATCGCCGAGCTGCGACCGAAACGGCGCCGGGCCGCCCGGCGGGCCGCCGCGGGAGGCTGAGCTCGCCAGGCGCGCACGACGGTCAGTCCTGCTGCAGCAGCTTGTCGACGACCGAGCGATCCTCGAGCGTGCTGACGTCGCCCGACAGCTCCTGACCCGACGCGATGTTGCGGAGCAGGCGGCGCATGATCTTCCCGCTCCGCGTCTTCGGCAACGCGTCGGCGAAGTGGATCGACTCGGGTTTCGCGATCGCTCCGATCTCGGTCGCGACGTGGTCTCGCAGCTCGGCGCGCAGCTTCTCGGTGCCGCTGCGCGAGCCTTCGAGGGTGACGAACGCGACGATCGCCTGCCCCTTGACCTCGTCCGGCCGGCCCACGACCGCCGCCTCGGCCACCGCCGGATGCGACACGAGCGCCGACTCGACCTCCATCGTGCCCAAGCGGTGGCCCGACACGTTCACCACGTCGTCCACGCGTCCCATGATCCAGTAGTAGCCGTCGGCGTCCTTGCGGGCGCCGTCGCCCGCGAAGTAGACGTGCGGGATCTCGCTCCAGTACTGGTTGCGGTAGCGGTCGTCGTCCCCGTACACGGTGCGGAGCATCGACGGCCACGGCTGGTTCAGGACCAGGTAGCCGCCCTCGTTCGCTCCGACCTCGTTCCCCTCGACGTCCACGATCGACGGGTCGACGCCGAAGAACGGCACGCCGGCCGCGCCCGGCTTGGCGTCGTGCACGCCGGGCAGGGTGGTCAGCATGATGCCGCCGGTCTCGGTCTGCCACCAGGTGTCCACGATCGGGCAGCGGTCGCCGCCGATGACGCGGCGGTACCACATCCACGCCTCGGGGTTGATCGGCTCGCCGACCGTTCCGAGCAGGCGGAGGCTGGTCAGGTCGTGCTTGTCCGGGTGCTCGTCGCCGAGCTTCATGAACGCGCGGATCGCGGTCGGAGCGGTGTAGAACACGCTGACGCGGTAGCGCTCGACCATCTCCCAGAGGCGGTCCGGAGCGGGGTGGGTCGGTGCGCCCTCGTACATCACCTGCGTCGCGCCGTTCAGCATCGGCCCGTACACGATGTAGCTGTGGCCGGTGATCCAGCCCACGTCGGCGGTGCACCAGAACACGTCGTTCGGCTTCAGGTCGAAGACGTAGCGCGTCGTCAGCCAGGTGTACGTCTGGTAGCCGCCCGTCGTGTGCAGCACGCCCTTGGGCTTGCCGGTCGAGCCGCTGGTGTAGAGGATGAACGACGGATGCTCGGCGTCCAGCGGCTCGGCCGGACAGTCCGCGGAGGCGTGCTTGACGAGGTCGTGGTACCAGAAGTCGCGGCCCGGCTCCATGTTCACGTCGTTCTCGGTCCTGCGGACGACGATGACCGTCTCGACGTCGGCGGCTCGCTGCAGCGCTTCGTCCACCGCGGGCTTGAGCGGTAGGACGGAGCCGCGCCGGTACCCGCCGTCGGCGGTGATGACCGCCTTGGCCTGGGCGTCCTCGATCCGGTCCGCCAGGGCGTGCGCGCTGAAACCGCCGAACACCACGCTGTGCGTCGCGCCGATCCTGGCGCACGCCAACATCGCGACGGCCGCCTCGGGAATCATCGGCATGTAGATCGCGACCCGGTCGCCCTTCTCGATCCCCCGGCCCTTGAGCACGTTCGCGAAGCGGCTCACCTCGTGCAGCATCTGCGCGTACGTCAGGACGCGGTGGTCGCCGGGCTCGCCCTCCCAGAAGAACGCCACCCGGTTGCCGCGACCGGCCTC
>CAZHCI010000095.1:0-4715 GCA_964530905.1 uncultured bacterium
CCTAGCCGCCCGCCTCCGCGCCGCTCCGGCGGCACGGTCCCGCGCCGAACGTCGCGTACGGGCGCTTCGCGTGGATCAGAAGTCGCCTTCCGCCACTTGGAAGACGTGGAACCCGAGGCGCCGCCACACCACCACCACGCTGGCGCGGTCCTCGAGCACTACCAGGGTGTCCTCGGGATCGAGCCCGTGCTGGCGCACCATCTCGCTCTTGACCTCGTCGTCGTGCCGCGTGTCGTCGATCCGGCGCAGGATCAGGCGATCGTACGGAACGTCGTGTCGCGCCAGCCACTCGGTCGTCTCCTGGCGTGCGACGTCGCCCCGTCCGCTGGCGATCACCACCTCGTAGCCTTCGGCGTGCAACGCACGCAACACCGTGATCGTGTTCTCGATCGGGAGGTCGTCGCCGCACGCCAGGAAGAAGCGCGTCCAATCGGGGTCGTCGCGGTGGATCCAGTGGAGACGGTGCTCGATGTTCGCCAAGGTGCCGTCGAGATCGCTGATCACGAGGCGAGGACCGGTGCTGCGGCGCGGTTTACGCATGGTGGCGGCGACCTCCGGATGCTCGGGCGCGCGGCGCGCTCAGAGTCGAACGACCTCGTGACTGCCGGGCAGCTCGAACACCTCGATCGCGGGGTGCTCCTCGCGGAACCAGCGCTCGTCGTACGCGCCGCGGAACAGGGCCACCGGCGCGCCGTCGGCGTCCCTGGCGAGCTTCGCCGAGCGGGGCGCGGGGCTCGGCTCGGCCGACAGCCAACGCACCAGCCCGTGCGACTCCCGCGTCAGCTCGGTCTCGACGCCGTACTCCTCGCGCATGCGGTACTGGAACACGTCGAACTGCAGCGGCCCGATCGCGCCCAGGATCGGATCCCGAGCGCCTTGGGCGGGCAGGAACACCTGCACCACGCCCTCGTCGGCGAGCTGGTCCAGGCCCTTCCGGAACGGCTTGCGCTTGTCGGCGTGGCGCGGCCGAACGGTCGCGAACGACTCCGGCGCGAAGCGGGGGAACGCCTCGAGCTCCACGCCGGGCCGGGTCGAGAGCACGTCGCCGATCCGGAACGCGCCCGGGACGATGAGCCCCAGCACGTCGCCCGGCAACGCTTCCTCGACCGTGACGCGCTCGCGGCCGAACAGCGCGTGCGCCCGCGCCAGCTTCAGCTGCTTGCCGCTGCGGGCGTGATGCACGTGCATCCCGCGCTCGAATCGGCCCGACACCACCCGCACGTACGCGGTCCGGTCGCGGTGGCGGGCGTCCATGTTGGCCTGCAGCTTGAACACGAACGCGGCGAAGTCGTCGTCCTCCGGCTCCAGGCGCCCTCCCCGGACGTTCAGGCCGCCGGGCGGCGGCGCGAGCTCCAGGAAGCGGCGCAGGAACGGCTCGACGCCGAAGTTCGTCAGCACGCTGCCGAAGAACACCGGGGTGATCTCGCCGGCCAGGACCCGGGCGGGATCGAGCGGCGGGAGCAGCTCCTCGACGAAGGCGACCTGCTCCTGAAGCGTCGCGTGGAGGCGCTCGCCCACGAGCTCGGCCAGCGCCGGATCGTCCACGCCCGACGTGGCGACCGGAGCGGGACGCGCGTTGCGCGCCGTGCGCTCGAACAGGTGCACCTGCCGTGTCGGGCGCTCGTACACGCCCTTGAAGTCGGGGCCGTCCCCGATCGGCCAGGTGACGGGCGACGAGGGAAGCCCGAGCGTCGTCTCGATCTCGTCGAGCAGCTCGATCGGATCGCGAGCTGGCCGGTCCAGCTTGTTCACGAAGGTGAACACCGGCAGCCCGCGTCGCCGTGCGACCGCGAACAGCTTCTCGGTCTGTTCCTGCACCCCTCGCGCCGCGTCCAGGAGCATCACGGCCGAGTCCGCCGCCGTCAGGGTGCGGTAGGTGTCCTCGCTGAAGTCCTGGTGGCCCGGCGTGTCGAGCAGGTTCAGGACGTGCCCCTGGTAGTCGATGCGCATCGCGGCGGACGTCACCGAGATGCCGCGTTCCTGCTCCAGGCTCATCCAGTCGCTCGTCGCGTGCCGCGTTCCCTCCTTGCCGGTGACCGCGCCAGCCTCCCGCACAGCGCCGGCGTAGAGAAGGAGCTTCTCCGTGAGCGTGGTCTTGCCGGCGTCGGGGTGCGAGATGATCGCGAACGTTCTGCGGCGGGCGATGTCGGTGGTCGCGCCACGTCGCGCGTCGGCGCCGGGGATCGTCCGCTCGAAAGGATCGTTCGAAGGCATTACGAAGGCTCCGGTCTGGTGAGGGCACGTCGCGCGAAGAGAAGAGGACAGGGGATGGAGAGCGCGCCTGGCGCGTCCGCAAGCGTACCGCGTGCGGCACCCTGCCGCGCGCTGCGGGCCGACAGGCTCCCGCGTCGCGTGATCGCCGGCTCGTCGCGTCGGGACGTCCGTCTCCGGTGGCGAGTCGTGCCCCGTGGAAGGCTGACGAGGTGGAAGGCTGACGGGAGGGAGGCGAGGCCGTGACCGGTCGATCGTGCGTTGCTCGTCGCGTCGGGTGGCAGCGATCCACCGTGCCGGCGTCCGCGAGGGCGCGTCACGTGACGTCGGTGGTGGTCGCGACGATCGTGGCGACGATCGTCGCGGCGATGGCCACGGCGACGGCTCTGGCGCAGCCGTGCGCCGATGGCGGCGACCTCGCGGCCGCGTGGCAGGCACGCGAGCTCATCGCCTCGGTCGGACCGGTCGTCTGGCCGGGCTGGAACGACCCGCCCCCCGTGCTGATCCGAAGCGGCGCCGCCGACTGCCTGGTGGGGCACCCGGGTCCGCCCGCCGACTTCGTGCCGACCGGATCGGACACGCACCGGCGCGAGGGACACCTGCTGCCGGTCCCGGCCGCGACGGCGTGGCCGGTGAACGACGTCTGGTCCGTCGCGATCCCTGCGCAGGACGAGCTTCAGGCGTTCCTGGACGAGCGTCTGGGCGTCGGCACGATCGAGCTCGACACCGGGCTGTATGTGCGCGCGATCGTGCACGAGGGGTTCCACGCGTTTCAGATGAAGGTGCTGGGCGGCCCCGACGCGATCCCGACGATGGGCGCCGAGCGACCCGGCGAAACGCTGGCCGCGCTGAGGGACGATGCGGCCTCGGACGCCGCGCACGACGCGATCGGAGCCGCGCTGTCGGCCGCCCTGGACGCCGGGACGGCGGCCGAGGCCGCGGACGCGCTGACGACGTTCGTCGAGCGCAGGGACGCCTGGTGGGCCGAGGCGCCGGGGGCGGTGCCGGGCCTGGAACGTCACCTCGAATGGCTCGAAGGCACGGCCCGCTACGCCGACGTGCTGATCGGCGTGGGGGTCGGTGGCGCGGACGTGTCGGCGGCGGCCTGGCGCGACGTCCACGATCAGGTCGCGCAGCCGACCGCGATCCGGTCGGGGCTCCGCGATCGCTACGCCGCGTTCGGGGCCGCGCAGGCGTTCGTGCTGGATCGCTGGCGGCCCGGATGGAAGGCGAGGGCGCTCCCGGGCGGGGCGTCGCTGGACGCCCTGATCCGATCGTTGGCGACCGACCTGGCGACGCTCGAGCCGTCTCCGGACGCGCCGCCGTAGCGAGCCCCGCGCCTCAGGAGCTGGCCAGCGCGTCCAACGCCGCGGCCAACCGCGTGCGCACCTCGCCGGCGATCGGCGCGAGGCGCTCACGGGTCGCTTCGTCCGCCAGGGTGAAGGCGTGCTCGGGATCGAGGATCGCGACCTCGGTCTCGCCGTCGATCTCGCGCAACGTCGCGGTGCAGGGGAGGAGCAGGGCGATGTCGCGATCCATGTCCAGCGCCTGCTTCGCGAACTGCGGGTTGCACACGCCCAGGATGTGGTGCGGCTCGTGCTCCGCGCCGAGCTTCGTCGCGAAGATCGCTTGCACGTCGATGTCGGACAGCACGCCGAAGCCTTGCTCGGCCAGCGTGGCGGAGAACCGCTCGTGGGTGGTCGGCAGGTCGGTCGGCACGATTCGTTTCAGGCTGCGCATGAGAACCTCCTTCAGGTCCGGTCGGTACGCCCGGAGGATACCCCCCGATCGCGTCCCGATACCCCGGAAGGGTATCCATCCCATCATCGCACGCGGTCGGCCGCACCGACGTGGTCTTGGCCGACGCGAAGGCGAAACTGGACGACATGTCGCTCCGCCCGCGCGTGCTGCACTGAACGTGCAGACACCGTGGCGTTCGACGCGCCGGCAGGCCGCCCGCGAACGCGACGCACCCAGGTGCGCAGGCCTCGACCCGACCCGCTTCCGCCGCGCACCGATCTGCCGGTCGCGATGCTCGGAAGCCGGAAACGAGGTGACCATGGCACGCACGCTTCGTCCACGCACATCCGCAGATCTGGCGACGTTCCCGTCCGTGCTCGAGCGCCTTCTCGGAGAGCCGCTCGCCCCCAGGACGCTCTGGCCCGACGAAGAGCGCCAGGACATCGTCGTCGACATGTTCGAAGAGGACGATACGATCGTCGTCCGGGCGTCCGTCCCCGGACTGAAGCGCGAGGACCTGCACGCCGAGGTGCACGGTGACGAGCTGCGCATCTGGGGCGAGCGCAAGGAAGAGACCGAACGGAAGGACGAGGACGTCTACCTGCGCGAGCACCGTTACGGGCGCATCGAGCGTCGCATGATGCTGCCGCGCGACGTCGACGCCGACGCGGCCTCGGCCACGTTCGAGGACGGCGTCCTCACGCTCAAGCTTCCGACGCGCGGCGACGGCGACCACCGCGAGATCGAGATTCAGGACCAGGGCT
>CAZHCI010000095.1:4815-9916 GCA_964530905.1 uncultured bacterium
CTTGGCGACGTTGCTGATGGACCTGCTCAGCGACGAGGAGGAGCGCGTCGACGTGATCGACCGGCGTCACCGCTTCGACATCGACCTGCTGGCCGGCCGGCTCGAGGCCGCCATGGACGACCTGGTCGACGACCCCGAGGTCGGGTCGCTGCCGCTGGGCCTGTTCGGCGCCAGCACCGGGGCCGCCGCCGCGCTGGTCGCTGCCGCCCGGAGGCCGGACGAGGTGCAGGCGGTCGTGTCACGAGGCGGCCGCCCGGACCTCGCCGGCGACGCCCTGCAAGGCGTTCGGTGCGCGACGCTGCTGATCGTGGGCGGCGAGGACCAACCGGTGATCGACATGAACGAGGAGGCGGCCGGCCGCATGCCGGTCGACGCCGAGCTCCGGATCGTTCCGGGCGCGACGCACCTGTTCGAGGAACCCGGCGCGCTGGAGCAGGTCGTCGAGCACGCCAGGGAGTGGTTCACGCAGCATCTGGCGGAGACCGCCGGCTAGCGACCCGTAGAAGCGCCGCCGCGTTCCTCCTCCGGCCACCATCGTTCGATGTACGCCGAGACGGCCTCGACCTCGGCCTCGCCCCAGCCCGGCCCGACGGCCGGCATCCGCTCACCGCCCCGCCTAACGAGCTCGTCGACGTGCTCGGGACGAAGCCTCGCGACCCCGGCCGAGCCGTCCAGGGCGGGGCCGACGCCTCCCTGGCCGGCGTCGCCGTGGCACGGCGCGCACGTCGCGACGTACAGGCGCTCGCCGTCGAGCCCGAGCCCGACGGAGGTCTCGGGAGCGGCCGCCCGGGCCGGGTTCGCGCCCGGACCATCGACGAACACCATCATCCCGACCAGCACGGCGCCCGCGAGGCCCGCCGTCACGAGCATCAAGATCTTGCGGCGGTCGTCACCACCCTCGCTCTTCGGCATCGGACTCCCTCTCTCGTGCTGACGGTACACGCCCGCAGGCGCAAGGCGCGCGTGACGTTCGCCCCCCGCGGCCGGCCGGACGGCGATTCGTAGGCGCCGCTCCCCAGGACGTTCGCCATTCTCGTCACCGCGACCGCACCGTTCGCGGTCGTGAACGCCCGCTTTCCGAAGCTCCCACCCCGATCGGCGTGACGCTCTCGGCGCTGCTGGCCTCGTTGGGCCTGGACGTCCCCGACCTGTACGCCCTCGCGTTCGGGTCGCTCATCTCGCCGACCGACCCGATCGCGGTGCCGGCCATCTTGAAGAGCGCAGGCGTGCCGAAGGACACCGAGACGCTGACGAGGAGCGAGTCGCTCTTCAACGACGGCGTCGGCGTCGGCGTCGTCGTGTTCGGCGTGATCCTGAGCCTGATCACCGGCGACGGTCACGGGCGGCTACGCTCTGGCGCTCGCGGTTCACACCTCCGGCCCGCTGGCGGTCGTCGTCGCAGGACTGTTCATCGGGAATCGTGGTCGCCTGCTGGCGATGTCCGAACGCAGCCGCGAGCACCTCGACACGTTCTGGGAGCTGGCGGACGAGGTGATCGACGCACTGTTGTTCGTGCTGATCGGGATCGAGGTGCTGGTCCTCAAGCTCTCCGCGTTGGCGCTGGAGGCCGCCGCGATCGCGATTCCGCTCGTCCTCGCCGCCCGCCTGATCAGCGTCGCGGCGCCGATCGCACGGTTCCGGCTCCGCCGGGACTTCGCGCCGTACACCACGCGCCTGATGGTCTGGGGAGGCCTCCGCGGCGGAATTTCGATCGCGCTGGCGCTGGCGCTGCCCGAAGGACCTGAGCGCAACCTGATCCTCACGATGACGTACGGCGTCGTCGTGTTCTCGATCGTGGTGCAGGGGCTCACGGTCGGCACGCTGGCGAAGCGTGCCCGGGCGGCGACGCCCGCCTGACGCGCCGAGGTCCGGACGCGGCCGAAGCCGCGGACGTCACGCCAACGGCTGGACCCGCCTGCGCAAGGCGTACGCCAAGGCCAGGCTCAGCACGAACAGGCCACCGGCGAGCGCCAAGTACGTCGTGTCCACCGAGACGGTCGCCCGGTCCAGCCGCCCCTCGACGGACGCGCCGGCCAGCACGGCGGTCGTCATCGTCAACGCGTTGCCGAGCACGATGCCGGCGAGGAACACCGGCATGCGGACCCGGAGCAGTCCCGCAGGAAGGTTCACCATGTCCGCGTGCAGGTACATGAGGCCGCCGGCGACGACGCTCTCGAAGGCGCGCCGTCGCAGCATCCGGACGATCGACCAGCGCTCCGCCAGGCGGGCGGTCAGCGCAGCGGAGCCCATGAACCGGCCGATCGCGTACCCCGTGCTGGCGGACAGGAGCGTCCCCGCCAACGCGAGCGCGATGCCCGGCCAGGCGCCAAGCACGAAGCCCGTCGCGAGGTTGGCCACCGTGATCGGGATCAGCAGCAGCGGCCGCGCCAGGTAGAGCCCCAACAGCGCGACAGGCGCCCACGGACTGCTGGACGCCTGTTCGATCAGGCCGAGGAGGAACGGGACCGGACCGGCGTCCGAGCGCTGGGCGCCCCACCAGAACAGGGCGAGCACGACGGTCCAGGCAGCCAGCACGATCGCGCGGAACGTCGTTCGGAACGTCCACGCCGGGCCTCTCAAGCCGACATGTCCAACGGCGGCGACCGCCTGCGGTGCGCCATGCGGTCCAGCACGAACGAGTGGACCGTGTAGAACACGACGTACGACAGCGACGCGTACACCAGCGCGGCGCGGGCAGGGCCGGGCTCGAGGAACAGGGCCACGAGCACCGCCGCCCCCCAGACGCTTCCCAGGACGACGTGCAGCGTGCGCGCGCGTCGCATATGACTCACGTACAGGAACTTCACGTCCGCGAACACCAGCATCGACAGCCCCACGACCAGCACCGTGTTCAGCCAGGCGGGCAGCCCCAGCAGGAACGCGTAGAACGCGAACACGTTCCAGTAGGAGGGAAACCCGACGAAGAAGCCTTCGTCGCTGAGCTTGGCGCTGGTGCGCGAGAAGCCGTACGCGGAGCTGAACACCAAGACGGTCACGAACAGGGTGACCGGCTCGAGCAGCATCTCGGCGTGCATCATGAACACCACCGGAAGGAACACGTACGACACGAAGTCGACGATGTTGTCCAGCAGCGCCCCGTCGATGCGGGGCGCCGTCGTGACGGTCCGGTACTTGCGCGCCAGCGTTCCGTCCGTGGCGTCGATGATCAGGGTGATCGCCATGCCCAGCAGCGCGAGGACGTAGCGTCCTTCGAGGATCCACTGGATGGCCAGCACGACGAACAGCAGCGTGGACATCGTGTACAGGTGAACGAGGTAGCCGCGGGCGGCGGAAGCGGGCATGGATCTCCTCGAGGCGAGAGGCCGAAGGGGAACTCGCCGGGGATGGAGGCGACGGGCCGGATCGAGCGTCGATCGGTCGGCGTCACGATATCCGGAATTCCGCGGGCGCACCGTGCGCCCGGCTCGGCAGCCGCGCGTCGCGGTCGTGCGCGCCGCGCTACGCTCGGCGGATGACGAACCGCCTGCTCCCTCCGCGGGCCTCGAACGACGCCCGAGAGCCACCGGTCGTCGTGGCCGTATTCGCGCTCGTCACGATCCTCACGCTCGCTCGCAGCCTGGTCCATCTCCTCGCGCCCGACGGCGGGGCGCAGAGCGTCGCCACCGTGCCCCTGGGCACCTTCGGTGAGAACGGCGCGGCGACCGTCGTCCACCTCTTCGCGCTCTGGGGGCTGTCGCAGCTCGTCGTCGCGCTCGTCTACCTGGCCGTGCTGGCACGGTACCGCGCGCTGATCCCGCTCATGTTCGCGCTGATGGTCGTGGAGTACGCCGGCCGCCTCGTGCTCACGTTCGCGAAGCCGTTCGAGCTGGCCGGAACCGCGCCCGGCGCGATCGGAAACTGGGCGATGCTTCCGCTCGCCGCCGCGATGCTGGCGTTGTCGCTGCGGGGCCGTGGCCGGTGAGCGGGCCGGACCGTGCGACCATGAGTTCGACCGTGTGACCGCTACGGGAAGCACAGCCGATCGTCGGCCTTTCGCACGGTTCCAGCAAGGCCTTTTCCGCCACGCCGCCGGTCGTGCGCGAGCGGGCTGAGGCGCCAGCCCGCTCGCGCTTTCGTCGCCGTCCGAGCGCGCAAGCTCCCGCCGCGACGGGCGATTCGCCGCCCGAAACACAACGACGGAGGCCACCGTCGGAGCTTGCCGCCTGATGTACGCTCACGCGGTACGCTGCCGTAGACGCGAACGTATACGCCTCGACGCACACCGATTCGCGCCCCGAGCCGAGAGGCTCATCGATCATGCGGGCGCGGGCCTCCGGAAGGGAACTCCCATGACCACGTACCGCCTCCTTCGCCGCACGATCGTTGCGGCTCTGACGCTCGCACTTCTCGCCGGCGCCCCGGCCTTCGCCCAGGACGATGCAGAGTGCGCGGGTTTCGACCGCCCCATCGTGTTCGCGGAGCTCGGATACGATAGCGCCGACATCCTCACCGATCTCGCGCGGTTCGTCCTCGAAGAGGGCTTCGGCTGCGCCACCGACGCCATTCCCGGCGCAACCCTGCCGATCATCCAGGGCATGGTTCGCGGCGACGTCGACGTCGACATGGAGCTCTGGGTCGACAACGCTCCCGAGTTCTGGCAGGAGGCGCTCGCAGAGGGCCAGGTCCGCGAGCTGAGCCACGTCTTCGACGACGCCGAGCAGGGCTTCTACGTGCCGCGCTACCTGGTCGAGGGCGATGCCGAGCGCGGGATCGAGCCTCTGGCGCCCGACTTGCGCGCCGTGAGCGACCTGCCGCAGTACGCCGAGCTTTTCCGTGATCCCGAGCAGCCCGACAAGGGGCGCTTCTACAACTGCGTGATCGGCTGGTACTGCGAGGGCATCAACAACGTGAAGATGGTCGTGTACGGGCTCGAGGACCACTACACCAACTTCCGGCCCGGCACCGGCATCGCGCTCGAGACGACGATGGAGACCGCCTACACGCTCGGCGAGCCGTGGCTCGGCTACTACTGGGAGCCGACCGGCATCATGGGGCGGCTGGACATGCTGCGCCTCGAGGAGCCGCCGTACGACGAGGAGTGCTTCGACCACATGAACGCCATGGCGGAGGCGGACACCCCGCAACTGGCCACCGACGCCTG
>CAZHCI010000096.1:0-9902 GCA_964530905.1 uncultured bacterium
CGGGCACGCCCGACATGCGCGCGCTGGGCGAGGCGTGCCACGGCTTCTTCGCCTGGGACGCCTCGGACCGTAGCGATGAGCGACGTCGCTCGCAGGCCTGCGCGATCCTGAAGCGCTGGGGCGTCGCCCAGCTCTCCGCGGGCGACCTCGTGACGATGTCCGACCGACTGCGCGCGTTCCTGACCCGCCGCTTCCCCGGCGCCGCGCAACGGCACGAGTGGCCGCTGCACGTGCCCCGCGGGCTGCAGGTCGTGGCGGGGCGGATCGACCTGCTGGTCGACCTCGGATCCGCCTTCGCGGTCGTGGACCACAAGAGCTTCCCCGCGCGGATCGAGGGGGACGAGGACCGCCTCCGGGCGTTCGCGGGGCAGGCCGCCCTGTACGCGGAAGCGGTGGAAGCCGCGACGGGCCGGCCGTGCCGGGAGTTCTGGCTCCATCAGCCGGTCGTGGGGCGGGCGTCGCGCATCGCGATCGAGCCGGACGGGGACGGGTCGGGCAGGGACGGGTCGGGCGCGCCATGACCGCGCTTCCGGCCGGAACGCCTACGAACCGTCGTCCAAGACGAGGCGAAGCGCGACGCGCGGCGGCTCGATGCGCGTTCCGTGCACGGCGCGTCCGAACAGGTGCCCGAAGTGCCTGCGGTCGCCGGTGACCAGCACGTCGGCTCTCGCTGCGACGGCGGCAGCGAGAATCGGTGCGTCCTTCGCGACGACGTAGCGGCGCGCCCACGCCCACAAAGCGGGATGCGCGTCGGCGACGAGGTCGACATGCGCGAGCACCTCGTCCAGCTCGGCGAGGCGGCCCGCGCGCTTCACCGCGATGTTGCGCCGCGCCTCGTCGATCGCGAACGGCGAAGCTGCCAGACGGCATGCGCCCACGGCCGACAAGCGTACGAGCGCCCGCGACGCTCCATCGGGCGAGATGGAGGCCGTGAACAGGACGTTCGCGTCCAGGAAGAGGAGCACGCCCCCGCGCGTCAGTCCTGGGGAGACGCAGTCCGGGCGTCCATCCGTTCCTCGAGGTCGGCGGGCATCTCGTCCTCGGCCAGGAACTCTGCGATCCGCGCATCGTCATACGACTCCAAGGAGTACACGCCCGCCGGGCGCAGCACGATCGCGCCGTCGTCGCTGATCTCGACGGTCATCATCTGCTCGTCCTCGATGCCCAGCGCACGCAACGCCGAGCGGGGAATCGAGACCTGTCCCTTCTTGCCGAGCTTGACGACGTTCATGGCCCCATCCTAGCAGAGTTCCGGTTTTCCGGAATCCGGCATTTGACGTCGCGGTGCGAACTCGCTCATCGGATCGCCTTGGCCGTGACCGCGTTGTCGCGACATTCGGCCGCCGTCTTGCCGGGACGCAACAGAGCGGAACGACGCGACTGCCGACCAACCCTCGTCAGTGGTCACGGACCACGTGACGTACGCTCTCCGATGGCTTCGAGCGAAACGTGACTCTCCGAGCGACGAAGAGACGCTTCGGCGAGCGGGCATACGCGTTTCTCACCTGGCCGCGAGACCCGTCGGTCGATCCGGAGCGCCCGCGGACCTGAGCACGGTCGCCCTCGTGACAACACGTTGAGCTGCTTGACACCGTCCCGGCATCTACGTATCGTCCAAGCACCCTCGGAACGCTCGTTTCATTCCTTCAGTCTTTGGATCGCATGGTCCACCCGGAGGTTCGCCAGTGAGCTCGCTCGCGCGACGACTTCGTGACCTTGGCCCCCTGCACGGGGCACGCGCTCGCGTCGCCGCGTTCCTGGCGCACGATCCGGCGCGGCTCGCGTTCCTGAGCCTGGGGGAGATCGCCGCCGAGGCGCACGTGGGCAAGGCCACCGTCTCCCGCTTCGTGCACGACCTCGGCTACGCGGACTTCAACGAGATGCGAGGCGAGCTCCGACGCGACCTGTACGGTGAATCCGTATCCCCTGCCCGACGCCACACGGCCAGCGAGAGCGCCCGTGACGGAGCCCAGATCGAGGCGATCGACGCCGAGCGCGTCAGGCCGCTCCTCGAACGCCACGCCGAACGCGCCAGCACGAACGTACGGGACACGCTCGAAGCCGTCGACGCGGAGGTCGTCGCGGCGCTGTGCCGCGACCTGGTCGCCGCCGACCGCGTGTGGGTCTACGGCCAGCGGCTGTCGCACGGTGTCGCGTTCAACCTCGCGCTCCATCTCCAGCAGCTGCTGCCCGAGGTGCGGCTCATCGGCGGTACAGGGGGCACGACGCCGGACGAGGTCAGCGACATCCGCGCCACCGACCATGCGCTGATCGTCGCCCACGCCAGAGCCGGAAGCGACAAGCTCGCGTTGGCGCGGTACCTCGCGACGCACGGCGTCGCGTTCAGCCTGCTCACCGACCTCGGCGACGACGCCGAGCTGGTCGCGGGAGCGAGGCACGTGCTGCGCTCGCTCACGCGGGGATCGGGCTCGTTCAACGACTACACCTCCTCGGTGTCGCTGGCGCAGGCGCTCGTCGCCACGCTCGAGGCGACAGCACCGACCGCCAGATCCCGACTCGTGCAGGTCGAATCGACCTTGCACGCCTTCTCCGCGTTCGCGCTCGAAGCGAAGGGAGGTCCACCCTGACGCAGTTCCGTCCGTCGGATGCCGCTACGCCCGCCCCCACCCGGAGGAGTCCCTGATGCCACGATCGTTCCGCGCCCTACTCGCCCTGCTCGTCGCAGCGATGCTCGTCGCTACGACCTTCGCGCAGACCGTCACGTTCGCCGAAGACGAAGAGCCCGATACCCTGGACCCGCAAAAGACCAGCACCGCCCTCGCCGGGAGGATCCTGCGCTACGCAGGGGACACCCTGCTCACCAAGGACCTGACCGGCGCGTACGCCGACGGGCTCGCCGCGTCGTGGGAAGCCTCCGACGACGGCCTTACTTGGACGTTCACGCTCAAGGAAGGCATCCTGTTCCAGGACGGCACGCCCGTCGACGCGGCCGCGGTGCGCGCCTCCATCGAGCGCGCGGTCGATCCCGAGACGCAGTCGCCGATCGCCGGCAGCCTGTTCGAGCCCGTTCAGAACATCCAGGTGATCGACGCCCTGACCCTGGCGCTGACCCTCGACGAGCCGTTCTCGCCGTTCCTCGACAACCTCACCGATCCGCGTGGCTCCATCGTCAACGTCGCGGCGGCCGAAGCCGCCGGCGCCGACTTCGGGCGTGCACCGGTCCTGACCGGACCGTGGCGCGTCACCGGCTGGGCCTCCGGCGACAGCATCACCTTGGAACGCAACCCGGACTACGCCTGGGGCCCCTCCTACACCAGCGGAGGCGCACCCACGATCGAGCAGCTCGTGTTCCGTCCGATCCCCGAGTCGGCGACGCAGGTCGCCGCGTTCGAAGCCGGCGAGGTCCAGGTGATCCAGACCTTCCCGCCCACCGACGTCGAGCGCTTCCAGAACGACGAGCGGTTCGTGCTCGAGAGCTTCCTGCGCAAGGGCGTCGGCCTGTTCATGGAGTTCAACACCACCGCCGAACCGTTCACGGACGAAACCGTGCGGACCGCCATGAACCATGCGATCGACCCCTCCGTGCTGGTCCAGGTGGCGCTGCGCGGCCTCGGCCAGGAGGCGCACGGCGTGCTGCCGCCCAGCATTTGGGGGTACTGGGACGGCATGCCCGAGTACGACCAGGCGTTCGATCCCGAGCGCGCGCTGGAGCTGTTCGCCGAAGCCGGCTGGACGCGCGATGGCGACGGCCCGCTCGTGAAGGACGGCGAGCCGTTCACCTTCACGCTCTTCACGGCTCCGATCGACACCTGGACCCGTAGCGCCCAGATCGTTCAAGGCATGCTGGCGGAGCTCGGCATCGAGATGGAGATCCAGACGTACGAGTTCGGCACGCTCCTGGAGCGTTTCCGGGCCGCAGAGCACCAGGCGGGGTTCATGGGCTACACCTACACGAATCCCGACATCGTGCACCTCTGGTTCCACAGCTCCAACATCGGAAGCGGGCTGGCGCACTCGCACTTCCCGTCCGACGAGCTCGACGCGCTGATCGAACGGTCCCGCACCGAGACCGATCCCGACAGCCGCCTCGAGATCTACGCCGAGATCCAGCGCTTCATCAGCGACCGCGCCCTCTGGGTCCCGCTGTGGACGAACGACAACTACATCGCGGTCTCGGCCGACATCGACGGCTCCCTCGTCCACCCCGACGGGTTCCTGCTCATGAACGACGCGACCCTCGAGTAGACCGTGCTGACGTTCCTCCTCCGTCGCCTGCTCGCAGCCGTTCCCGTGGTGTTCGGCGTGACGCTGCTCGCGTTCAGCATGAGCCACCTCACGCCGGGCGACCCGGTTCGGATCATGCTGGGCGAGCGGGCGACGGCGGAGGACGTGACACGCCTCCGCGCCCAGCTTGGGCTGGATCGCCCCCTTCCCGTCCAGTATCTGACGTTCCTATCCAACGCCGCGCGCGGGGACCTCGGTACCTCGATCCGCAGCGGGCAGCCCGTCTCCCGAGAGATCACCGACCGTGTCGACGAAACTGCAGCCCTGACAGGCGCCGCGATGGCGATCGCGATTCTGCTGGGCGTCAGCCTGGGCACGCTCGCCGCAGTCAGTCGCTCGCCCGCGCTCGAGGCCGTGATCATGGGCTTCGCCCTTCTCGGCATCTCGATGCCGACCTTCTGGAGCGGCCTGCTCTTCATCCTCCTGTTCGCCATCGTCCTGGGTTGGCTGCCGGTCACCGGCACCGGCCTCGTGGGCCTCATCCTGCCGGCGGTCACGCTCGCGTTGCCCGCCGCCGCCGTGCTGGCGCGCATGACGAGGTCGTCGCTTCTCGAGGTGCTCGAGCAGGACTTCGTCCGGACGGCAAGGTCGAAAGGGATCCACGGCTCGGTCGTGGTCGTCAAGCACGCGCTCCGCAACGCGTTCATCCCCGTGCTCACCATCGCTGGACTGCAGTTCGGGTCGTTGATGGCGGGCTCCGTCATCGTCGAGTCGGTGTTCGCGCGCCCAGGCCTGGGCCGCTTCGCGGTGAACGCGATCCTGGCGCGCGACTTCCCGCAGATCCAGGGCATCGTGCTGTTCGCCGGCCTGATCTACCTGGTCGTGAACATGATCGTCGACCTGCTCTACGGCGTGCTGGACCCGAGGATCCAGGCCCGGTGACGGTGATGGGTACGACGACGGACGGCCTGGACAGGGACTCCGCCGCGCCCCGCGAAGTCCGCGGACGCAAGGCGCTGCGGCGGTTCCTGCGCAGACCCGGCGCGGTCGCGGGGACCGTGGTCATCGTCGCGTTCGTGATCATCGCCATCCTGGCGCCCGTCGTGGCGCCGTACGAGCCGCAGGCCATGACGTACACGTCGATCGAGGTCCCACCCGGCCCGGAGCACTGGTTCGGCACCGACGATCTGGGCCGCGACGTGTTGAGCCGTGTCCTGCACGGCGCACGCATCTCGCTCCAAGTCGGTTTGATCGCCGTCGGCATCGCCATGACGACCGGCAGCCTGCTCGGCTTGCTCGCGGGCTTCCTGGGCGGCTGGTGGGACAGCGTCATCATGCGCACGATGGACGTGATGCTGGCCTTCCCCGGCATCCTGCTGGCCCTCGCGATCGTCGCGATCCTGGGGCCCGGCCTGTTCAACACCATGATCGCCGTCGGCGTGGCCGCGATCCCCGTCTACGCCAGGACCGCTCGCGCCTCGACCTTGTCCGTGCTCGAGCTGGACTACGTCGTCGCGGCTCGCGCACTGGGCGCGCGCTGGCCCCGCATCGCGTTCATCTACGTCCTGCCCAACATCACCGCCCCGATCATCGTGCTGGCCACTGTCGGCGTCGCGACCGCCATCCTGAGCGCCGCCGGCCTGAGCTACCTCGGCCTCGGCGCGCAACCGCCCACCCCGGAGTGGGGCGCGATGCTCAGCGACGCCCGCTCCTACCTCCGCTCGGCCTGGTGGATGGCCACCTTCCCGGGCCTCGCCATCATGCTCGTCGTGATGGGCTTCAACCTGCTGGGCGACGGGCTGCGCGACGTGCTCGATCCCCGCTCCCGCTGACGACGAAGGAGTCTCCATGCCGGACCCCTCCACCGAACGTTCCACCACCGACCCGGCGAGCACGGCCGACGCGCTCGGAGCCGCGTTCGCCGAAGCCGAGCGCACCATGGGCGGCGTTCTGGCCGTCCACGCCTCGCGCCTCGACGGCAGCGACCCCGTCAGCTACCGCGAGAGGGACGTCGCCCCCGCCGCGAGCACGATCAAGGTGTTCCTGCTTGGCGCGCTGCTGGACGACGTCGCGAACGGACGGACGACGCTCGATCACGAGGTGATCCTGGGCCACGACGACCAAGTCACCGGCTCCGGCGTGCTGAAGTCGCTGCAGCCGACGAAGCCGTACACGCTCCACGACCTCGCGACACTGATGATCATCGTCAGCGACAACACCGCCACGAACCTCGTCTTGGACGCGGTCGGCCTGGACCGCTTCCGAAGCTGGATCGCCCGCCACGGCTGGAACGACACCACCTCCGCCGGCAAGCTCCAGGTCCGGCGCGACCTGCCACCGTCCACGACGAGCGTACGCGACCTGCACGACGCGCTGCGGCGCCTCTGGACCGGCGAGCTGCTGCCCGAGGCCGAGACCGCCGTCGCGCGCCGCATCTTCGCGGCGCAACAGCAGACGGCCGCGCTGGGGCGTGAGCTGGACTTCGATCCGTACTCCACCGAGAGCGGCGATAGCGACCTGGTGATCGCCTCGAAAGGCGGCGCGATCCGCGGCGTCCGCAACGAAGCGGCCGTCATCCGACGGGGTGACGCCGCATTCGTGATGGCCGTCACCACCCGCGACTGCCCCGACCTGCGCTTCCACGTCGACAACGCCGGGCTCCGCGCGGTGTCCCGTGTCTCGCGCCTCCTCTACGACCGGTACCTCTCCACTGGAGCGAGCGCATGACGTCGGCGCCCGCACCCGAGGTGCTGGACCGTCTTGCCGCGCGAGTAGCGCGATTCTCGGACCTTCACGGCCCCTCGGGCGAGGAAGACGCGGTCGTCGGCGCGTTCCTCGACGACCTGCGACGCTACGACCTCGCCGGCGAGGTCGACACGTTCGGGAACGTCACGGCACGACTGGACACGTACGACCCGAACAAGCCCACCGTGGCGGTCACGGCGCACCTCGACGAGGTGGGGTTCGTCGTACGCAAGATCGAGCCGGAAGGCTTTCTGCGCGTGCACCGCGTGGGCGGCACGCACGACCAGGTGGTCGCCGGCCAGCGCATCGTCCTCCTCGGCGACGACGGGCCCGTCCCCGGCGTCGTGGGCGTGAAGGCCAAGCACCTCAATACGGCCGAGGAGCTGTCCCGGTCGGTCGGCGTGGACGATGCCTACATCGACGTTTCGGCCGAATCGGCAAGCGACGTGCGCGGGGCAGGCATCGAGGTCGGAACCCTCGGAACGTTCGACGCCGATGCCCGACGCCGCGGAACGCGCATGACGGGCAAGGCGTTCGACGACCGCGCGGGCGTCGCCGTCCTGGTCGAGCTGGCCGAGCGCCTGCACGATGCGAGCCTGCCGTGGAACGTCGTCCTGCTGGCCACGGTGCAAGAGGAGTTCTCCGTGCGGGGCGGCGTGAGCGCGGCCCGGCGCGCCGATCCGGACCTGATCCTCTGCATCGACGTCGCGATCGCGCACGACACGCCCGACCTGCGCGATCACGGTGACACGCGACTCGGCGCCGGCCCCGTCGTGACGCGTTTCACGCGCGCGATGCTCAACGGCATCGTCCCTCACCCGAAGCTTCGCCGGTTCGCCGCGAGCGTCGCGGCCGAACGCGGGATCGCCCTGCAACACGCCGTCTTGCAGGGAGGTCTGACCGACGCATCGAACATGCAGCACGTGGGCCGCGGAGCGCCCGCACTGGACGTGTCGTTCCCGACGCGCTACACCCACACGCCGGTCGAGACGATCGACCTGGCCGACCTCGCCGGACTCACGGACTGGATCGAGGCGATCGTCGGAAACCTTGACCGGCTCCCGGAGCTACGGCGAGGGTAACGGGGCGAAGCTACGACGACAGGTAGCGACGCCATCGCGCCGTCTGCGGCGGTCTCGACGGACTGCATCTGCGCATCCTCGCTGCTCGGCCAAAGCGACCCCGAGCAGCCCCGTTCACGGTCCGAGCAGCCCGGCAGGCACCACACCGATGCCATCGGCGCGTCGATAGGCGTGACGGCCGGTCGTCACCACGATCGCGTCGATCACCTCCTCGCCGAGCTGGTCCCGAAGCCACGACAGGTGCCGTACGTCGTCGTCGCCCACGACCGCGGACATCTTGACCTCGATCGCCAGCACGCGGCCGTCGTCGCGCCGGGCGATCAGATCGATCTCGTGGTCGCCGTTGCGCGTTCGGAAATGCCCGGCGCGCGCGCCCGCAGCTTGAGCGTAGACGCGAACGCTCAGAGCCACGAGCGACTCGACCAGTCGTCCTGCCAGCGTGCTGTCGCGGAAAGCCGACGGTCCTGCCCAGGAGGCGCGCAGCGAGCGCGGGGTCCGCGAGGTGATGCTTCGGCGCTTGGGCGAGCCGATGGAGCGGGTCGCCCGAAGGCGTCCAGGCGGGCAGCGGGTCCAGGATCCACAGGTCGCTCAGCACCTGCCGATACGCCTCGGTCGTCGAACGGGCAGGCTTGTCGCCCTCGCCCGGTGTAGCGGCGTCGAGGATCCGGTTGTACGACGCGTTCGTCGCCGTCGCCGCAGCGTAGGCCCGCATCCAGGCGTCGAGGGCCGCCGCCTTCCGAACGGGCTGGCCTTGCTCGCGGAAGTCCCGCTGCGCGATCCGCTCGACGTAGCCGTCCAGCAGCGCCCGCCGAGCTCGCCCTGTCGCTGCCCGAATGGCGGGAAAGCCGGACGCGACGATCTCCTCGAAGTAGGCCGCGACGCTCACGTCGCATTCGCCGTCCAGTGCGCCCACGTCACCAGCCAACAGCTGCGCGGTGGACACCGCGGCAGAGCCGACACCCCGTTCGGCCAGCGCCAACGGCCGCATCCGAATGCTGACGATGCGTCCTGCACCCGAGTGCACGGGGGTGTCCGCCGGCACGGCGCTCGCCGCAAGAAGAAAGCGTCCCGGTGTCGGGTCGCGATCGACGCTCCGCCGAACCGAGTCCCACACGAACGGTAGGCGCTGCCATTCGTCGAGAAGGACCGGGACGGGATCGCTCTCGAAGCGCATCGGGTCCGCTTCCAAGAGGGCCAGATGGGCTGGTTGGTTTAGCTCGTAGGTCGTTCGGGCTCGCAGGACCGACGTGACCGTCTTGCCGACACCTTTCGGACCTTCGAGGGCGATCGCGGGCACGCCTGCGAGAAGCTCGTCCAGCTCTTGATCGACGATGCGTGGGAGGTACCGGTCCACGCATCCTGCACTACCATTCGCAGGCAACCCATCCTACCGTTCGCAGCCGCGCGATCCGCGCTGCCACAGGAGAGGAGCGCCGGCCTGTTGGACACCTCGATCGTCGTCGCGGCATCCGGTAGCGGCTGCTCCATGCTGTTGAGCGAAGAGTTGAATCACGGACGCCGACGGCTGGACGTCGAGATCGTGAACCCGTTCGCCTGAGTCGTGGAGCTTCGGCGAGCGGTCCGGCATCCTCGCGGCCGACGCGCGAACGCTCGTGGCAGAAGGCCCGTTCGCAGGGGCAGCTCTTCGTCGATCGTGATGTATCCGGCACGGTCGTAACGCCACCGACGCGCCGACGGACGCCTCGACCACTGACGCCGTTCGCTCAGCCCCGCCGGCTGCATCGCCCGAAAGAGCGCAATCCGGCTACGGGCAGGCGACGTCGCCCCTCACCTGCACCGTGCCCTCGCACGTCACGCCGTCGTGCTCGCCGCCCTCGACGGTCAGCCGGCCGCCGAACGTCACCTCGATGCCGCCGCCGTCGTTCCCGG
>CAZHCI010000097.1:0-9900 GCA_964530905.1 uncultured bacterium
ACGCGCGGATCCGCTGCACGTCCTCCGGCGTGACGGTCTGACCGCTCTGGCGCGCTGCCAGCACGTAGGTGTCGGCGTAGTCGCCGGGCGGCAAGGTGATGACGGCGAACGCCACCAGCGAGATGGCGATCAGCGTGGGGATCATATAGAGAACGCGTCTGACGAGGTAGCTGAGCATAGGTAGGGTGCCCTTGGGTCACGTCTGGAGAGGGGAGGATCCCGTGCCCGGATTCGCACCCGGGCACGGGATCGAGCTTTCGCGCTGCCGAGCGGCCTCGCCTAGCGCGCGGTCGCGTCGAAGTAGAACGACTCGAAGTTCATCGGGCCGGGGCCCGGGTAGAGCCAGCCGCCGATGACCGGATCGGGCACGTTCCGGAGGGCGTTGTTCACGACCCGGTAGTCGCCTTCGGGCATGGCGAGGCCGATCACCCAGAGGCCGTCCGAGTGGAGTTGGAGCAGCTCGTCCATGTACGCCATCTGGTCGTCCGCCGAAGCCGCCTTGGGGATGAGCGAGGTCAGCTCGATCATGCGCTGGATGTCGGCGGGGGGCGTCACGATCGGGTTGGCGGGTTCTTGGCCGTGGACGTTGGCGTCGCCCCAGGCGTACCAGCCGTACGCCGCTTCGGGCACGTACTCGTCGGCCGCCAGGATCGGCAGCAGGCCCGTGCCGTTCTCGCCGGCCCAGACGTAGGCGTCGACGTCGTCGCCCTGCCGCGCGGAGCGGGAGAACTCGTCGGATCCGACGATGACGTTGACGTCGATGCCGACGGCTTCCCAGTCGCGTTCGACGAGCTGCATGACGTCCGCCCAGTCGGCGCGGAACCCGGCGTTCACCAGGACGTTGAAGGTGAAGGGCTCGCCGTTCAGCAGGCGCATACCGTTCGCGTCCTTCTCGGGGAGCACGCGGTCGAGGTGCTCGTTGGCGAGCTCGGGATCGTGCTGCGTGTACTGCGTCGCGCGCTGCTCGTCGTAGAAGGGGCCCGAACGCGGTGCCATCTGGTGGGCGGTCCCCTGGCCGATGTAGACCGTGTCGATCACGTTCTGACGGTCCATCGCGAGCGACAGCCCGATCCGGAAGTCGAGCTCCTGGAAGAGAGCGGCCCGCTCCTCGAGGTCGTGCGTGTACTTGACGTGGAGCAGCATATGGTTGTGGTCGGTGTTGGTCACGTCGACGAAGCGGAAGTCGCCTTGCTCTTGGGAGTCGAACAGCACCGCCTTGTTCGGCGGCTGGCAGACGTCGCGGCGGCAGAAGTGGTCCTGCCCGTCCATGGTGCGCAGGACGCGGACCTCTTCGTCCGGGGTGAGGCTCCAGGTGCGCTCGTCGATGTAGGGGAGCTGGTTGCCCGCGGCGTCGACCTTGAAGTAGTACGGGTTGCGGACGAAGGTGAAGCGATCCTCACCGACGTAGGGCGCGGTCGGGATCCACGGGGTCATCAGCGGCCGCTCGGGGTTGTTGTACTCGGCCGCCTGACCGTACCGGCCGATGTTGGCCGCGAACCACTCGCCGTAGTCGGTGAAGCCGTCCCGCTCCATGATGGCGGCGACGTTCTCGGGGTTCTTGTCGATCGAGAACTGGTCGAGGTAGTGCGCGGCGTACTGGGTCACCATCACGCCGTACGGCGTCGAGAGGTTCTGCAGGAGCGTCGCGTTGGGCTCGCTCCAGCTGAGGCTGAAGGTGAGGTCGTCGATGACCTCGAACGTCGGTTCCTCGCCCGCGACCCGGAAGTAGCCGTCGCAGCAGTTGAAGTCCTGGAACAGGACCTCGTCGAAGAACCAAGCGATGTCGGCGGTGCTGTACGGGTGGCCGTCGCTCCAGCGCAGCCCTTCGCGGAGGGTGAAGGTGTAGGTCGTCCCGTCTTCGGAGACCTCCCAGCTCTCGGCGATGTTCGGGACGATCTCGGAGCCGTCGGCGCTCCAACGAACCAGGTTCTCGTACCCGAACTGACGGAACTCCGCGAGGCGGCTGCCGTCGTACAGGTCGAGCAGTTCGCCGCCGTAGCTGCCGATGCCGTCGGCGCCGTCGACCACCACGGGGTTCACCGGGAGGCGCTCGGCGACAGGGGGCAGGTCGCCGGCGGCGACGCGCTCGGCGAGGATCGGAGCTTCGTCGAACGCGTCGGCGGGTTGTGCCGCGACGGTCCCGGCCAGGATCAGGCCGAGTGCCAGGGCGAGCAGGCTGAGCAGCTTGTTCATCGGTGGTGGGTCTCCCTCATGAGATGGCTCGAAGCGGGTCGGCGTCCACGTGGTGGGGTGCACCCTGGACGCGGGTGCCCCATAGGGACCCTAGGGCTCGTTTGTCACGGTGGCGCCAGCGGAGCGTCAGCCGCGTGTCAGGGTCTGCGCGCGCAGTCCGCAGCGCCGCGAGAGGTCCTCGGGACGGCATCGAATCTGGCCACGCGCCACCGAAACAGCTCGCATGTCAAAAGATCTTGACAGGGCGTCGAAGAATGCTTACACTGCGCATGTCAAAGATGTTCGACACCGAGGAGGTAACGATGTCGTTCGAGGAGAAGGTCACGTGGGTGAACGCGGTGGTTACCGTCTTGGCGGTGAGTTGGTACGCCTGGACCGTGGGCGGGCGACTGGGCGCGGTGCCCGTGGCGGAGATCGCCTACCAGCGGCCGCTGCTCGTCGCGGTCGGCGCCATGATCGTGCTGACGATCGCGGGCACGATCGCCATGGCGATCGGCACCGCGATCCGCGCAGAGGTCACCGGCGAGGGCTCGGTCGACGACATCGACCGCAAGGACGAGCGCGACGCCCGCATCGAGGCGCGCGGCGACCGCGTCGCCTTCTACCTGTCGTCGGGTCTGATGGTCGGCGTGTTGGCGATGGCGATGCTCGAGTGGCCGCACTTCTGGATCGCCAACGGCGTGTTCGCGGCCTTCGTGGCGGGCGGGTTGACCAGTTCCGCGGTCAAGCTGGTCGCCTATCGCCGGGGGTTCTAGCCGTGACCAAGCCGACGCGGGTCACGAACGAGATCCGGGCGCTGCGCTTCGCGTCGGGCGAGATGACCCAGGCGGAGTTGGCCGACCGGGTCGGGCTGACGCGCCAGACGATCATCGCGATCGAGCAGGGGCGCTACTCACCGTCGCTCGAGGTGGCGTTCAAGATCGCGCGGGTGTTCGCGGTGCCGTTGGAGCGGGTGTTCGGCTACCCGGAGGAGGCGTCATGACACGGACGGTCGATCGCGACCTCGTTCGTACGGTCGCTCGTGAGGAGCGGGGTACGGCGATCTCGGTAGGTGCTCTCTACATCCTCGCCACGGTCGCTGGCGTGACGGCCGTCCTCGTCGGCGCTCCGACCCAGGTCGCCGGGATGGCCGGACGCTCCGGCCCGGTGCTGGCGACCGCGCTCCTGATGGCGGTCATGGCGGTGGCGGTGGCAGGCGTCGGCGTGATGTTCCAACCGCTGCTGGCGCACGACGCCCACGGTCGCACGGGACGGGGCATGGCCCTGGGATTCGCCGCCGGCCGCATCGCCGAAGGGGCGATCTTCCTCGTCGTCGCCGCCACGCTGGTGGCCATGCTCGCGGTGGGCGAGGCCATGGCGGGTGCCGCCGGCGGCGCCGCAGCCGGGCCGTACGAGGCGGTGGGCGTCGGGTTGCACGCCTTCTACGAGTACGCCATGGTCGCGGCGCAGACGGCGTTCTGCGTCGCTGCGGCGCTGCTCTACCTCCTGCTGCTCCGCTCCGGCCGCGTACCGCGATGGCTGTCGGTCTGGGGCCTCGTCGCGACGCCGATGATGCTGGTCGCCGGGTTCACGCTGCCCTTCACGAACGATCCGAACTCGATCGCGTCCTCCGTTCTCTACGCGCCGTTGGCGCTGCAAGAGATGGTCCTGGCCGCGTGGCTGATCGCGTTCGGGCTGCGACCCGCCGCGCGGACGGCGGCGGTGCCGTCGTGAACGCCCGGACCGGTGGCGTCCTCCTACTGGGCGCGACCGGCCGAACCGGCGGCCGGGTGCTGACGCAGCTCTTGGAGCGAGGTGTGCCCGTCTGCGCGATCGTGCGCACGGCCCAGCGGCTGCCCGCGGGTGTCGCCGACGACCCGCTGCTCACGGTCGTCACCGCGGACGTGACAGCGATGCCGGCCGCGGATCTCCAGCGCCACGTCGCTGGCCGCGGCGCCGTGGTCTCGTGCCTCGGACACACGGTCAGTCTGCGGGGCGTCTTCGGACCGCCGCGTGGCCTCGTCCACGACGCCGTACGCACGGCGTGCGAGGCGATCGAGGCGCTCCGACCCGACGTTCCGGTCCGGCTGATCGTGATGAGCTCGGTCTCGGTGAACCGGCCGGCACGGGCGGACCGGCGCCGAGGCGCGGGCGAGCGGGCCTACATGGGGGTCGTTCGCGCCCTCGTGCCGCCGGCGCGCGACAACCAGCGGGCGGCGGACGTCCTGGCCCTCGAGGTCGGTACCGACTCGGCGGCCCTCGAATGGGTCGTCGTGCGACCGGACACGCTTGTCGACGGCGAGGTGTCCGCGTACGCGACGCACGACGGCATCGTCTCGAGCCTCTTCCGACCGGCCACGACCCGTATGGCCAACGTCGCACACTTCATGGCCGAGCTCGTGACGGACGACGGCGCGTGGCGGCGGTGGCGAGGAGAGATGCCGGTCGTCGTCGACGACCCGGGCCGAGAAGGCCGTGGCGGGCCGGTGTCCGAACGCGGCGCGGCGGGTGGCTGAGGCGCGTCCTGGTCGCCCTTGTCCTGGTCGGTCACGGTGTGGTGCGCGCGATCTACGTCGGGCATGCCCGGCGGCTCTACCAGGTCGAGGCCGGCGCCACCTGGCCGGATGGCTCCTGGGCAACGCGCTCGATTTGGTGCAGCACCTCCTGCACCCGTTCGCGCCGGCGGTCTCGACCCCCGTCCAGATGGTCATGGGCGTCTTCTACGTCGTCCGGTTCCCGATGTCGGCGCGTGACTGCACGAGGGTATGCGGGCGGTCGAGGTTCATCGTGGGCGAGAACGCGTCTCGTAGCGGCGTGCGGTGGCGTGAGCCACGCGCCGATGAGCCCAGAGCTGGCGCCGTGAACGCCTGGCCGCGGACCCGCTGAAGCGCCGGAGGGGAGACGATGGTGGCCAACGAAGCCGGTAGGTCGAAGGAAGTGGACGCCTACATCGCCACGCAGCCGCCGGAGGCGCGCCGCGCGTTGGAGGATCTGCGCTCATGCATCCGGGAAGCCGAACCTGGCGTTTCCGAGCAGATGAACTACGATATGCCGCCGTTCGCCTTGGTTCCCGGCGGCAAGAGAATCCAGCAGATCATGATCGCCGGTCACGCCAAGCATGTCGGCTTCTACCCCCGCCCTGACACCATCCACTCGTTTGCCGACAAGCTTGCTGTGTACAGCTTCGCCAAGGGTTCCATCCAGTTCCCTCTGGACCAGCCCGTCCCCAAGGCGCTGGTGATCGAGATGGTGAGGTTCCGAGCGTCTCAGGTCCGGGGATGAATGTTCGTCGTCGACGCCGTCGCCCGCGGGGACCCGCTCGAGGGCACGGTCCTCGCGGTCAACGTGGCGGATTTCCTGACCGCGCCCGTTTGGGTCATCGGTGGGCTGCTTCTCTGGCGGCGGACGGAGTTCGGGTACGTCGTGGGTCCGGGGTCGCTCTTCCAGGGCAGCATGCTGTTCGTCGCGTTGATCGCCTTCCTCCTCATCCAGTCGCTCCTGACGACCGCCCCGTTCGCGCTCGCCGACGTCTTGGTGGTCGCCGCGATGGGGCTGGTCCTCTTCGTCCCGTTCGTCCTCTCGGTGCGTGGGCTGGTGGCGAGGGGTCGCCGGTGATCTCACCGTCTTCGGCTTCACCCGAGACGCGTCGACCCAGCGCGGGCGACGACCGTGACCCGCCGCTTGGTGATTCGATGGCGGGGTCCTCAGCCCTCGTAGACCTCGCACGTCGGATGGAACTCGCTCCACCCCAGCCACCAGTGGCGTTCGACCACGGGTGGCGCCGCGCCGTCCGTACAGCGCACGCCGAGCGTGCGGTCGTGGGCGTCGTACAACGAGTTCGAGTTCGACGCCGGCGAGGCGATCGGTGAAGGGCGCGCGGTCGCTGAGGCGGGACTCCGGGTATGCCTTGGCCGCGCCGCCCACTTCGATGTGCTCGGCTTCCTGCGGGAACGTGAAGGGGCGGGCTCGGAGGGGGCGCGGGCGTGAGGGATTGGGCGTGGTGGGTGATCACCTCAGTCGCCGTCGCGTCGCTGGGGTGGATGCTGGCGGCGCTGGTCCGCCTCTTCGGGAGGCGGGCCGACGTGCGCGCCGTCGAGCGCGAGGCGACCGCGCTCGAGTCGGCCCTGGTGGGTGCCACGGTGCCCGAGGGTGCCGCGGCCTACGACGCGTGGTCCTACCGCGTCGGGGCGCGCTTCGCGGGGCGGGTCCGAATCGTCGTGCAGGGAGGACGCGTGTCCTTGGCGGGGCCGCGCGTGCCCGACGCGCTGTACCGGGCGTGGATCTGGGTCCAGGGGGTGGTGCTGGCGCTGGTCGCGCCGCTGTTGGTGGCGGCCGCGGTGCTTTGGGACGTCCGCTGGGCGCTGGCGGCGGTGGGGTCCTTCTCGCTCAGTTGGGCGATCGCGGCGTTGGGAGCGGGCCTCTGGCCCGGACTTGGCGAGGTCGCGGCGGTGGAGGACGGCCGCTTCCGCGCGCTGGAGTTCCCGCTCGCGTCCGTCCGCGAGGTCGACGTCGGCCGCGGCCGGTCCAAGGGCGGACTGGGCGTGGTGCTGTTCTACGTGCGGGCCGTCATCGACGCGATGGCGGCCCGCCGTGCGGTTTCGTTCTTCGCGCCCGACGAACGGGGCCGCAGGGTGAGGTTCGCGTGGCGACATGCGGGGCCTGCAAGGGGCGTCATGCGCGCTCCGGCTTGATGTCGAGGAGCGGCGTTCCCGACACGCAGTCGAGCCCGCGAACGGTCAGTCGCGGGCCGTCGATGGCGACGAGCCGCACCGAGGAGTTGGCGATCGGGTTCGGTCGGTTGGGCGAGCGCAGCGCGAAGGTGCCCATCGTCTCGCCCCTGCCCCTGGGCGCTTGGATGACCAAGTCGCGTCGCGCACGGTGCATCCAGTAGAGGAGCTGGAGCCGGTCGCCGGCGACGATCCCCTCGAGGGCCGGCTCCCAGCGGGCGTCGAGCAGGAGGGTGCAATCGGGTCCGTTCTCCGGGTCGCCCTGGCGTGGGCACTCGCTCCGCGTGGCCCAGGGCGTCTGGATGCGGCCGATGAAGACGACGGTCGCGTCGTGCTCCTCGGGCAGCTCGGCGACCTTCTCGCCGGGGCGAAGATCGACGGCGTCGAAGCTCATGGCGTGCCTCCGGCGACGTTCGGGTCCGGCGCCGCGAGCCGGCGAGCACCGTGCCGGAGAACCCGCAGTCGATGACCGTCACGGGTGCGATGAAGCCGTGCGGCGGCCCGAGCCGGAAGCCCGGCCCGCCAGCGACGCTGGCGTACGGAGCTCGGGCGGCCGTGCACGCGGGCAGGGTGCGGGCCAACGAGCGATGCGATCGACGGCGCTTGGCGCATGGGCACCTCCACCGAACATCATGCCGAACATCACCGGCGATCGGAACCGTGTCCCTGCGGGATCGGGGCCGACCGTCCGTCGCCGTCGCTCACCGGCGCGGCTACGCTGATCGTGGCCGGCCCAGACACGCGGTACCCTCCGGGCATGCCTGTCACCCGTGTCACGCCGCCCGGAGCGCTGCTCGCCGTCGCGGTCGAGGACGCCTGCGTCGCCGCGGCACTCTTCCGCGACGGTCGGAAGGAGCGACCGATCTGAGCGAGCGCGTCGCGCGTGCGGCAGCCGCCATGCTGGGCGGCGAGGCGGCCCATGCGGAGCCTCTCGGAGGCGGCTGTCTGGAGCAGGTGACGCTCGTGACGCTGCGGGACGGCCGCCGCGTGGTGGCCAAGGGCGGGCCGGCGCCGCGCGTCGAAGCGGCGATGCTCGACGCCGTGCGCGCCGCCGGCGTTCCCGCACCCGCGGTGCTTGCGGTCGACGACGCGCTGCTGGTCATGGAGGAGCGCCCGCGGCGGGGCGCGCTGGCCGACGCATGGGACGACCTGGGCGGACTGCTCGCCACGCTCCACGCCGCCGAGGGCGATCGCTACGGCTGGCCGGCGGACTACGCGTACGGTCCGGTCGCCCTCCCCAACGCCGCGACCGACGACTGGCCCGCGTTCTGGGCCGAGCGCCGGCTGCTGGCGGACGTCGACGCGCTCCCGGTCGACCTCGCACGGCGCGTCGCCGCGCTGGCCGTCGACCTCCCGTCGCGATTGCCCGGGCGACCGCGTCCGTCGCTGCTGCACGGCGACCTGTGGGGCGGCAACGTGCTGACGGACGGCGACCGCGTGAGCGCGCTGATCGACCCGGCGTGCTACTACGGCCACGGAGAGGTCGACCTGGCGATGCTGACCCTGTTCGACCGGCCCGACCAGCGCTTCTTCGGCGCCTACGGAGTCGAGCCCGCGTGGTCCGAGAGGCGACCGGTCTACCAGCTGTGGCCCGCGATCGTGCACCTGCTGCTGTTCGGAGGCGGCTACCGCGGCATGGTCGAGCGGCTGCTCCGAGAGGCCGACGCGTGATGGGCCGCGACGATCCGGGAAGGACGTGCGAGGCCGCCGCTCTCGACGACCCGCGCGTCGTGCGGCCGATCGCGGCGTGAACGGCCGCAGCGCGCTCCATCCGGACCTTCGCGGCGTGCCGCTTCCCGCGATCCCGTTCCACTGGCGCTGGGCGCTTCCGTTCTTTCGGTGGGCGTCGGGGCTCGCGCGGCCGGAGCCACGAACAGGGGTGGAGGTGGCGGATCGCGCCGACGCGGGGATTCCTGTCCGCGTGTACCGACCTGCGTCGGCCGCGTCGGGCGGCGCGCTGCTGTGGCTGCACGGAGGCGGCCTGATCGTGGGACGACCGGCGATGGACGACCGTCGCTGCATCGCGTGGGCCCGCGACCTGGGCCTGGTGGTCGTTTCGGTGGACTACCGCCTGGCGCCCGAGCACCCGTTCCCGGCCGCGCTCGACGATGCGCAGGCGGCGTGGACCTGGCTGCGAGGCGCTACCAGCGCGGTGGGCGTCGATCCGGCGCGTCTGGCCGTCGGCGGTGCCAGCGCAGGGGGCGGCCTGGCCGCATGCCTGGCGCAGCGCCTGCGGGACGAGGGGGCCGCGTCGCCTGCGGCGCAGCTGCTCGTGTACCCGATGCTCGACGACCGAACGGCGGCTCGCCGCGAGCTCGACGCCGACGGCTATCTGGTGTGGTCCAACCGCAGCAACCGGGCGGGCTGGTCGGCGTACCTGGGCCGCACTCCCGGAGCGGCTGACGTCCCGGACCACGCGGTCGCTGCCCGCTCCGCCGACCTGGGCGGCCTGCCGCCGGCGTGGATCGGCGTCGGCTCGCTGGACCTGTTCCTGGAGGAGGATCGCGCCTACGCCGCTGGGCTCGAGGCGGCCGGGGTCGCGACCGAGCTCCACGAGGTGCCGGGCGCGCCGCACGGCTTCGATGCGCTGGCGCCGGACGTGCCGCTGGCCAGATCGTTCGCCGCGAGCCAGGCGGCGTTCCTGCACCGCCACGTGGGGAGCGGCGCCTAGCACGGCGTTACAGGCCCGGCGCGACAGGCTCGGCACGCCAGCAGGTCGTACCCGGCACGCCAGGAGGTCGTACCCGGCACGTCGGTTTCGTGGCGCTCGAGGCCGTCCTTGCGTCCGCTGCCCTCGCGCTCTATCGTCGCGCATGACCGACCAACGGATCGTCCCTTGCCTCTGGCTCGACGACCGAGCGGAGGAGGCCGCATCGTTCTACGCAGCGACCTTCCCAGGTGGACGCGTCGGCGCCGTCGCGCGCTACCCGAGCGCCGGCGACGATCCTGCCGGCAAGCCGCCCGGGAGCGTCCTCACGGTGGCGTTCTCCGTCGCCGGCCG
>CAZHCI010000098.1:0-9897 GCA_964530905.1 uncultured bacterium
ATCATGGCGGCGAACCGCAGGTAGGTCTTGGCGACGTCGTTCATGGAGGCTCCTTCCACTCGTGGCGGGGTGCGCCGCGACATGGCTCGGCAACGTGATGGCTCGCGACGGCCCAGGGTCGCAGGCCAAGCGGAACCGCGTGCCTTTCGTCAGGTCGCTCCTTCTCGATCGTACAGCGTGCGTCGTCGTCCCGCCATCTTGCTCGCTCGCAGCGGGGCGATCCGACGAGGGCATCGCCAGGAAGCGCGATCTCAAGCGCATTCCGGGCGCGATCCCCCCACCCGTTCCAGCACCCGGGCAGCGGCGCGCCGCGCGCCGTCGGCCACCACCGGCGGGTACGAGACCTTCTGGCCCAGGTGCGCGAGGATCGCGTCGGCCAGCGAGGCCGGCGTCGTGGTCGACGCCCTCATGCGGACACCCGCGCCGTGCCGGGCCAGGCGGCCGGCGACGGTGCCCTCCTGCTCCGCGTGGCCCTCGACCGGGAAGTAGAGGAACGGGGTGCGAAGCACCTCGAGCTCGAGCGTGGTCGTTCCACCCCCCTGCACCACCGCGAGGTCGGCGGCGGCGAAGTGGCGCCATAGCGAATCGACCATGCCCCGACGCTCGACGCCGGCGGGCAGATCGAGCGACGTCGGATCGATGCGCGGTCCGGCGACGACGACCATGCGCAGGCCTGGCGCGCGCTCGGCCGCGAGAGGGAAGGCGCGGCCACAGAGCTCCAGAAGCTCGCGTCCGACCGAGGTGCCCCCCACCGAGCAGACGACGACGGGCTCGTCGCCGTAGCCGAGCTGCCGCCTCGACGCGTCCCGCCCCGGCATCTCCTCCTGCGCGAACGGCAGGACGTAGCCGACGAACTCGATGTGCTCCTGGGCGTAGCGGCGGCGCTGGGGAAGGAGCCGACCGAAGCGGCGTTCAGGGACGTCCTCGAGCTCGCCGAAGAACAGCGCGGCGTTCCGGCCGCGTCGCGTCACGCGCCACTCCTGCGACCAGATCAGGTTCAGCGCCCAGGCGCCGAGCTTCTCCGCGACACCGTCGGTGGTCGACTCCATGCCGAGGAAGTCGTACATCATCACGAAGGGAATCGGCGGCAGGACGCGGTAGCCGAAGAAGCTCGCCACGAGGATCTCGTAGGTCTCGTCACCGACGACCGCGTCGTAACGGCCTCGGCGGGCGGCCGTGCCGATGAGGCGCGCGTTGTGGAACCACGCGGCCAACGCTCGGTAGGTGTACGACGTCAGGTTGAGACGACCCGCCCGCGCCGTCGCTTCCGCCAGATCCGTCTCGCAGCGGTAGTCGTGCGCCTCGGGCGCCAGTCGTTGGCCGGCTGCGACCAAGGCCTCGCGCGCCGGCGAGCCGGCGATCCATCGGATGTCGACCCCTGGGCATTGCGCGCGGATCGCGCGGGCGACGCCGAGGTCACGCTGAACGTGTCCGAGGCCGAGGGAGCCGCTGACGTAGAGGATGTCCAGGCCGCCGTTGGGCATGGGTCGCCGCCGTCTCCGTCGGTGCCCGAAGGGGCACCCGGGTCGGGGCCTCGCCCCACGCACGGCGAGGTGCGTCGAGCCAGGGACGGGGCCGCCGGGGCGTCCAGCAGCGACGCGCGCCGTGCGGTGAGGCCAGCGTAGCGCGGCGCCACCTCGGAAGCTACGTCCCAGGAGGCAGGCGCCGTGAGCGATCAGCAGGGCCGTGAACAGGTAGGCGGCGATCTGGTGGCCGGTGCCGAGACGCGCTTACGGAAGCGCAGGACGACCCTCCAGATCGCGAGCGCGACGATGCCCCAGCCGATCGCCAGGTGCAGCTGGTACGGCGTCAGCCGCGGCCCGTCGTCGAGGGTGCGGGCCATCACGAGACCGGTGGGGATCGGCGTCCGGCCCGGCCGGTCGCCACGAGCGCGAAACCGGTCACCACCGGCAGCGCCACCTCGGGCTCGAACAGCGTGAGGTCCCAGGTGTTCAGCAGCGCCAGCGCGACCAGCAGCGGCGCGATCCGTCCCCACCCGCCACGCCCGGCGGCGACCACCAGCGTCCCGCCGATCAGCGTCGCACCCGCGAGTCCGACCAGGCCGTGCACCAGCAGCAGGTGCACGAGGAGGTTGTGGGCGTAGTCGACGCCGGGCGGCAGGACGTCGCGGGTGCGTTCCAGCAGGGCGGCCTCGGATGTGGGCAAGCCCACGCCGAACCACGGGTGGGCGCGCGCGACGGCGAGGCCGGCGCGCCAGATCGCCACGCGATCCTCTGGTAGGGGCGTGAGCCGGCGAAGGTCGAAACGCCGCACGCTCGACTGCGGAATCCGGGCGGGACGCCCGCCGCGGAACGGGGTCGCCGACCGTCCGGTCTCGTACTGCGCTCCGTAGACGAGCACGTCGACGCGTCCCCCGGGCTCGGCAGCGAGGATGTGGAGCTGCGCCTGGAGCCTGCCGTCGCCGTACCCGGCCGGCGTGACGCACCTCTCCCATTCCGGCCCCACCTCGCACGTCGTGCTCGCCAGGTGCGAGCTGAGCTCGACCCGTTGCGGCGTGTCGGCGCGCAGATGGAGCGAGGCGACGTACGGCACGCCCATGCGCGAGCGGCCCACGCTCTGGAACACCAGGTTGCGCCCGTCCTCGCGTGCCCGTGCCACCAGCCGCTGCGCCGTCGTGCCCTCGAACGGCCCCGGACCCGCGCGATCGATCACCTCGACGGAGGCCGCGAGGCGGTGGCGCCAGTCGTGACCGGCCAGGTCGTTGGGCGCGCCCAGCATATTGGGGGTCCTCTGCACCACGCCGAGCTGCCACGCCACCGCGAGGACGATCAGCAGCGCGACCGCCCCGGCGAGCGCCGCGAGCGACCGCGCTCGAGATCGCCACGCCAGGAGCGCGAGCCAGACGGCGAAGGCGGCGACCAGCGCGCCGCCCGACGTCCGCGATCCGCTGTAGATCACCGCGACCGCCGCCGCCGGCCACAGCCACGCCCACCACCACGCCGAACCTCGCGTGGACCGTGGCCTGCCGAGGAGCACCGCCATCGACGCGGCCGTGGCGGCGACGAGCGCCGCGCCGAGGTCGTTGGGATTGCCGGTGAACAGGGCCACGCGGATCGCGTCGTCGCGGTCGGCGGGCGCCCAGCCGGTCGCGACGGTGGCGGCGATCAGCGCGACGACGTACGCGACGAGGGCGAGCGTCATCGCGCGGCGCGCAGGCCGCCAGCGCGCCGCCGCGACCGCGGCGAGGATCAGGCCCGCGGCGACGGCCGCGCGCACGACGCCGGCGGGATCCTGCGCCGCGAGCGCAGCGACGCTGAGCAGCGCCCACCCCGCGGCCAGGGCGATCGCGATCGCCCGCAGCGGGAGGGGACAGCCGTCGGGCGGCGTGGAAACGGGGGAGGTCGCGGAAGACCGGCTCGCCATCGTCGCCGAGCCTACTCCCTGCTGAAGCGACGCGGAGTTCGGAACGATCGACCATCTTCTGTGGCGAGCGTCGCAATCGGGCGTCAGCGCGGTGTGGTCTGCTCGAGCGCCACACTGCGACATCGCGAGGCGGCGACGGCGCCCGTGCCCCGAGGAGCGACGATGCCCTGGACGACCGACGACATTCCCGACCAGACCGGCCGCGTGGCCGTCGTCACCGGCGGCAACGGCGGACTCGGACTCGAGACCGTGCGCGAGCTGGCTCGCAGGGGCGCGCACGTCGTGATCGGTGCGAGGGATCTGGAGAAGGCCGCGGCCGCCGAGGCCGAGGTACGCCGGGAGCTCCCGGACGCCGCGCTGGAGGTCCACGCACTGGACCTGGGCTCGCTGGCCTCCGTCCGCGCCTTCGCGAACGAGGTCCTCGCCGCGCACGACGCGATCGACCTGCTGTTCTGCAACGCCGGCGTGATGGCCACGCCAGAGGGCACGACCGAGGACGGGTTCGAAACGCAGTTCGGGATCGACCACCTCGGCCACGTCGAGCTGACGCGCCTCCTGCTGCCGGCCCTGGACCGCGCCGGCCCGGCCCGCATCGTGACGACGACCTCCACCGCCCGCTACGGCGCCGGTCCGTACGACTTGGACGATCCGCACCACCGCTCGCGTCGCTACGAGCCGTGGGAGGCGTACGGCTACGCGAAGCTCGCGAACCTGCAGTTCGCTTTGGAGCTCGACCGGCGCCTGCGCGCTGCGGGATCCCGGGTACGTGCCCTCTCGGCGGACCCGGGCTTCTCGAACACCGATCTGCAGCAGAGGACGGCCCGCACCCTGCCCGGCTTCTCGCAGAAGCTCGCGGCGACGCTGGTGCGCTGGATCGGGCAGTCGCCGGCCGCCGGTGCTCTGGAGCAGCTCCGCGCGGCGACCGACCCGGGCGCCGAGGGCGGGACGCTCTACCGGCCCCGCTGGATCGCCGTGGGAGCGCCGGTGGTCGCTCGGATCGAGCCGCGGCTCCGCAAGGAGGCCGACCTGGCGAAGCTGTGGGAGGTCTCGGAGCGGGAGATCGGCGCGACGTTCGACGTGGCGGATCTGGTGGCGTCGACGGGCTGATCGCTCCGGCTCGCTGCACGAAGCACGGACGCCCCACCCCGTTCGATGGCGACGACCCGAGGGTCAGCGGAGAGGGAGGACGACGTGACCGACGCAGGCGCAGACGGTTCCGACAGGAGTGCCTCGGGCGGCGGCGAGTCCGGTCGGCGCTACGATCTCTACGGCGACGCCTTCAAGCGCGATCCGCACGCCACCTTCGCGGCGATGCGTCGCGAGGCGCCGATCCACCAGCAGGCCGGCCTGGACGGGAAGACCCCGATCTGGTTCGTCACCCGCTACGCCGACGTCGACGCGATGCTGCGCGACAAGCGCTTCGTCCGCGACGAGCGGCTGGCCAAGGACGAAGCCGACCGCTACGTCTGGTCGCCGCTGGACCGCCGGATCAACACGCAGATGCTCAACCGCGACGGCCAGGACCACCGGCGCCTGCGGGACCTCGTCAGCCAAGGCTTCACGCCCAAGCGGGTCGCGGACCTGCGTCCGCGCGTGGAAGCGATCGCCGACGAGTTCCTCGCCCACCTGAAGGTCGTCGCCGAGAGGAACGACGACGTCGCCGACCTGATCACCGAGTTCTCCTTCCCCCTGCCGACGACCGTCATCCTGGAGATGCTGGGCATCCCGATCGAGGATCGTGACCGCTTTCGCGCTTGGGGCAACGCGCTCGTCGCGCCGCCCATGACCGAGGAGGCGCAGAAGGAGAGCGCCCGTCTGCTCACCGAGTTCGCCGACTACTTAGGCGCCCTGTTCGAGGAGCGCCGGGCCCGGCCACGGGACGACCTGGTCTCGGCCCTGGTCGCCGCGGAGCAGGAGGGCGATCGCCTCAGCCCCGAGGAGCTCAGCAGCACCCTGGTCCTGTTGATCGTGGCGGGGCACGAGACGACGGTGAACCTGATCGCGAACGGCGTCCTGCAGCTCTCGCGTCGCCCGAAGCTCCGGGACGCGCTGGCGGCCGACCCGTCCGGCCTGCCCGCGACGGTCGAGGAGCTGGTCCGCTACGACGGCTCGGTCGAGCGCGCCCTCAACCGTTGGGCTGCTGCGGACGTGGCGTGGGACGGACACCTCATCCGCCGCGGCGAGCCGGTCATCCTGATCCTCGGCAGCGCCAACCGCGACTCCGAAGCGTTCGAGGATCCTGGCGCCTTCGACGGGGCGCGCTCGCCGAACCGCCACCTGGGTTTCGGCAAGGGCGTGCACTACTGCATGGGCGCGCCGCTGGCGCGGCTGGAGACGGAGATCGCCCTGCGGACGCTGCTGACGAACCTGCCGAAGCTCCGTGTCGCCGTGCCCGAGGAGGAGCTCCGCTACCGCTTCCTGCCGGGGTTCCGCGCTCTGGAGGCCCTGCCCGTCACCTGGGGGTGACGCCGCGGGCCCGGCGGGATTCGACGGCGTCCGTCAGCCGCGCGAGCGCTCGGTGCACGGTCGACCTCGGGCACCCGACCGTCATGCGCGCGAAGCCGGCGCCCTCGCGTCCGAACCAGTAGCCCTGCGCCAGCGCCACGCCGGCCTCGCGGGCCAGGAAGCGCTCGAGCTCCTTGGCGTCCAGCCCCAGCTCCCGGAAGTCCAGCCAGAGCAGGAAGGTTCCGTCCGGCTCGATCATCGAGATGCCGAGGTCGTGCGCGACGAGGTGCTCCCGCACCCGTGCGACGTTGCCCCGCACGTAGGCGATCGCCTCGTCGAGCCAGGCGGCGCCTCCGCCGTAGGCCGCCTCGATCGCCGCCGTGGTGAGCACGTTCGTCTTGGCCATGAAGTAGCGCCGGACGAACGTCTGGAAGGCCGCACGCCGCTGAGCGTCGGGGATCGCGACGAGGGCGTCCACCATGCCGGCGACGTTGAAGGTCTTGGCGGGCGAGAGGCAGGCGGCCGCATTCGCACCGGAGCCGTCCGCCACCGTCAGGAACGGCACGGACCGTCGCGGCGGGAAGGCGAAGTCGCCGTGGATCTCGTCGGAGACGACGAAGACGCCGTGGCGTCCGCAGATCTCCGCGACGCGCGTCAGCTCCTCCTCGCTCCACACGCGGCCGACCGGGTTGTGCGGGTTGCAGAGGATCAGCACCTTCGTCGACGGGTCGGCCGCTTTGGCCTCCAGGTCGGCGACGTCCATCTCGTAGCGATCGCCCGCCAGGCGCAGCGGGTTCTTGACCAGCGTGCGTCCCGTGCGGCGGATGGCGGCCTTGAACTCGAAGAACACCGGCGGCTGCACCAGGACGCCGTCACCTTCGTTCGAGTGCTGCTCGATCAGGACCGCGACGGCGCTCAGGACCGAGGGGCTGGCGACCAGCTGGTCGCGCGTCAGGGGCCAGTCGTGCCGCGTGCGGTACCAGTCCTCGATGGCGTGGTGGTAGGCCTCCGACTTGCTGCCGTACCCGTAGATCCCGTGCGCGACGCGGTGCGTCAAGCGCTCGACGACGGCGGGAGGCGAGGGCAGGTCCATGTCGGCGACCGACATCGGGATCGCGTCCTCGTTGCCGAAGTGCTGGGCGAGGTAGGAGCGGCTCCACTTCAAGGTGGGAACATCGTTGCGGTCGATCGTCTCGTCGAACTCCATGACTCAGGGACGCCGAGCCACGGCCGGGGCCTGGTCGATCGGATGCGCCTTCCGGTGGGCCGGAACGCGGAGGCGGGCGCTGCGATGCATGACCGCACTGTACGGGACGATGCGGCGCTCGTGGCCGCTTCGGCCGTGCATAGTGGCTCTATCCGGCTCGGTGGCGGCCTCGGAGGGAGGGGCCGGTTCCAGCGGGCCCAAGGGGGTTCGGGTGGCGAACGAAGCGGAACACGGTCCCACTCCGTACGGCGAGCCGCGTCGTCGCGCGACCCGCCGTACGGAGACCAGCCGTGCGGAGACCACGCGGTGGTGGCATCACCTGGCGACGGTCGTCGGATCGGGCTGCGTCATCTGGTTCTTCTCGGAGATGTTCTTCCTGAACGAGGGGCAGCATCTGTACTTCTGGTCGACCAGCCCCGACGTGGCGGCGCTGTTCTCGAGCGTGGCCGAGTGGTTGTTCGTCTTCCTCCTCTTCTACGCGTTCTTCGCGCTCTGGCTTCTCGTTCCCATTTCGGTGTTTCGGGTCCGTTCGATGCCGGCGCTCGTGCTGGCGGGTGCGATCTGTGGCTGGGCGATCGAAGGAAGCGCCATTCCGATCATGTACGAGGAGTTGTGGGGGAGCCTGCTCTGGCCGGCGGCGTCGTGGCACGTCCTGGTGAACGTGCTCTTGGGCTGGTGGTGGTTGCGTCGCGTCTTGGAGGAACGGTCCGCACGATTCACCGCCGTCGTCTTCGTCGGGATGGGGGTCGTCTGGAGCGTCTGGGCGACGTGGTTCTGGCCGTCGGACGGAACCGGCACGATCGCGGAGGCGACCGCGCCGATGGCTCCGATGGACTTCGCGTTCCTGGCCTTCCTGTCGAGCACGGTGCTTGCCTTCGGGTACTGGATTCTGGACCGATTCGGCTCGCGGCGCTTCGTGACCGGGAAGGCCCCGCTCGCCATCTTGATCGCGGCGGGCTTCGTGCTCAGCATCCTCGGCTCGACCGTCTTCGTCCCGATCCTCGCCGTCCTCGTCGGCCTGGCGTCGTTCGTGCTGGACCGGAACAGACGGACCGAACGGGACGGGGACATCCTCGCTCGGTTCGCGCATTCGATTCGCCCTTCACGCTATCCACTCCTGTTCCTCATGCCCGCGGCGGCGGTCGTTCTCTACCCGATCCTTCATGCGAACGACGTCAGCATCGCCCCCTGGATCGGATACGTCCTCTATCCGCTCGTCGTCACGAGCGCCGCGATCATCGCGCTCTCTACGCTGGACATCCTCCGAAGGGCTCGGCAGCGGACGGGGTAGCCCCGCTCGGATCGCGAGCACGACACGGCGACCTCGCTTGCCGACGACCCAGCGCTGGAGCATGGTGGTGTCACGAGGCGTGCGCTCCCGAGCGGCGCGGGTCGCACGGGCGGCGTCGCGCGACGAGAACGGCCCCGGACGGGGCCCGGCACGGCGGGTGTACGCCCCGATCGGGCGGGGGCGCGAGGTGTCGCCGCGAACCTCGTCCGCGCGCTGTTCGAGCCGGAACGGTCGTACACGCTCGTCCTGCAGGCGCAGGCCGACGAGGAGGAGGAACGCGATGCCGAGACCGACGAGCAAGGACGACCTGCTGGAGGCGATCGAGCGCGAGCGAGGCAAGCTGGACGCGATCCTGGAGACCGTGGCGCCGGAGCGCATGGCCGAGCCCGGGGTGGTTGGCGAGTGGTCGGTCAAGGACGTGCTGGCGCACCTGACCGAGTGGGAGCAGATGGCGCTTCACTGGTACCGGACCGGCCTCCGCGGCGAGGTCCCCGAGGTGCCCGCGCCCGGATTCAAGTGGAACCAGACGCCGCAGGTCAACCGGGCGATCTTCGAGAAGCATCGTGACCGGCCGCTCGACGAGGTGGTCGCCGCCTTCCGCGCCTCGCGGCGGGCGATCCTCGGCGTGATCGAGTCGCTCGGCGACGAGGATCTCTTCACCGCCGGACGCTTCGCGTGGACACGGAAGAACACGCTGGGCACGTACTTCGTCTCCGCCACCAGCAGCCACGACCTGTGGGCGCGGACGCGCATCGCGCGCTGGCGGCGACGTGGGGCCGATCCCGCCTGACCCGCCCGCTTCGACGTGCTAGCGTCCCGCCATGAGCCGCCTCGTGCCGGGCCTCTTGCTCTCCGGCGGGAGGTTCTGAGCGGGAAGGGCGACCGGCGATCATGGACGGCGTGACGATGGGAGGTTACCGCGAGCGGTTTCTGGTCGTCCTGCCGGTCGTGCTCACGGCGTCGACGGCGGTCGCGTTCTGGGGGGCGTCGCGCTGGCTCGGAGACGATCTCGGGCTGCTGGTGGGCTTCGGCTGCTATTGGGCGTGGTGCTGGGCCGTGCCGCTCGCGTGGTGGGGGCCGGGTGGCGTTCGCCGGCTCCTGGTGGGCGGGAGGCCGCTGTTCACGCGGGCGAACGGGCTGCTCGTCGCGATCCTGGCCGCGACCGTCGTGGGCGCCGTGTGGGGGTACTTCCTTCCCGGGCTGGCGCGGGTCTCGCCCTGGGTGATGCTGTTCGCGCCCGTCGCGATCGTGAACGGGGTCAGCGAGGAGTTGCTGTGGCGGGGGGTCTACGTCGAGGCGTTCGGCCGACGCGCGATCTGGGCGTGGGTGTTCCCGTCCTTCGGCTTCGCAATGGCGCACCTGTCGCCGCAGCTGGTGGTGGCGGCCGAGGGCGGCATCGCCCCGTTCCTGGCGTCCACCCTGTTGCTGGGGTTGGCGTACGGCTGGGTGGCGTTCAGGACCGGATCGGCGAGGTGGACGGCCGCGAGCCACGGCCTGATCGGTCTGCTGGCCTTCGGCGAGCCGATATCGACGAGCCTCGCCCGGCTGGTGGTGCCGTGACCGGCCGGGC
>CAZHCI010000099.1:0-2041 GCA_964530905.1 uncultured bacterium
GGGGCGTCGTCACCCGGAGCGTCGTCGGTGCCACGCCCGTCCTCGGGCCACTCCGCGCGCAGCTCGGTGCTCGACAGGTCCAGGCGGAACGCGGGAAGCGGCTCGAACAGGTCGTCGAACGCGGCGGGCACGCCGAGATCGCCCAGCGTGCGGAAGCCCTCCTCGCCGACCCGACCGGCCACCAGGAAGCGTGCGCCCGCCTGCCGAATCCGCTCCAGGGCACGCTGCAGCTCCGCCTCGTCACCGTAGAAGCGGGGCTCCAGCACGCGCCGCGCCGTGTCGGCGCCCACGACGAAGACGACGCCCGGGAGGCGCTCGGCCTTGTCCGCGAAGAGTGGGGCGTGCGTCAGCACGATCGGTCGAACGCCGTACGCTTGGGCCGCACGCGTGCGGGCCGCCTCCGGCGTGACCGGGTCCTTCTCGGCGTTCGAGAGCGCCATCTCGAACGCGACTCGGCGTCCAAGCTGCGTCTCGGCGGCCTCGGCCAGGCGGCGATGCCCCTCGTGCATCGGGTGGAAGCTTCCCGACACCAGCGCGGGCGCCTGACCCGCCGCGCCTCGGGTGCCAGGACGTCCGTCGGCGTCGATCCACAGCACCGCTCGCGGATCGTCCACGAACGCGGCGAAGGCGGCCGACGGCACGAACTCGCTGCTCAGCTCGTCGTCGGGCCCCAGCTCCGGCTCCGCCCAGCCTTGCAGGCCCGACGCCTCGGCAGCCAGCTGGAGCAGCCAGCGCCCCAAGATGCCCTCCTCGCCCGCGCGATCGCGTGCGCCCTTGGCGAGCTCGATGCCGACCCGGCGTACGCCCAGGCCGTCCGCCGAGGCGATCTCGGCACGGTGCTCGCCCCGCTTGACGCGATCGGTCGCGATCGTCGCCGTGAGCCCCAGGCCGAACACCGGGCCCGGAGAGGACTCCGAGGCGACCAGCCGCAGCGCACGGACGTGGGAGCGGCGCGCGAGGTCGATCGCCACCTCGGGCGATACCGCCTGATCGGGGTCTCGGCCCAGCGCTTCGCGTAGCGAGGCGGCGTGGTAGTGATCACAGGCTTCCAGCACGGTTCGGCTGCTGCCCCCCACCGCGTGCAGCCAAGCCAGGACGCGGGAGCCGGCGCCCGCGAACGCGAACACGGTCCGATGCGGCGTGGCGTGGAGTCGCTCCACGCGATCGAGCGGAGGCGGTGTGCCCGCCGTCGCGGAACCGTCGGGGTCGGACATCGCTGCGAGTGTACCGCGGCGTCAGGGGATCAGGAACATCGGGAAGCTGTCCGAGGGGGCGCGAGGACCGGGTCCGCCCGAACCCGGGATCGCGTCCGGCCAGCTGGCCAGCAGACGGTCGCCCAGTCGCGACACGGCGTCCAGCAGAGCGGCGTCGTCCTCGAACGAGCGGACCGGCTCGCCGCGCAAGGTCAACAGGTACTCGGGGCCGTCGACGAACGGCGAGGTCGCCAGCGCGATGTAGCCACGCAGACCCTCGATCCGGTAGACCACCTGGCCGCCGCTGGCGTCGCCCTCGGCGCGGGCCAGGAACGTGTCGACGCCCAACACGAACCGCGAGAGCTGATACGGCGTGAACCGGTTCGGTCCGAGCACGAAGATCGGCAGCGCTCCCGCCGTCTGCTCGATCCGGAACGGCAGCGCCGCGTTCGCATGGGCGGACGTCGCCCCGTCGCTGGGAACGCCTCCCTGCGCCGCCGCGCTGGACGCCAGGGCGACCACGAGGAGGATCGCCAGGCGACGAAGCGGGAGCGCACGAGCGACGAAGGCCACGCGGCCAGCATAGGTCCCACGGAGCGCTCGCGCCGTTCGGCGTTCGTCGGTCGCCCCCGCGGCACCCCCCGCGGCACCCACGCAGCGCATCGGCCGCCCCTCGGTCGCGACTCGCCAGCGCGTCGCCGGCGCGTCTGCGCCCAACGGATTCCGGCCGCCTCGCGTGGGCGGGCCTCAGGGCCCGTTCGCGTGTCGTGGCGGGGCTTCCCACGCCTCGCGGCGAGCGCTAGACTGGCTGGATGCGACGCCCGTTCCACCACGCCGTTCTTCGCCGC
>CAZHCI010000099.1:2141-9889 GCA_964530905.1 uncultured bacterium
CCGGCACCTGGGCACGTTCGGGAACGCCTGCTTCCTGATCGGGAGCGTGGCGTTCCTGTCCGACGCGTCGCAGACGTTCGGTGTCTGGATGTTCATCGCCGGCAGCGCCGCCTTCCTCGTGGGCGGCCTCACGGGCGACGGCGATCGCTGAGGAGCCCCTCGATCAGCTCGGGGGTCAGCTCGGGGTCAGCTCGGGGGCGTAGCGGGCTCGAGCGCCTCCCGCACCCGGCCGCCGGCGGCTCGTAGCCGGGCCCGCGCGACCTCCGGCGTGACGCCGGCGAGCACGACGACGATCGCGTCGCGGATCCGGTCGTCGCACGCGGCGAGCGCCTCCCTGGCGGCCGCCTCGTCCGCGCCCGTCGCCTCCTGCACGATGCGCAGCGCCCTCGAGCGGAGCTTCTCGTTCACCGGGCGCATCCCCACCATCAGGTTCTCGTAGGCCCCGCCCGAGCGGACCAGCACGACCGTCGAGAGCGCGTTCAGCGCGGCCTTCTGCGCCGTTCCGGCCGCCATGCGCGTCGAGCCGGTCAGCACTTCGGGGCCGGTGTCCAGCAGGATGCCGACCTCGGCGTCGTGCAGCAGCGGGGCGTCCGCGTTGTTCGCGACGCCCACCGTGAACGCGCCACGCTCCCGCGCCCGCCGGACGGCGGCCCGGGTGTACGGCGTGCCGCCCGAGGCGGCCAGCCCGATCAGCGCGTCGTCGGGACCGACGCTCGCGGCGTCCACCGCGCGGATCGCCGCCGCCTCGTCGTCCTCGGCGCCTTCGCGCGCGGCTTGGCCGGCTTCCTCGCCGCCCGCGAGCAACACGAGCGTGCGCTCGAACCCGAACGTCGGCGGCAGCTCGGCAGCGTCCTGGAGAGCGAGGCGACCGCTCGTTCCCGCCCCGGCGTAGACCAGCCGGCCACCCCGCGCCAGGCGCGCCTCGACGCCGCGAGCCGCGGTGGCCAGCGAGGGAATCGCGGCGCGCACGGCGGCGACGGCGCCTTCCTGTCCGGCCACGATCGCGTCCAGCGCCCGCTCGGGCGACCAGGCGTCCAGGTCGGTGGTGTCGGGATGGCGGGCCTCGGTCCTCACCTGCGTTCCTCCTGCGTCGAGACGTCCTCGCTAGCGGCAACCGGATCGGGAGGCCCCAGGTCGGGCGGACCCAGGTCGAGCGCGAGGCGGTAGCGGTCGCCGCGATAGGCGCTCTGAACGTACTCGAGGACCTCGCCGTCCCCGGACCAGGTGACGCGCTCCAGCCCGAGCACCGGCTGGTGCGGGCCGATCTCGAGCCAGCGCTGCTCGAGCGTGCTCGGCAAGCGCGCGTGGACCGTCTGGTGGGCGTGGTGCGGAACCACGCCGAACTGGGCGCGGAGCGTCGCGTAGAGGCTCTCCTCGCGCCGCAGCAGATCCAGCGACAGCGAGGCGTACGGAGGCGCCAGCGCGGCGCTCTGGATCGCGAGCGGTCGGTCGTCCGCGGTCCGCAGGCGCGTCACCACCAGCACCGGCTCGCCCGGGCCCAACCCGAGCGCCTCGGCGGTCTCGTCGTCCGCCGGCTCTTGGCGCACCTCGAGCAGCGTCGTTCCCGCCACGAACCCCAGCGAGCGCGCCTCGTCGGTGAAGCCTTGCACCCGATCGAACGTCTGCTCCAACGGCCGGCTGCGGACGTACGTTCCGCTGCCGTGGCGCCGCTCGAGCAGCTTCTCCTCGACCAGCGCCTCGACCGCCCGGCGCACCGTCATCCGGGACAGGCCCAGGCCCTCGGCCAGCGCCCGCTCGGAGGGCAGCGCCGTCCCCGGCGCCAGCCGCTCCTCGGCCACCGCCGTCGCCAGGCGACCGCGAAGCTGCAGGTACGCGGGCGTGGGCGCCCCCTTGTCGACGCTCAGGCCGAGCTCCTCGTTCAGGTGGCGGCGCAGCTCGCCGTGCGACTCGGTCATCAGGCCCTTCCCCTCAGCGCGGGATCGAGCAGGTCGCGCAGGCCGTCGCCGAACAGGTTGAAGCCGAGCGAGGCGACGAGGATCGCGAGGCCCGAGAAGATCGACACCCACGGGCTGATCAGCATGTAGTCGCGGCTGTCGGAAAGCATCAGCCCCAGCGACGGGGCGGGGGGCTGGGTGCCGAGGCCCAGGAAGCTCAGCGACGCCTCGACCAGGATCGCGGTCGAGAGCGACAGCGTGGTCTGCACCATGATCGGCGCCATCACGTTGGGCGTGACGTGGCGCGCCAGGATCCGCGGGCCGTTCGCCCCCAGCGCGCGGGCGGCGGCGACGTAGTCCCAGGCGAGCACGCTCAGCGCGGGGCCGCGGGCCAGGCGCGCGAAGATCGGCGTGTACACGATGCCGATCGCGAGCGCGGTGTTCTGCCCGCCGGGGCCCAGCACCGCCAGGATGCCGATGGCCAGCAGGATGATCGGGAACGCCAGGAACACGTCCATGATCCGCATCAGGATGCGGTCGGTCCAGCCGCCGTAGAACGCGGCCAGCAGTCCGATCGTGGCGCCGACCAGGGTGGCGAGCCCGACCGAGCCGAACGCCACCGCAAGGCTGGTGCGGGTGCCGTACAGGATGCGGCTGAACGCGTCGCGCCCGAAGTTGTCGGTGCCCAGCAGGTGCGCGCCGGACGGGCCTTGGAAGCGCTCGACGACGCTCTGCTTCAGCGGGTCGTGGCTGGCCAGCCACGGCGCGAAGATCGCGCCGATCACGACGACCAGCGACAGCACCAGGCCGATCATCCCGACCGGGTTGCGCGACAGGCCGATCACGAACCGTCTCATGCGACCTCCACCCGCGGATCGATCCAGGTGTAGGTCAGGTCGACGAGCAGGTTGATGAACACGAACACCGCGGTGACGACCAGGATCACGCCCTGCACCAGGGGGTAGTTGCGCTCGTTGATCGCGCCGATCGCCAGGCGGCCCAGGCCGGGCACGGCGAAGACCTGCTCGATCACGACCACGCCCGAGAGCAGGTAGCCGAGCTGCACGCCGATCACGGTGATGACGGGGATCATGGCGTTCCGCAAGGCGTGCTTGGAGAACACGCGCCGTTGCGAGACGCCTTTGCTGCGCGCGGTGCGGATGTAGTCCAGCGACAGCACCTCGAGCAGGCTGCTGCGCAGGATCCGGGTCAGGCCGGCGATCATCGGGAACGACACGGCCAACACCGGCAGCACCATCCGCGAGACGTTGCCGACCGGATCCTCGCCGAACGGCACGTAGCCGATGGTGGGCCAGGCGGGAAGCCAGATCGAGGCGGCGTAGAGCATCAGCACGCCCACCCAGAACGAGGGGAGGGTGAGGCCGACGATCGAGACGAGCCGGACCGCGACGTCTCCCAGGCCGCCGCGCGCCCGGGCGGCCAGGATGCCCAGCGGGAACGAGACGATCAGCGCGAACGCCAGCGCCAGGAAGGTGATCTCGAGCGTGACCGGCAGACGCGAGACGATCTCCTCGGTCACCGGGCGCCCGGTCCAGACGCTCACCCCGAGGTCGCCCCGCAGCACGCCGCCGAACCACTCGACGTACTGCCGGTGGATCGGCAGGTCCAGGCCGAGACGCTCACGGAGCGCCTCGACGCGCTCCGGGGTGATGTCGGTGTTGGCGCCGAGCAGGATGTCGACGGCGTCGCCCGGGATCAGGCGGATCATCAGGAAGACCAGCACCGACACGCCGAACAGCACGAAGACGAGGTCGGCGAGGCGGCGGACGATGTAGCCGGTCACGCGGGCGTCTCCTCCTGGCGCTGGCGAGGGGCGGACTCGCGCCCGCCCCTCGCGGCCGGATCAGTCGAGGCTGGTCTCGCGCAGGTAGCGCATGCCGCGGGTGGGCATCTGGCGGAAGCCGTCGACGTTCTCGCGCACGCCGCTGAACAGCGTGGCGTAGGCGACGTGGGCGACCGGCCCCTGGCACGCCAGGATCCGCTGCAGCTCGGCGTAGGTCGCGAAGCGCGCCGCGTCGTCGGCGGTGGTGCGGCCGCGATCCAGGAGCGTGTCGACCGTTTCGTCGTCGTACTGGTACACGTTCGTCGCGCCGCCCCCGTGGAACGTCCGGTAGAGGTAGCCGTCCGGATCGGCGTTGCCGCCGTTGAGGCTGACGAACGCCTGGAAGTCGCTGTTGCGCCAGTCCTGCACGAAGGTGCCGAACTCGGCGACGTTGACGGTGGTGTCGATGCCGACCTCGGTCAGCTGGGCTTGCAGCACCTGGGCGAGGTCGCTGACGACCTTGATCGTTCCGAAGGTGAGGATCTCGAGCTCGAAGCCGTCTTCGTAGCCGGCGTCGGCCAGCAGCGCGCGCGCGGCGTCGGGGTCGTGCCGGTAGCAGGCGTACTCGTCCGTGTCCAGCGCCCACTGATCCAGGCCGGGGCTGAGCGGGCCGCCGGGAACGGCGTTCCCGAAGTAGACGGCGGTGACGATCTCGTCGCGGTCGATGGCCAGGTTGATGGCGCGGCGCACGGCGGGATCGTCGAACGGCTCGCGCTCGACGTTCATGCCGAGAAGCGTGTAGGCGAGGTCCTGCACTTCGAGCAGCTCGACGCCGCCGGCGCCCTGGATCGTCTGGGCGGTGGCGGGATCGACGTCGGGCAGCAGGTGGTAGCTGCCGGTGCGCAGGCCGGCGGCGCGGGTGGAGGCCTCGGGCACGACGTTGTAGCGGAGCCCGGCGAGCTTGGGCTGGTCGGCGCGGTAGTAGTCGGGGTTCGCGACGAGCCGGACGAAGGTGTCGGGCACGACCTCGTCCAGCATGAACGGGCCGGTGCCGACCGCGACGCGCTGCAGGTCGCCCTCCGCCTCGACCACGTGGCGGGGCACGACGCTGAGGTTCGACAGGTTGCCGAGGAACGGCGCGAACGGCGCGGTCAGCGTGAAGCGGACGGCGTACTCGCCGGTGGCCTCGACGCTCTCGACCTGCGAGAAGCGGCTGGCCTGCGGCGAGCCGGTCTCCTCGGCCATGATCCGCTCGAAGCTGTACACGACGTCGACGGCGGTCATCTCGGCGCCGTCGTGGAACACCACGTCGTCACGGAGCTCGAAGTCGTAGACCAGGCCGTCGTCCGACACCTCCCAGGAGGTGGCCAGCGCCGGGCCGATCTTGAGGTCGGCGTCGAACTCGATCAGCCCGTCGTAGACCTGGCCGATCACGACGAAGCTGCTGAACGCCGTGACCAGGTGCGGGTCGAGCCCGACCGGCGCCTGATCCACCGCGATCTCGAGCGTGCCTTGCTGCGCCAGGGCGGGAGATGCCGCGACGAGCACGGTGAGCAGGGCGAAGAGAAGCTTTCGCATGGGGTCCTCCTTGGGGGTGCGTCGCCGGCCGGCCGGCGGATCGCTGGGCGGGCGAGGAACGCGGAGCGTGGCCGTCGCTTCGGACGTTACCACTTCTAGACCAAAGCGGCAAGGCGTGCTAGCGTCGGGCGATGGCCGCCGCCGACGTCCGACCTCCTCTGGACCTCTCGTCGCTGCGCGCCGAGCTGGACGCGGTCCTCGCGCCCGCCGTTCAGCGCGGCGAGGTGCCCTCGTGCGTCGCGATCGCCGGCGACGCCGGCAGCGCCATCGTCCCGATCGCGCACGGCGTCCGCCGGATCGGCGGCCCCCCGGCCCGCGCCGACGTCCGCTACGACCTCGCCTCGCTCACGAAGGTCGTCTCGACCGTTCCGGCGGTGCTCAGGCTGGCCTCGGACGGGCGGCTGGACCTCGACGCGCCGCTGAGGGAGCCGTTCCCCAACGCCGGCTGGTTCCGCGAGCCGTCGCTGGGCGACCGCAGCGCCCGCGACCTGCTGACGCACACCGCCGGCCTTCCCGGCTGGGCGCCGTACATGGGGATCGCCGCCGAGCGACGCACGGTGATCGGCCACGCCCTGGCGGTAGGGCTTCCCACCGCTCACGGCGAGGTGGTCTACAGCGACCTCGGCTTCATCGTGCTGGGCGCGCTCGTCGAGCGGACCTGCGGATCGCGCCAGGACGCGTTCGTGCAGGACGCGCTGTACGCACCGCTGGGCATCGCGGACGACGAGCTCGGCTACCGGCCACGGCGGGACCGGGGAGGCGCCCGGGGAGCCGCCCGACCCGCGCCCGTGCCGCTGGCCGCCACCGAGGCGTGCGGCTGGCGCATGCGCCTGCTCGAGGGCGAGGTCCACGACGAGGCCGCCTGGATCATGGACGGCGTGGCCGGGCACGCCGGCCTGTTCGGGACCGCCGGCGCACTGGCGCGCTACGCCCAGGCGTGGCTCCGGCGCGACCCGCGGCTGGCGACCCCCGAGCTCCTGGACGCCGCCACCCGGCGCGCCACCCCGCCGGGCCAGCCGGCCCGCGGCCTGGGCTGGGTGCTGGCCGCGGACGGGCAGGAGGGCGACGCCGCGCCGGACCCGGCCGCGGACTGGCGCGGACCGCGCGGCTTCGGGCACACCGGCTTCACCGGCACCAGCCTCTGGATCGATCCGGACGTCGGCCGCTTCTGCGTGCTGCTCACGAACCGCGTCCACCCCACCCGCCACGGCGGTCACGGCGTCGCAGCGCTGCGGCGGGCCGCGCACCGCGTCGTGTTCGGGCACCGGGACGACGACGGGGGCGGGGACGCGACGTGAGAGGGGACGCGACGTGAGAGGGGCCACGGCGTGAACGTCCTGGGCGTGATGTCGGGCACCTCGATGGACGGCGCCGACGCCGTCCTGGCGCGGTTCTCCGGCGGCGGCGACCGCCCCTTCGCCTGGTCGGTGACCGATCGCGGGTCGGCGCCCTACCCCGCCGAGCTTCGCGCCCGGCTGGGGCGCGCGATCACGCCGGGCGGCGCGGACGCGGTGGAGCTGACGGCGCTGCACGCGGAGCTGGGCGAGCACGCCGCGGAGCTGGTCGCGCGGGTGGCGGAGCGCGCCGGTCGGGCCGGCGAGAGCGTGGACCTGGTCGTGCTCTCCGGGCAGACCGTCTGGCACGAGCCGCGAGCGGACGCGGCCCGAGGGGTGCGGATTCCGGCGACCTTGCAGCTGGGCGAGCCGGCCCGGGTCGTGGCCCGGACCGACCTTCCGGTCGTGTCGGACCTGCGTCAGGCCGACCTGGCCGAGGGGGGCCAGGGAGCCCCGCTGGTGCCGTTCGGCGATCTTCTGCTCTACGGCCAGGAGGGGATCGCCCGCGCGGTGCACAACCTGGGCGGGATCGGGAACCTGACCTGGCTCCCGCCAGACCTGGATCCGAAGCGGGTGGCGGCGTTCGACACCGGTCCCGCGAACTGCCTGCTGGACGAGCTGGCGTGGGCCAAGGCCGGACTGGACCGCGACGACGGCGGACGGCTGGCCGCGGCGGGGCGGGTGGACGCGGCCGTGCTGGCCCGACTGATGGACCACCCCTACCTGCGCCTGCCGCCGCCCAAGACCACGGGCCGCGAGGCGTTCAACCTGCGCGAGCTCGCGGAGACCGGCCTGGCGTCGCTGCCGGCCGAGGACGCGCTGGCGACGGCGACGGCGTTCACCGTCGCGTCGACCGCGCAGGCGTACCGCGAGCACCTGCTTTCAGGAGACGCGCGCCGCCTGGACGAGGTGTGGCTGGCGGGCGGGGGCGCGAAGAACCCGACCCTCGTCGCCGGCCTGAAGGGGGCGCTCGAGGCGCTGGGCGCCCGCGTCACGACGTTCGAGGAGCGCGGCATGGACAGCGCCGATCGCGAGGCGCTGGCGTTCTCGGTGATGGGCTACGAGGCGTGGCACGGCCGGGTGAACACCCTGCCCTCGGCCACCGGCGCGCGCAGGGCGGCGGTGGCGGGCCGGATCTCGCGGCCGCCGCCTGCGCCG
>CAZHCI010000100.1:0-1783 GCA_964530905.1 uncultured bacterium
CGGGCCGTCCAGGCCGTCGCCTCGAGCGCCCAGCGGGCGCGTTCACGACTCATGGCGCCATGCTACCCGGCGGACCCCCGGATCGCTCGTCGCTCGCGGCGGGCTGGCGCGGTGCCGGGCCGTGGCGGAGGGCTCGGTCCAGCCAGTCGAGCCCCGCCTCGGCGGAGGCGTGCAACGACGCGCCGAGGACCGGCCCAGGGGGAGCCGCCGTCGCCGCCAAGCGCCTGAGCTCGTGCGCCTCCACGGGTACGTGCGCGGCCGCGCCGCCGCTGTCCGCGAGGAACCCGTCGACCTTCGGGTCGTACGCGACGCCGACGTGGGCGACGCCGGCTCGCGCGGCCAGGATCAGGCCGTGGAGCCGGGCCGAGACGACCAGGTCGGCCTCGGCGCATCGGGCGAGGGCCGTGCCTGCGCTGTCCGCGTAGCGCCGCTCCACCCCGGGAACGGACCCCACGATCGCGTCGGCGTCCTCCTCGTCCGCTCCGTCCTGGAGAGACACGACGCCGACGGGCCGGCCCGCCGCGATGGCGTCGCGAGCGACGGCTTCGAGGCCCGCTCGCGCGCCGGCGACGTCGGCGCGCGGCACCAGCAGCACGCCGCCCACGCGTCGCACGCTCCTGAGCGGGAGCGCCAGCGCCGCGTCCGCGAAGCGGGGGGCGTCGATTCCGGCGGCGGCCAGCAGCGCCTGCGAGGGCGCGTCGCGCACGGCGACGGGCAGCCCCGCGAGCGCGCCCGCGACCGCGCGGCGGCCCCGGGGCGTGAGCGGGCCGATCGACTGCCCGAACACGACGACCCGGGTCCCCGTCGCCCGGGCGGCTCGGATCACGCCGAGGTAGTACAGCAGGCTCCGGTAGCTCGTCGCGTCCTGGAGGAGCCCCCCGCCGCCGGAGACGACGGCGTCGGCGCGCCCCAGCGCCCAGGGCAGGTCGCGCAGCCGATGCCAGGCGGGAACGCCGTGCGCCGCCCGCGTCTCGGCGGGCGAGCCGCTCAGCGCGTGGACCGCATGCCCGCGCGCGGCCAGGCCGCGGGCCAGCCCGGAGAAGATCGCCTCGTCGCCCAGGTTCCCCTGGCCCAGGTAGCCCGAGACGAGGATCTTCACGGCGCGGCGTCCAGCCAGCGGCGGCCCCAGCGGACGATCAGCCGAGCGGCGACGACGCCGACCGCGCCCACCGCCGCGCCCAGCGCCAGCGCGACGATCGTGCGCTCCAGCGAGATCGCCAGCGGCGTGTGGTAGTGCGAGAAGCTGTTCAGGATGCTGGCCTGCGCGATCACGCCCCCGGTGAGCAGCGGCGCGCGGATCCATTCGGGCCACGTCCGCCCGGTCAGCCCCAGCAGTCCGAGCGGGTGCCCGAGCAGCTCCTTGAAGCGGGGCCTCGCGAACGCGGAGGCCAGCGCCTCGCGCAGCTCGAGCTCCAGCTCGCTCGCGCCGATGATCGGAGTGTTGCCGCGACGCATCACGACCAGTCCGAGCGCCGCCACGCCCAGCACCGCCAGCGCCGCCGGGCCGAGGCGGATCGGACGCGACCACAACGTGCGCAGCCAACCGGCCGGGCCGCGCTCGCGCAGCATCGCGTGCGCCAGGAAGAGCAGCGGCGGCACGACCAGCGTGGCCGCCACGCCCCGGAACGGCTCGACGCCCAGCACCGACGCCCGGTCGCTGCCGACGGCCACGAGCAGCATCGCGCCGATCAGGCTCACGCCGGTCGCGCGCAGCAGGGTCCACGGCCCTCGCCGGTCGCTCTCGGAGCCGTCCCGACCGGAGCCGTCCCGACCGGAGCCGTCC
>CAZHCI010000100.1:1883-6787 GCA_964530905.1 uncultured bacterium
CGGAGCCGTCCCGACCGGAGCCGTCCCGACCGGAGCCGTCCGGATCGGAGCCCCCGCGCAGCGGCCGGGCGTAGCCGAGCACCGGGAAGACCAGCGCCGCGATCAGCGCCAGGGCGTCCCAGTCGAGGCCGGCGGCCAGCACGCCGAGGGCGCCGACCGCCGCCGCGGCCAGCGCGCCCCACACGCCGGGGTACAGCGCCGCCAGCAGGCCGAGCCCGGCCAGCACGCCGACGGCGGCGGCCGCCCGGAGCCAGCGCGAGGGCGCGTAGTCCCCCAGGCTCGCCTCGTCCAGCGGCAGCGCACCGATCTCGAATCCGGACGCCTCGAGCGCGGCGACGAGCCCCCCGACGAGCGCTTCGGTGTTCGCCAGCATGTCGCCGAGCTGCTGCTCGGTGTAGGGGCGAAGGTAGAGGAGCCGGACGTTGCGCTCCTCGGCGGCCAGCAGGTACTTGTCGACCACCTCCGCGGGAGGCAGCCCCTGGTTCAGGTAGTCCTGGTTGAAGCTCAGCAGCCGGACCGTCGGGATCTTGCCGCGCAGGGCCGCGAAGCCGTCCTGCGGCGTGCCCTCGATGACCGCGGTCCAGTACCCGCGCGACGCCTCCGCCAGGCCGGCGAGGTCGTGCGGATGGCCTGCGACGTCCAGCCCGGCGTGGATCAGGTAGCGGGCCTGCGGTGGGAACGTCGCGCCGACGTCGCGCAGACCGGGGGCGTTGCGGGGGCGGTAGGCGACGTCGAAGCCGGCCTCGGCGTAGCGGGCGATGGTCGCGCGGTCCGGGCCCGCCGGACGCGTCTCGGCCTCGTCTCCGGGCAGCGCCCACCAGTCGTGCCCGCCCAGTCGGACGGCGTCCGGCGGACGGGACGCCTGCGCGATCAGATCGTCGGTCGCGCCCGGCTCGAGGGCGCGGACCAGGGTCGCGTGCGCGGGAACCTCGGGAGCCGGCAGCCCGGCCGCGACCGCCTGCGCGATCGCGTCGGCGCCGGTGATCATCGCTGCGCGCCCGTCGGCCGCCAGGCTCCTCGGCGTCTGCTCGTAGATCGCGATGCCGGACAGGCCCAGCGACCGGTAGTGCAGCGCCAGCTCGAACGGATCGCGGCTCAGGGTGCGCGCCTGCGTCTCGAGGGCGTCCGCGTCCATCACGATCGCGACGCGCCTGGTGTCGCCCTCGGCGCCGTGCCGCTGCCAGGTCAGCAGCGCGGCCGGGAGCAGCGACGCCGCGACCAGCCACCACAGCACGCGCCGAGCGCGGTCAGGCACGAGCGCCGCCCGCGGCGCCTTCGGCCGCCGCGTCCGGACGCCGGACCGCCCGCTCGACGAAGCTCGAGATCACCGCCAGCGCGACGTGGTTGCGCCCGCCTTCGGGAACGATGAGATCGGCGTGCTGCTTGGTGGGCTCGACGAACAGGTCGTGCATCGGCTTGACGGTACGCCGGTACTGCGCGATCACGCTGGCCGCGCTGCGTCCGCGCTCGGCGACGTCGCGCTCGAGACGCCGGATGAAGCGCTCGTCGGGCGGGGCGTCGACGAACACCTTGAGCGTCATGCGCTCCCGCAGCAGCGGCTCGTGGAGCACCAGGATCCCCTCGACGACGAGCACGGCGCGCGCCTCGACGCGGACCGTCTCGGTCGAGCGCTCGTGCTGGGCGAAGTCGTACACGGGCCGCTCGATGGGGAGCCCGTCGCGCAGCGCGTCGATCTGCGCGACGAGCAGCTCGGTGTCGAATGCGCTGGGCTCGTCGTAGTTCGTCAGCGCCCGCGCTTCGAACGGCAGGTCGGGCTGCGAGCGGTAGTACGCGTCCTGCGGCAGGATCGCGACCCGGCCGGCCGCCGCGCGCACGATCGCCTCGGCCACGGTGGTCTTGCCCGATCCGGTGCCGCCGGCCAGGCCGATCACCAGCGGACCGCTGGCCAGGAGCCCGTCGCTCACGGCCGCTCGGGGGTCGCGGCTCCCGGACGCCCGTGCACGCCCGGAGACGCGTCGCCGGTCGCCGCGCCCGCCTCGGCGCGGCGCGCGGCGGCGGCGATGAACCCTCGGAACGGCGGGCTGGGCCTCATCAGGCGCGAGGTGAACTCGGGGTGGGACTGGAGGCCGACGAAGAACGGGTGGCCCGCGAGCTCGATCGCTTCGACGAGACCCGCGCCGCGCCCCTCCATCCCCGGCGTCACGCCCGAGACGACCATGCCCGCCTCGACCAGGCGGTCGACGTAGACCGGCGCGACCTCGTAGCGGTGACGGTGCCGTTCGCGCACGATGCGATCCGTGCCCGGGCGGTACAGCGACGCGAGCACCGTCCCGGGCTCGACCCGCATCGGCCAGCTTCCCAGCCGCATCGTTCCGCCCATGCCGTCGACGTCGAGCTGCTCGGGCATGAGATCGATCACCGGGTGAGGCGTGTACGGGTCGAACTCGGTCGAGTTCGCGGCTTCGAGCCCCGCGACGTTGCGCGCGAACTCGATCACGGCGATCTGCATCCCCAGACAGATGCCGAGGTAGGGCACGCCGCGCTCGCGCGCGATCCGGGCCGACCGGACCTTGCCTTCGATGCCGCGCACGCCGAACCCGCCGGGGACCAGGATCCCGTCGTACGACTCCAGGAAGCCCAGATCGCCTTCGGCGACCTCCTCGGCCGAGACCCATTCGACCTCGACGGCGACGTCGTTCGCGATGCCGGCGTGCTTCAGCGCCTCGTTCAGCGACAAGTACGCGTCGGGCATCGCGACGTACTTCCCGACGACGGCGATGCGGGTCCGGCCGGCGGGCTTGCGGAGCACCCGGACCGCCTCCTGCCAGACGTGGAGCTCGGGCAGCACCTTGTCGAGGATCAGGGTGCGCTCGGTGAAGCGGCCGATGCCCTGCTGCTCGAGCATCTCGGGCACGGCGTAGACGTGGTCGGCGTTGTAGGCGTTGAACACGTCGCGGGCCTCGACGTTGGAGAACAGCGCGATCTTGCGGCGGGCCTCGTCGGGGACGGGCCGCTCGCTGCGGACGATCAGCGCGTCGGGCTGGATGCCGACGCCGCGAAGGGTGGCGACGGAGTGCTGCGTCGGCTTGGTCTTGAACTCCTCGCTGGTGCCCAGGTAGGGGAGCAGGGTGACGTGCAGGTAGAGGGTCTGGTCGCGGCCTTCCTCGAACCGCATCTGGCGGATCGCCTCGAGGAACGGGAGCGACTCGATGTCGCCGACGGTCCCGCCCACCTCGACCAGGACCAGCTCCGCCCCGTCCTCCTCGCCGGCGGCGCGGATCCGCTTCTTGATCTCGTCGGTGACGTGCGGGATGACCTGGACGGTCTGCGACAGGTATTCGCCGCGGCGCTCGCGCTCGATGACGGTCTGGTAGACCTGGCCGGTCGTGACGTTGTTGCCGCGTCCGAGGTCGGTGTCCAGGAAGCGCTCGTACGTGCCGATGTCCAGGTCGGTCTCGGCGCCGTCGTCGGTGACGAACACCTCGCCGTGCTCGTACGGTCGCATCGTGCCGGCGTCGACGTTGATGTACGGGTCGATCTTGACCGCGGTCACGCGGTAGCCCCGAGCGCGCATCAGCGCCCCGAGGCTCGAGGTGGCGATGCCTTTGCCGAGGCTCGAAACCACCCCGCCCGTGATGAAGATGTACTTGGTCACCATGCCCTCACCTTCTCCGGGACCGCATGCTACCACCGGTCGTCGCCGCGGCGACCGACGCCGCCGGCCGGGTGCGCTGCAGGCCCCGGCGCCGGCCGCGACGCCGTGGTACCTTGCGCCGCGTGAAGCGAGGAACGCACGCCGCAGCCGCGGAATCGGCCGGTGCCTCCGCGGCGCCGGGCGGCGGCCGACGCGGGATCCCGTTCGTCATGACGGGCGCCTCGGGCGTCGGCAAGGACACGATCCGACGCGAGGCCGTGCCGGCGCTGGGCGATCTGTTCTACTCCGTCTCCGCCACCACCCGCGGCCAGCGGCCCGGCGAGGAGCACGGCGTCCAGTACTACTTCCTGACGCCCCAGCGGTTCGAGTCGATGCTCAGGGACGACGGCCTGCTCGAATGGGCGGAGTACGTCGGCGATTACTACGGCACGCCGCGCGCGCCGGTCGAGGCGGCTCTGGCGGCGGGTCGCGACGTGCTGCTCGAGCTCGAGCTGGCCGGCGCCCGGCAGCTCAAGCGCGCGCTTCCCGAGGCGGTGATGATCTTCATCGCGCCGCCCTCGCTGGCCGAGCTCGAGCGCCGATTGCGCGGTCGCGGCACCGACGACGAGGCGAAGATCCAGAAGCGGCTGGCCCGGGCTCGCGAGGAGATCCGCGCGGTGCGCGAGTTCGACTACGCGGTGGTGAACGACGAGCTCGGACGCGCCGTGCAGGACTTCCAGGCGGTCGTGCGGGCCGAGCGCGTGCGTGCCGCCCGGCTTCGCGACGAAGAGGTGCGTGCGTTCCTGCGCGAGACCTGAGCCCGCGCCGGGCCCCCGACCGGGCCCCCGGCCTGGCCCGACCCGGGACGCCGGGGGGCGCACGCGGCGACGGTCGTTCGGCGACGGTCGTTCGGCAGCGGTGCGGTAGGATCACAGCGCGAGGCGCGAGACGTCGCCGGCGGACGCGCAGCTCGCGCGTGCTCGCCCGGTCTCCCGTCTCCCGTTTCCCCTTAGGAGGATCCATGGCCCAGGAAGGCTACGACCGACTGCTGTCCCTGACCGACTCGCGCTACCGCCTCTCGATCGTCGTCGCCAGGCGCGCCGCGCAGCTCAAGAGCGGCGTGCCGCCGCTGCTCGAGGCCGACGAGATGCCCGCAGCCAAGACCAACACCGTCTCCGTCGCGATGGCGGAGCTGAGCACCGGCAAGGGGATCGTCTGGGGCGAGGACCTCCCCTCCGACGTCTCCCTGCGCGAGGCCCGGGCGCGTCAGCGCCGCGAGGAGCGTACCGACGAGCTCTGATCCGACCCC
>CAZHCI010000100.1:6887-8265 GCA_964530905.1 uncultured bacterium
GCGCGTGCTGTACGCGCCGGCGATGAACGAGGCGATGTGGAACGCGCCGGCCGTCCGCCGCAACGTCGATCGGCTGCGCGACGACGGACGCGAGGTGCTCGTGCCGGCGTCCGGCCGCCTCGGAAGCGTCGACGAAGGGTCCGGCGTGGGCCGGATGCCGGAGGAAGCGTCGCTGGTCGCGGCGGTCATGCGCGACCCGCGGCCTCGGGATCTGGTCGGTCGCCGCGTGCTGGTGACGGCGGGCCCGACGCGGGAGTGGCTCGATCCCGTGCGTTTCCTGAGCAACCCGTCCTCGGGCCGCATGGGCGTCGCCGTGGCCGAGGCCGCGCGCGACCGGGGAGCGCAGGTGACCCTGGTGCACGGCCCGATGGCGGTCGCTGCGCCGCACGGCGTGCGGACGATCGCGGTCGAGACGGCAGGCGAGATGGCCGACGCGGTCGAGGCGCCGTTCGAGGCGTGCGACCTTCTCGTGATGAGCGCGGCGGTCGCCGATTGGCGTCCGGCGGAGCCGGCGGAGCAGAAGGTGCCCAAGTCGGGCGAGACGTCGTCGCTGGAGCTCGTCAGGACCGCCGACGTGCTGGCGACGCTGGCGAAGCGGCGCACGCGGCAGACGATGATCGGCTTCGCGATGGAGACCGATCAGGGCGTCGAGCGGGCCGCGGACAAGGCGCGGCGGAAGGGACTCGCGTTCATCGCGCTGAACTACCCGCGGCGGCAGGGGAGCGGGTTCGGCGGCGACATGAACGAGGTGACGCTGGTGCGGCCGGACGGGACGTCGGACGCGCTGCCGCGCCTGTCCAAGCGCGAGACGGCGGAGCGGATCCTGGACCGGGCCGTGCGCGAGCTCGGCACCTGATCACGGGCTACGTGTCGGAACCCCTGGCGCGATCGCCGACCGACGTATACCGTATAAATATGCCGAGTAAAGAGTACCGCCAGCGCCTGATCGAGGAGCTCGTCGAGAACGAGTTCATTTCGACGCAAGCCGAGATCGCCGAGCACCTCGCCAAACGAGGCATCAAGGTCACGCAAGCGACCATCAGTCGCGACGTGAACGAGCTGCGCCTGGTGCGGCTGCCCGCCGGGAACGGTCAGCACCGCTATCGCTCGACCCCGCTCGCCGCCCAGGAGGACGTCGTCGGCGAGCTGGCGCAACGGTTCCGCCTGTTCGTGCGCGACCTGGACCGCGGCGACAACCTCCTCGTGATCGACACCGACGAGGGGCACGCAAGCGGGATCGCCTACGTGATCGACAAGCTGGACCGCGAGGAGGTCGTCGGCACGCTGGCCGGCCAGAACACGATCCTCGTGATCTGCCGCAGCGTCGACGCGGCCCAGCGCATGATGGACGATTTCGAGGACCTGCTGGCCTGAGCGC
>CAZHCI010000100.1:8365-9787 GCA_964530905.1 uncultured bacterium
CGTGCTAGCGTCCCAGACGGAGGTTTTCATGCGCCTGCTCAGGACTGTTCTCGTCGCCCTCGCGCTCGCCGGGGCGGCTCAAGCCCAGACGGTGGTCGTCCACCCGTTCCTCGGCGAGGGGTCGGTCCTCGGAGCCGTCGTCGCCGACCGGATCGCCGAGGCACTCGACCCCGGCGCCGATCTGGTCGTCGGGCCGGCCGCCGCGCCCGCGCTGGTTCCGCCGTTCTCGTACGCCGACGGCTACGTCGGGCCGCTGGCCCTGCTCGAGGAGGGCGGCATGGCCCGCCTGCACGGCGCGATGCTGTTGCGCGCGGGCAGCGGCGCCGATCTGGCCGTGTCGGGCCGCGTGACGACCGACGCCGGCGGGCTGCGCCTCGACCTCGTCGCGGCCGCGGCCGACGGCACGACGGTGCGAACCACGCTCCGCGCGCCCGAGGACGATCCCGCCGAGCTGGCCCGCCGGGCCTCGGCGCTCCTGAGCGCACGCTTGGACCTGCCGCCACCACCGCGACCGGAGCCGATCGACATGGCCGGCGTCGACGACGCGCTGGGGCGGGCGGTGACGCTGCTGGCCGGCGGGTTCGCGGCCGAGGTGGACGAGCTGATGGCGCGCGCCGAGGAGGCCGGCACGGTCTCGCCACGGCTGCGCGAGCTCGCGTCCGTGCTCGACGACGTGCGGGCCGGTCGCCCGTCGCCCGCTAGGCCGGCCCTGGCCGCCACGCTGGCGCTGACGGTGCTCGACGACGGCGAGCGCACGATGGCGTACCTGGAAGGTCTCGCCGGGGCGGGCATGCCTGCCGCCGACGCCTGGATCGGTGCCGTCGCGGCCGACGGGGGCGACCTGGCGCGCGCCGACGACGCCTACGCCCGCGCAGCGAGCGCCTACCCGTACGGCGCGGCCACGCTGGCCTCGTACGAGCTCGCGCGCGATCGCGCCGGAACGACGGAGCTCGAGGCGCTGGCCGCGTCGGACGATCCCGCCGTGCTGGTGGTCGTCGCGCTGCTCGCCGACGTCACGGCCGATACGACCCTCGAGCGGACGGCGCTGCGGGGGCTCACGCGTGCCGCGCCGACGTTCGCGTGGCCGTTCGAGCGGCTCAGCTACCTGGCGTTCGACGCAGGCGACGGGCTCGCGGCGGCGCGCGCGCTGGCGGTGGCCGTCGATCTCCAGCCGGAGAACGACCTGTACTGGACGAACCTCGGCTGGGCCTGGTACCTGCTGGGCCTGTGGGATCGCAGCGAAGCGGCCAGCGAGCGCGCGCTGGAGCTGCGGCCGGGCGCGACCATCGCGGCGTACAACCTCGGGCTGGTGCGCGCCCGCTTCGGCCGCCTCGACGAGGCGATGCCGCCCTACGAGCGTGCGCTCAGCGCCGACCCCGAGGTCGACGACGAGGCGCTCGCGGACGTCGAGAACGCGATCGC
>CAZHCI010000101.1:0-9651 GCA_964530905.1 uncultured bacterium
CGCGGCCGTACCTGCTCCGCCCGTCGCTGCTCGGCTGGGCGGACGGGTTCGACGCGCTCGGGTTGGCCGGCACCCTCGAGTCCGTCCTGCGCGAGCTGGGCCACGAGGTGCCGTACGGCGCCGCCAGCGCCGCCGCGGCTCGGGTGCTCGAGAGCGGCCGACACGCGACCGGCCGACACGCGACCGGCTGACGCGTGACCGGCCCGCGACCGGCTCGTGCGCGGCCCCGCCGGCCACGCGGTCAGACCGTGGCGAGCACCACGTACCGCGCCGCGGCGTCGTCCACCGGCCTCCGGTCGAAGTCGCCGAAGAGGCGGACGTCGCGAAAGCCCGCGCTCCGCACGGCACGCTCGAGCTCGTAGCGATGGAGGTACCGCTGCACCAGGCGGCGACGGCTCCGCCGGACGACGCCGCCTGCGTCGACGCGGTCCACGAGGTACAGGCTCTCGATCCGCTGCTCCGCGGCGTGGTGATGCTGAACCGTCCACAGCTCGGCGTCGTGACCGGCCGCGTCGCGCCAGGTCGCCTCCCGCCGCAGCACGCCCTCGGGACCGAAGCGGGGGACGAACAGGTCGCACGCGAACGCGCCGCCCGGGTCCAGCGCCTGCCGCGCTCCGCGCAGCACCGCGTCCTGATCATCGAGCGTCACGAGGTGCATCAGCACGTGGAACGGCGCCACCACCAAGGCGAAGCCCCCCTCCTCGGCCAGCTCCCGCGCGTCCTGGTCGCGCAGCTCGACGCGGTCCGCGACGCCGGCCTCGCTCAGGCGCGCCTCGGCCGCGTCGCGCATCGACGCGGACGGCTCCAACGCCACGACGCGCTCGGCCAGCCTGGCGAGCTCGACGGTGACGCGGCCGGTGCCGGCCCCGATCTCGAGCACCGACCCGGGCCGGTCGAGGGCCAGGCCGCGGTAGAACGGCACGTCGTCGCGGTACCAGCGGTACTGCGCGTCGTACAGCTCGGCGTCGTCGTACAGGTCGCGGACGCTCACGTAGGTCCTCCTCCCGCGTCGCCGCCCCGCCCGCTCCTCGGGTCGCCCGCCGCGGTCGGGACGGCCGCCTCTGCCGACGAGGCGTCGACGGGGTGCAGCCGCCCGTCCTCCAGGCGGAGCACCAGGTCGGCGGCGTCGGCCAGGGCGGTTCGGTGCGCGACGGCGAGCACCAGGCGGTGGCGTGCCTCTCGCCGCAGCGTGCGGACCAGGGCCGCCTCGGACGCCGCGTCCAGGTTGGCGGTCGGCTCGTCGAGGAGCAGCACCGCGGGGCGCCGAAGCAAGGCGCGCGCGATCGCGAGCCGCTGCCGCTGCCCGCCGGAGAGGCCGGCGCCGTCCTCGTCGAGAACGTGATCGAGGCCGGTCGGAAGCTCGTCCACCGCCTCGTCCATGCCGACCGCGCGCAGCGCCTCGCGCAGCTCCTCGTCGCGGGCGTCGCGGCCGAGGGTCAGGTTGTCGCGAAGCGGCCCCCGCATCAGGTCGAGCGACTGCGGCACCCAGCCGATCGCGTCGCGGGCGGCCGTCAGCGGCCGCCCCGCCAGCGTGGCCCGGCCGCGCTCGGCGGCGAGGAACCCGAGCAGCATCGCCAGCAGCGTCGACTTGCCCGCCCCGCTTTCGCCGACCAGCGCGACCAGCCCGCGCTCGGGCAGGCGCGCCGTCGCGCCCCGCAGCACGTACGGTCCGTCCAGGTGCCGGACCCAGACGTCGTCGAGGTGAAGGCCACGCTCCGCGTCCGCCAGGTACGCGGGCGCTTCTCGCTCGGCGGCGTGCGCGCCAGCGAGGTCGTGCGGCGGGTCGTCCCGCCCCGGGGCCTCCGGCCGAGCGGCATCCGGGCTCGGGACGTGCGACGCCGGCGCCGTCTCCAGCTGCCGCAGGCGGCGCGCGGCCGCCTCGCCCTGACGCAGCAGCGCGTAGCCGCGGGGCAGCATCTGCGCCGGCGTCGTCAGCAGCGCGACCAGGGTCAGGTACTCGACCACCTCGCCCACCGACAGCCGGCCGGTGGACGCCTGCCCGGCGAGGAGCGTCACCAGGCCCGCCAGCGCGACGAACAGCGCGATCTGGGAGGCGGGGATCTGGAGGGCGGAGAGGAAGCCGCGTCGCACGGCGGCACGACGCGTGGCGTCGTTGGCCTCGTCGAAGCGGCGGATCAGGAACTCCTCGGCGCCGAAGGCACGCGCCACGGCGTGCTGCCTCAGCCCCTCCTGCAGGTGGGCGGTCACCGCCTCGCTGCCGGCCTGGGCGCGATCGGCCTGGGCCCGCAAGCGGCGGCCCAGCACCGCCAGCACCCAGGCGGCGGGAACGCCCAGCGCCAGCAGCGCCAGCGTCGGGCCGGGCGCTCGCCAGAACAGCACCGCCAGGATCGCGGCGATGGCGGTGGCCTCCGCGACGATGGTGCCGATCCCGTAGCGGTGGAAGTGCTCCACCTCGACCAGGTCGGCCAGGATGCGGCCGGCCAGCCCGCCCGAGGTGCCGGGAAGGCGGCCCGGGTCGCGCCGCAGCAGGTCGCGGTAGAGCCGCTCCCGCCAGCGAGCCGCCAGCGCCGCGCCGGAGGACGCCAGCATCGTCTCCTGCGCCAGCACCAGCAGCGACATGCCGATGAGCGCGGCGCCGCTCGTCGCCAGCACGCGGGGCAGGACGTCCATGTCCCCCTGCACCAGCACCTGATCGAGCACCGGCCCGACGAACAGCGGCACCACCGCGACCCGAAGCGCGGAGCCGGCGACGGCGGCCGCGACCCCCGCCCAGCCGGCCACGCCGAAGGGGGCGAGAAGCCGCCTCACGCCGCGTCCTCCTGCAGTCGCGCCAGGATCCGCTGCGCCAGGCGCGCGGCGGCGCCCGGGGCCGGCATCGTGGCGGCCAGCCGTGCTCTGCGGCGCGCCAGATCGTCCGGATCGCGGAGCAGCGCGTCCGCCCGGTCCGCGACGGCGTCCGCGTCGACGATGCCGGCCAGCTCGTCGAACAGCGGCTCGCCCGCGATGCGGTTCGGAAGCGACACCGGCTGGTCGAGACCTTCGACGAACGCGCGCACCGCCCAACGCTTCAGGAACCGTCCCACGCCCGGAACCAGCCCGAGCCAGTGCCCGACCCCTTCGAGCGGGATCCGCTCCGGGGCGTTCATCGGCAGCACGACCAGCGACGGTAGCCCGGCGATGCCGAGCTCCAGCGTGTTCGTGCCGGGAATGGTGATCGCCAGGTCGGCCGCTCGCATGTGGGCGTGGCGGGCGTCCTCGGAGATCATCTCGACCACGGCGCCGCCGGGGGTGACGACGAGGTCGCCGTCGCGGCGACCGCCGACGCCGCCCAGCACGTCCGCCTCGACGCCGGCGATGCCGTCGCGCAGCGTGGACGCCTCCAGCATCCCGCTCACCGGCCAGACGAACCGCGCGGACGGGTGACGGACCGCCAGCCTGTCGGCGACGGCCAGCATGAGCGGAATCAGCGGCCGCGCGAAGTCGTCACGGCTGCCCGGGATCAGCACGACGTGGGGCGAGCCCGCGTCGTCGATCGGGGCGTGCGCGCGGACGGCGTCAGCCACGAGGTTCCCGACCACCTCGATGCGGGCGGTCGGCGTGCCCGCCCGCCGCGCCCGGCTCGCGGTCCGCTCGTCGGGCAGGTAGAGGCGCTCCACGGCGCGATGGCGGCCCGCCGTGAACGCGTAACGGTGCAGGGGATGCCCCAGCCGCGCCGCGAGCGACGCGGCCAGGCCCACGCCCCCGCCGAGCTGCAGCACCAGCCCCCGCTGCGCGCCCAGCCCGGCCGGCGCGCGTCCGGACGGCACCGTCCGCAGGTACTGCGCAGGGGTGGTCACCAGCTCTGCGCCGAAGGTGCCGGCGATCTCGGCTTCCCGCCCCGAAGCGAACTGGCAGGGCACCAGCGCGATCCGGATCGGAACGGACGGGTCCGCCGCTCGCAACGCGTCGAGGACCGGCCGCAGCCAGGTGTGCAGCTCGCCCGGCCCGTTGCTGACGAGCACCACCTCGCGGTCGCTCCCCGCGACGGCGCTCATGGTCCTCCTCGGAACCGAGCCAGGCCGCGCCGGCTCGCGTCGCGGAAGGTTCGCATCGCCTCGACCTCGGGCCAGTCGGCGGCCAGCTGCACGAACGCGCGCTCGTCCTTGCGACGCAGCGCGCGCAGCGCCCGCTCGACGGCGCGATAGCGCTCCCCCTCGATGCCGTTCCGGCGAAGCCCGACCGCGTTCACGCGATAGTGCTCGGCGAAGTTGCCGCGCGCCAGGGCGTAGGGAAGGATGTCGCGGCTCACGCCGCTCGTCGCGGCCACCATCGCGTACGCGCCGATCCGGGCGAACTGGTGGACCATTACGCCCGCGCCCAGCACCGCGCGCTCGTCGATCCGGACGTGGCCGCCGAGCTGCACGAGGTTCGTCAGCACGGCGCCCCGGCCGATCTGGACGTTGTGCGTCACGTGCGCGTAGCTCATCACGAGCGCGCCGGCGCCGATCCTCGTCTCCGACCCCGCGCCGGTGGCGCGGTGAACGCTCACGAAGTCGCGCAGCTCGACCTCGTCCTCGAGCACGACGAAGCTGTCCTCGCCCGCGAAGTCGCGGTCCATCGGCAGCCCCCCGACGGTCGCGTACGGACCGAGACGGCAGCGTGCGCCCACCCGGCTTCCGGACGACAGCACCGTCCCCGGCAGCAGGACGGTGCCGGGGCCCACCACGACGTCCGCCTCGATCACGGCGTGCGGGCCGACCTGCACGTCGCTCGCGAGGCGAGCCGCCGGATCCACGACGGCGGTCGCGTGGACCTGCGCCACGGCTCAGTCCTGGAACACGAAGGAGAGGGTCGCGTCGGCGGCGACCTCGCCGTCGACGCGGGCCTGGGCGGCGACCTTGCACAGACGCCTACGAAACATCAGGATCTCTCCCTCGAGCTCGAGCACGTCGCCGGGAACCACCTTGCGGCGGAAGCGCGCGCCGTCGATGCCGGCGAGGTAGCCGATCGCGCCGCTCGTGACCCCCTCCCGGACCGCCAGCCCGACCGCGGCGGCCTGCGCCAACGCCTCGACGATCAGCACGCCCGGCATCACCGGCTCGCCCGGGAAATGACCCACGAAGTACGGCTCGCCGAAGCTGACGTTCTTGACGCAGACGAACCGGTCGCCCTCCTGCGAGACCAGTCGGTCCACCAGCAGGAAGGGGTAGCGGTGCGGAAGCACGGCCCGAATGTCGACGTCCATGCCGGTCAGTGTACCCGAGGCCCCACCATCGGCCCGGGCGCTGCGGCCGGCCGCAGCCGGGCCAGGAGATCGGTCGCGACACGGAGCGAGCGGAGGTCGTCGTCCAGCGTCCCGATCGGCGGCGCGCCCGAAGCGATCCGCGCCAAGAAGTGCGCCAGCTCCTCGCGCAACGGGTTGTCCTCGGCCACCACCTGGCGATCGGTCCGCACGTGCGTGTCGCCGCGCGCGTCCCGCCGGGCCTGGTACACCGCGATCTCGGTGTGCGGCTCGCGCAGGAAGTCGACGCGGTAGGTGCGGTCGCGCTCGGCCACCACCAGGCTCCGTTCGGCGTCGGGCGCCACGCGGGACGCGAGGAACCGTGCGATGCAGCCGTTCTCGAACGTGAGCTGCGCCGCCGCCACGTCCTCGAACGCGTCGTCGTCGTCCACGACGTGCCCGGCGACGGCCACCTCGGCGATGGCGGACGGCACCAGCCCGAGCACGATGTCGATGTCGTGGATCATCAGGTCCAGGATCACGCCCACGTCCTTGATCCGCGCTTGGGGCGAGAGCCTCCGCGCCTCGATCAGGTACGGCTGCCGGACCCGTTCGCCCAGCAGGCGCACCGCGCGGAAGAAGCGGGTGATGTGGCCCACCTGGAGCACCAGGCCCAGCTCGCGGGAGCGCTTCGCGAGCGCGGCCGCCTCGGCCACGGTGGTCGCGACCGGCTTCTCGACCAGCACGTGCACCCCGGCGTCCATCAGACGCATCGTCAGGGGATGGTGGAGGCTGGTGGGGGCCACCACGCTCGCGGCGTCGATCCGCTCGGCGCGCAGCAGGGTCTCCACGTCGGGGAACGTCGGGCATCCGTACGATCGCTGCGCCAGGGCGCGCGCCGCGGGGTCCGGATCGACGATCGCGACGAGCTGGGCGCCGGGAAGCGACAGGTAGTTGTGGGCGTGGTGCCGGCCCATCACGCCGGCGCCGACGACGGCGACCCGGACCGTGTCGCGAGGTCTCACCCGGCGTTCTCCGCGGACGCCGCCACGATGCGGGTCACGAGACGCTGATGAAGATCGTGCCCGCCGCGACGCACACGAAGGCGCCCCGCGAAGGGGCGCCCGAGGAGGTACAGATCGCCGAGCGCGTCCAGTGCCTTGTGTCGGACCGGCTCGTCGGGAAAGCGTAGCGGCTCGAGAGGCGCATCGTCACCGAAGACGATAGCATTCTCCCGCCTCGCGCCGGTCGCGAGGCCCGCAGCGCGAAGCGCGGCGGCGTCGCGCGCGAACCCGAAGGTGCGGGCGGGGAGCAGCTCCGACCAGGCTTCCGGCCCTCCTCGCCAAGCCTGCGCTCCGATGGCCGGGTGATCGAACGCGATCCGGACGTCCAGCCCGCGCGGACCGGCCTCCAGAGCGGCGACGGCACCGTCGTCGCGGCGGACCGCCCCTTCGAACCGCGACGGCTCGGGTGGCGGGGGGAACGGCGCCAGCGCGGCGAGCGCCTCGTCCCACGGCGCGGCCGAGCCGTCCAGGATCGGGAGCTCGTCGGCGTCCACCTCGATCAGCACGCCCGACCAGACGTCGCGCACGTGCAGTGCGGCGAAGAGGTGCTCGACCATCGCCACGCGCACCCCCTCGCTCCCGAGCACCGTGCTGCCGCGGGCGCCGACGACCGCCGAGATCCGCGCCGCGATCGTCCGGCCCGCCCGTCGGAGCGCGACCGGACCGTCGTAGCGGTGCAAGCGCACCGTGCACGGCGCGCCGCCGTGCACGCCGTGGCCTGCGAGGGTCGCCGCGGAGCTCACGCTTCGCGGCCCTCCTCGGTCTCCTGCAAGGTCTGCGCCTCGGCCTTGCGAGCGTGGCGCACGAACGTCCAGATGCGCTCCAGGCGTCCGATCAGGTACCGTTCGCGAGCCCAGTCGCGCATCGGCACCGCCGGTGCGCCTCCCCACGCCTCGCCCGCCGGCACGTTCTTCGAGACGCCGGCTCGGCCCGCGATGCGTGCGCCGGCGCCGACGGTCACGTGGTCGGACAGCGCTGCGCTCCCGCCGATCAGCACGCCGTCCTCGATCACGGTGGAACCGCCGATGGCGGTGTGCCCTGCGATCAGGCAGTGCCGGCCGATCCTCACGTTGTGCCCCACCTGACAGTGGTTGTCCAGCTTCGTCCCCTCCCCGACCACCGTGTCGCCCAAGGTGCCGCGATCGATGCAGGCGTTCGCCCCGATCTCGACGTCGTCGCCGATCACGACGCCTCCCAGGTGATGGACCTTCTCCGCTCCGGCCGGCCCGGGGGCGTAGCCGAACCCGTCCGCGCCGATGACGGCGCCGGCGTGGATTCGGACGCGCGCGCCGACGCGGACGCCCGGGTAGAGGACCACGTTCGGGAACAGGCGCGTGCCGGGACCCAGTCGGCACGTCCGGCCGACGACGGCGCCCGCTCCGATCACGCATCCCTCCGCCAGCTCCGCCCCCGACGCGACCACGGCGCCCGGTCCGACCGAGGTGCGCGGGCCCAGCGTCGCGTCGGCGGCGACCGTGGCGCTGGGCGCGACGCCCGGCGTCGGGACCCGCTCGGGGTCCAGCTCGCGGCTGATGCGGGCCAGCGCCAGGCGTGGGTCGGGGTGCCGGAGCAGGGGAGGATGCGGCGCGGCGACCTGCGCGTCCGGCGCCACCACGATCGCCGCCAGGCGGTCGGCTCCGGAGGCGCGAACGGTCGCCTGGAGCGACGCGTCGTCGGTCGGCACGACGATCCCGCCCGACTCGACGCGGCCGGGAGGCAGCAGCGACGCGACCTCCCGGTCCTCGCCTTCGAGGGTGGCGCCGATCGCCGCCGCGAGTCGTCTGGTGCTGGTCATGGTGCCTCGCTTCCCGTCGCCCCCGCGTCCGACGCGTCGTCCGTTCCACGGTCGTGCTCGTCGCCACGGTCGGGCGCTTCGCCCACCTCGCCGGTGCCGCGGACGTGCACCGTGACGCGCTCGAGTCCGGTGACGACGGTGCCGAGATCCTCGCGGGCGAGGCGGCGCGCACGCCGTGCACCGGGGATCTCGACGATCAGCTCGCGCGCCTGAGGGCGATCCTCGAGCGCGGCGAGGAGCTCCCCCCACGAGATCACGGGCGGCAGGCCCGAGGTCGCCTGACGCAGCGGATCGGGGACCGGCTCGCGCTCGTCCTCCTCGGGGTCGCGGACGGCCGCGCCGCGGAACGTCAGGCGCAACGGTCCCGACTCGACGTCCTCGGGCACCGGGATGGACACGCTCCGGACCTGCGCCTCGCCCCGGAACGGCTGGACACGGACGAACGCCACGACCGTGCCGCCGGGGTCCACCTCGGGCGTCTCGAGCGCGATCTCGACGAGCTCGGCGTCCAGGCTCCGTTCCTCGACCCCGACACGGACGCTGACGCGGGCCAGCTCGGGGTTCCGGAACGGGTTGTCCAGCAGCACCGCGAGCGGCGCCGCGGCGAGCCGCGCCACCTCGGTGGCCAGGTCGCGGTCGTGCACGCGCTGGTCGACCAGTCGGATCGGCGGCTCGTCACGGAACGCGATCTCCCAGACGACCTCCGCGCTGCCGCCGCCGACCCGGTCACGGACGCCGTCCACGGCCTGCTGGACCACGACCGCCAGCAGCGCGGGCGCGAGCTGCGGGTCGTCGGCGATGCGCGCCGTCACCGTGCGCGCGCCCTCCTCGCCGTCGACGCGAACGGTGACGGGGAGGCCGCCGGGGACGGCGTCGGATCGTGCGAACAAGCCGGCCTGGCCGTCGCGAACGACGGTGCCGACCGGCTCGCGTCCGACGTTCGCCAGCTTGAACGGCAGCTCACGGCTCGGCACGATCGCGGTGACGGCGGCCGGTAGCAGCGCCAGGTCGACCGGTCCGCCACGCAGGAGGGGGTGCCCCAGCAGGAGCACCTCGTCGCCGCGGACGTCGGTGACCGTCCCGACGGCGGCCACGCCGACGTCGCCGGACGCCAGCGCGATGCCGACGGCGCTGCCGGGGGCCGGGCGCTCGTCGGCCGTGTCGTCGTCGTCGTCGTCGCCGCCGGCGGCCGGTCCCGGCCCGCCGGACTGGACGGGCACCGCCCAGCCGCCGGCGCGGGCGAGGATCGGACCGATGTGCGCGAGGCCGCGCGGACCGATCCCGGTCAGGAGGAGCGGCGTCGCGAGCGGCTCGGCGCCCCCGCCGGGCGGTGATGCCGGCCCGCCGCGTCCGGCGTCCGCCAGCGCCCGCATCGCGGCGATCGGCGTCACCAACGCCAGGCGGTGGTCGCTGTCCGGAAACGCGTAGGCGAGCGCGCCGGCGAGCCGCTCCTCGCCGGGCGGGCCGATGCGGACCGGACTGCCGCTCATGCCGGCGGCGACGCCGCCCGTCCGGTCCAGGAACGGTCCCGAGGCGCGAACCAGGATCGTCGGGAAGCCCGGTCCCGTCGGCGCCCTCACGCCGAGCACGACGACGTCGAAGCGCTCGATCCCGTCAGGGCCGGAGGTCAG
>CAZHCI010000102.1:0-8267 GCA_964530905.1 uncultured bacterium
CCATGGGTAGCCCGAAGCGGATCCGATGGCAGCTGGTCCTACAGCCGGTCGAACAGCCGGTCGAAGCGTGCGCCGAACCGACGGTCGAGCTCCGTGTCGAGAGGCGAGCGCATCGCGCCGACGCTCTGGAGCGACGATGACGCCGTTCCTCGACGCGGTCCGCGGTGGGATCGTCGCGATCTTCCGCGGGGAGACCGACGAAGCGCGGTTGATCGAGACGTGCGAGGCGATGGTCGAAGCCGGCGTGGGCGCGGTCGAGATCACCCTCGACAGCCCCGGCGCCCTCGCGACGATCGAGCAGCTCGCACGTCGCTTCGAGGGACGCGCGCACGTGGGCGCCGGGACCGTCCTGGACGCTGAAGCCGCACGGCAGGCCGTGCAGGCGGGAGCGTCGTTCATCGTGGCGCCGGGGCTGGACGAAGCGACCGTGCGCGCCGCCCAGCAGAGCGGCACGCCCGTCCTGCCGGGCGTGTTCACCGCCACCGAGGCGCTGACGGCGCGCAGGCTGGGCTGCCCGGCCGTGAAGCTGTTTCCGGCCGGTCCGGTCGGGCCGGGCTACGTGAAAGCGCTGCGCGGCCCGATCGCCGACGTGGCGATCGTTCCCACCGGCGGGATCGGGCTCGCGGACGTACGCGCGTACTTGGACGCCGGCGCCCACGCGGTCGGTCTGGGCAGCGCCCTGACGAAGGTGCCCCCGGAGCGGATCGGCGCAAGCGTGCGGGAGGCCGTCGGCGATGACTGACGCCGCACCGCGCCGACGGTACGACCTCGTCACCTTCGGCGAGGCGATGGCTCGCCTATCGGTGCCTCGCGGGTCGCGGCTCGTCGACGCGGAACGGTTCGACGTGCACGTGGGCGGAGCCGAGGCCAACGTGGCGGCCGTGCTGGCCCAGCTCGGGCGGCGGGCGCGTTGGCTCGGCACGCTGCCGTCGAACGACCTGGGCGAGCTGGTGCTGCGCCGCTTGCGCGCGCTGCAGGTCGATACGGCCGGGGTTGGGCGTCGGCCCGACAGCCGGCTGGGCGTGTACTACTTCGAGCCCGGGGTGCCTCCTCGGCCCAGCCGCGTGATCTACGACCGTGCCGATTCGGCGATGCGGACGGGCGAGCTTCCCGACGCCTGGCTGGACGACGTGGCCGCAGCGCGCCTGCTGCACCTGACCGGAATCACCGCGGCGTTGGGCGCGACGGTGGCCGAGCAGGTCCGTCGCCTGGTGGAGCACGCGAACGCACGCGACGTGCCCGTGTCGTTCGACGTGAACCACCGCGCGGCGCTCTGGTCGGTCGACGACGCGCGGTCCCCGCTCCTGTGGATCGTGCAGCGCTCGTCGTTGGTGTTCTGCAGCCTCCGGGACGGATCCGTGCTGTTCGGGACGGGACGCTTCGACGACGAGCGCCGCCCCCCGACCGAGCGTGCCGAAGACCTGGCGCGCGCCATCGTCGCGGAGGGCCCGAGCACCGCGGTCGTCACCCTCGGCGACGAGGGCGTCGCGGCGCTGCACGGCGACGAGATCGTCCACGCATCGTCCGAGCACGCCGAGGTCGTGGACCGCGTCGGCGCCGGCGACGCCTTGGCCGCCGGCGTGATCGACGGCTGGCTGGACGGGGACGTCGCTGCGGGCGTGCGCCGGGGCAGCCGCTTGGCCGCATTGGCGTTGGCGCAGACCGGGGACATGGTGCACATCGCGCCCGGGGACCTGACCGATCCGCGGGCGCCCACGAGCGTCGCCGGCGGGATCGTTCGCTAGGCCGAACGTGAACGCGGCCCTGGTCGCCGCCGACACCGGTTCGCTACCTTGAGCCCATGATGCGCCCCCTCGCCCGTCGTCTCGGCCTGCTCGCGACCCTGCCGCTCCTGCTCCTGGTCGGCTGCCTGCCCAGCGTGTACGACGAGCCGTACCCGGTCCGTCCGGTCCAGCTGCCGCAGGACGACGCGGCGCACGCCTCGCCGATCGAGTGGTGGTACTGGGTCGGCCACCTCGAGACCGACGACGGTCGCCGCCTCGCGTTCCAGCTGACGTTCTTCGAGGCGTACGCGCCCCCGGACCGGTCGCTGGCCGGGATCCCCTCGCACTGGTGGATCGAGAAGGGCCTGGTCGCACACGTCGCCCGCACTGACCTCGACGCCGGCCGCCACGCCATGGCGCAGCGCGGATTCGCGCTGTGGGACGGCGCCTCCTCGGCCGAGGACCTGGACGTCTCGGTCGGCGACTGGCGGGCCGTGCGGGACGAGGACGGCGTCTCGCACCGCCTCGACTTCCACGTGGGCGGCGACATCTTCGAGCTGACGCTCACGCCGACCAAGCCCGCCTCCCTGCACGGCGACCCGCCCGGCATCCAGTCGATGGGGCCCGGCGGCGTGAGCTACTACGTGTCGCACACCCGCATGGAGGTCTCCGGGCGGGTGCGGCCGGTCTGCGTCCTGGCCGCGCTGTGCCCAGGCTCGCCCGTGACCGGCCAAGCCTGGTTCGACCACCAGTGGGGCGACTACGAGATCGACGACTTCGCCGGCTGGGACTGGTTCGCGCTGCAGCTGGACGACGGTGCCGAGCTGATGCTCTACCTCATCCGCGACGACGACGGCGCGTACCTCGCGGCCGAAGGGAGCTACGTCACCGCCGACGGTCGCACCATCGGCCTGCGGCAGGACGACTTCGAGCTCGAACCGACCGGCGCGACGTGGACCAGCCCCGACACGGGCGCGACCTACCCGGCCGGCTGGCGCGTCTCCGTGCCCGCGCACGACGTCGACGCCACCGTCATCCCGGCGATCGCGGATCAGGAGATGGACACGCGCGCCACGACCGGAATCGTGTACTGGGAAGGCGCCGTCACGGTGGACGGCGAGAGGCCCGGCGTCGGCTTCGTGGAGCTCACGAACTACGACCGCCGCCCGGAACGGGCGGCGGCCTCGTCGCAGCGGTAAGAAGCCCCGTCAGAAGAGGGGATCGATCGAGAGAACGCGATCCCTCAGAACAACAGACGAAGCAGCGCGAACGGTCCGGCCACGCGCGCGTGCGGAACGTCCAGAAGGAACGGGACCCGCAGCCGGCGTGACGCGGCCGCCCGGCCCAGCTCCAGCAGCGGGCCACGCGCGTCGCGAATCTCGAGCGTGATCCCCTGGTGGGCCAGCGCCGCTGGCAGCGTGGCCGGATCGGGACGGCCGATCGGGTAGGGCAGGGGCGGAAGCTTGGTCGCGACTCGTCGCAGGATCCGGAAGCGGGACACGGTCGCGGTCCATGCCGCGCCATCCGCGGCGAAGTCGACGGCCTCGCCGTCCACCTCCAGGCTCACGCGGCCGTGCACCCGCAGCGGCATCTACCGCTTCGGTTCTTCGGTCGTGATGATCAGGCTGCCGTTGAGTCGCCAGGCGGCGCTCGGGGCGTCGTCACCCAGACCTTGCGGCACCTCGATTCGCATGTCGTCGAAGGTGTAGGTGATGGCGGCGCCGCGGCCGGTCAGTCGGTCGTACAGCGCGATCGCGAGGTCGGGCCAAGTCGTGGGAGCGTCGGACATATCGCTCACCTCCTTCGTTCACCTTAGGACCGCAGGGCGGCGCGTTCCGTAGCGTGGTGCGCATACTCGCGCACGTCCCGACCAGCCTGGCGCCCGGATCGTACGACCGCGGACTCACGCCGTTTTCACGCCTCTCGCCGTAGCCTTGCGCCCGGCTCGTACGCATCCGCGTGCGTCCTGGACGGCTACGCAGACCCGACCACGCGAACGTCGCGTGGTGCACGTCAGGAGGAGACGCATGACGACGACGAGATGGCTGCGCCCTGTCGGCGCATGGTTCTTGGTCTTCGCGCTCGCTGCTTGCGGGGGAACGACGACCGCCCCCGACGGGAGTGGCGCAGGCGAAGAGACGGGCGAGGAAGAGCAGCAAGACGAGCAGCAGTGGGAGCTGCTTCTGCCGGACGGGACCAGCATCGAAGGCACGTCCGCCACGCAGACGAACGACGTCACGATCGTGCTGTCGGACAGCCAGCCGGGCGGCTGGTCGGTCACGTTCGTCACGGATGCCCCCCTCTCGACCGAGGAGGCTGGCTACTACGACTCGCAGAACGTCTCGAACCGGGTCACGGGAACGGTGACGAGCCCCTCCGCGCAGACGTGCACGGCAGGCCCGGGCGCCACGGGCGGCGACAAGACGTTCCTCACCTACGCCGGCCTGTTCGACGGCGTGCCCGCCGGTCAGGGCGGCGTCATCGCGCCCTGTTTCGGCGCGGCCGACCAGGAAACGTACCAGGTCGCGTTCGGGGCGTTCTGACGTGCGTTCCGCGGGGACGCTGCGGTGACGTGTGATCGTGTACGGAGCCGATGAACGTGCAGGCGAGCGGGTTCGCGCGGATGATCTTCTTCCCGCGGCCGGCTCAACCGAAGAAGCACGCGTACTCGTCGTCCTCGACGACGTCCAGGAAGTGCTCGATCGTCGGTGAGGTCTCGGCGGGCGTGTAGCGGTGCCACTTCAGGTCGGCGCGCATCCAGTAGACGCGCCAGTGGTCGTACTGCCGAACGTAGGTCGCTTTCGCGACCGAGATCTCCTGCATCTCGCCTGGGGCGCCACGCCACCGGGGGCGGATCTCGACGATCTCGATCGACTGACCGTCGATGCGATAGCCGAGGTCCAGCTGCGGTCGGATCTCGACCGGTGGACGGGCGCGTTCGAGGTAGGCGTCCAGGGCACGGGTCACGGCGCGGTGCTCCAGCGGGGTGAAGGCCATGACCGAGCGTACGAAGTCCGGAGCAGCCGCGTGATGAGCGCCCGAGACGTGGGGACGCAGGCGATCGTCTCGAGCCCGCGGTGCAGCGCGGCGAGAAGCGCGCGACGTCGCGGCACGAGGCTAGAACCGGCCGACGTTGCGGAGCGAGGCGATGCTCTCCGTCAGGTCGGCGACCGACCGGGCGATGGCGTTCGGAGTCGCGGGTGTCCCCGCGAAGCGGATCGCGACGTCCGCGCGGAGCGCTTCGTCCAGCTCGGGAGAGGCGGCGTACGTGCCGTACGTGGCCGTCAGGTGAGGCAGTGCGCGGGCCAGCGTGTCGGCCCCGGGTAGCCGAGCGCGCTTGCGATTGCGGTTGAAGTCCGCGTCGGACGGAATCAGGTTCCACAGCTCGTGGAACGGATGGATCGATACCGGGACGACGTGATCGATGTCGAACGCGTCGCGGCGTAGGCGTCGTCGCGTCCACGGACAGCGGATCTCGTGTCCTTCGTCCATCAGCAGGGCCACCTGGTTGCGTTCCCAGCTCGTCGGCAGCCGATTGTCGGGCCGCTCGGTCAGCGCCTGGTACGCCTGGCCTCGGGTGACGCCCGCCACGCGCTCGGTGAAGAGGCTCCACTCGTGGATCGCGAGCGCCTCGACCCACAGCGAGACGTCGCGGAAGGCGTTCCAGAGCTCCGGCGACACGATGGTGACGCGTTCGCCGGGCTCGGTTCCCGGCACGCGGGCCGCGTCGTCCGCTTCGCGAGCAGCGACCGGCTTCGTGAACACCGACCACCGGCCCTCGCCGGCGTACTGGAGCGGCTGCCGGAGGCTGACCTGGACCTGCTCGAGCGTGCTCCGGTAGCGCTTCAGGAACGCCGCGTCGTAACCGGCACGGGTCCGTGGAACGCGCAGGTGCTCGACGAGCAGCCAGCCACCCGCTCCGCCCGAGGGGCCGTGCACGTTCTCCCAGGCGCGGCGCAGCTCGCGAAGCTGGGGGCGGAAGCCGATGTCGTTGCGGCGCCGACCGTCCCGCAGCGAGCGAGGTCCTTGCAGCATCTCGGCGTCGGGATCGACGAACGGCCAGTAGTACGCGATCCACGACTCCGCCAGCAGGCGCAGCGGCACGGCGATCGGCCGGCCCGCATGACGTAGATCCGGATAGGCGAGGACCACGTCGTTCAGCGCGCGAAGCAGCGCGATCTTGTAGCTGTTCACCTTGCGGTCGTGCCGCAGGATCGTGCTGATCACGCGGTGGCTCACGGGGTCAGCCTAGCGTCGCGCGGCGGTACGGCGACCCTCGCGTCGCTCCCCGTCGCACCCCGAGTCGATCCTGGACTCCGTCAGCGCCGGCCCTCGTGCCGCGCGCGGAAGGAGACCACCATGCCCGCAGCGTTTCGCCTGCTCGGTTCCGCCCTCCTGACCGTCATCGTGATCGCCGGCTGCTCGTCGCCGGCAGCCGCGCCGTCGCCGTTCCGCCTGACGGGAATCTGGGGCGGCCTCATGAACAGCGGCGGGGTGGACTTCGCCGCGTTCGCGATGGACGTCACGACGGACGTGTCCAGCTCGACCGGCTCGGTCGGCGGATACGGCATCCTGTCCGACGGCACCGGCGAGGTGTACGTGTCGGTGTCCGGGACGACGCGGCCTGGCGAGGTCCGCCTCGCCCTGACCGACGCGGCGTCCGACACGATCGTCCTGAACGGATCGGTCGAAGGCGCGCTGATCCGCGGCACCTGGAGCTACCCGGCGGGTGGCCTGTCCGGCAGCATGCGGATGACGCGGGAGGAGAACGTCGACCTGCTGACGGCCGGCGCCGGTCCCGACGATCGTGACGAGCTCGCGGACGGCGTTCTGGACGACCTGTTCTGACGCCGGAGGCCGTGAGGGGTCCTCGGCGACGCGGCGGCGTGCGCTCGCGCCGGCACGCCCCGTTCACTCCCTGCACACCGGCCGATCCTCGACCCCTGTCGGCTCGTACGTGAACTCGTCGACGATCTCGGACGGGCCCAGCATCAGGTACACCGTGTCGCCGCCGTTGTTCCAGATCCCCTTGCCGGGATTGACGATCCGGATCGTGCCCGGCTCGTGCACGCCCGGCTCCAGCGGGAAGCGCTCCTTCGAGCCCGCGTCGTACAGGTACAGCCCGCGCGTGTCGATGGGCTCGGTGATGCGGAGCTCGACCCACTCGGCGTTCTCGTCCGCCGGGGCGCTGGGGTCGTAGTTCACGCAGGTGATGTGGATGGCGCCGCCGAACCGGTCCTCGCCCGAGCTTCCGCCCGTCACGGCCTCGGTCTCGGCCAGCGGCACGACCTCGTCCGCGGCCGGGCCGAACATCCCGATGCCGGCGGCTCGCGCCTGGGCCACGGCGGCCTCGAACAGGTCGGCGTACACGCCGTTCGGTGGGATGGTCAGGACCCGCGCGAAGCCCGAGCGGGCGATCTCCTCGTTCACCATCGCCGCCGGCCGTCCCCCGATCGACCAGTCGCCCTCCGGGTCCGGCAGGTAGAGGTACGCCAGCAGCCGTCCGTAGGCGTCCTCGGTCTCGAGGTCCAGCTCGACCCACACCTGCGTGCCTTCGGTCAGGAGCGTCTCGGTGAACGCGCTGGCCTCGGGCCCGAACGGCTCGCGGCCCTTGTCGGGGTGCGCGACCTCGGGCGTGTCGATGCCGATGAGGCGCACGACGCGCGGTCCGAGGTTCGATTCGAGCTGCACCGTGTCGCCGTCCAGCACGCGGAGCACGGGGACGGGCCCGAGGACGGGACCGACGGGAAGGCGTTGGGCGGCGGCGAGGGAGACGGTCAGCGCCAAGGTCAGGAGGGCGAGCTTCGAGCGGAACACGTACTCAGCGTACCTGCACACCTGCCGGCGCCCCCGGCGAAGTACCCTACGGTCATCCGACGCCGCGTGGTCGCCCCGCGACGATGATCGTCCCCCCTGGAGAGCGAGGTCGTACGGTGGCCGAACGCAACGTGGATCTGCCCGCCATTCCGAAGCGACTGCATTGGGACGTCCCGCCGGCCGGCTACGAAGGCCGAGGGGACGACGCGATGTCGATCACCGCGCCACCGCGCTCGGACCTGTTCGCCGCGCCGGACGGGAGCCGCACGGTCGAGAGCGCCCCGCGGCTGCTGTTCCCGGTCGAAGGGCCGTGCCTGCTCTCCGCGCGCGTCAGCGTCGCCGGGCAGGACGCGTTCGACGCAGGCGCGCTGCTGGTGCGGCGCAGCGAGCGGGCCTGGGCCAAGCTGTGCCTGGAACGCCTGCCCGACGGCCGTACGGCGGTCGTGTCGGTCGTGACGCGCGGCCACTCGGACGACTGCACCTCGCACGCCGTCGAGGGCGACGCGACGTGGCTCCGGATCGCGGTTCTGGAGGGGTCGATGGCGTTCCACGCCTCGGACGACGGCGCGACCTGGTCGCTGGTGCGCCACTTCGCGCTGGACGACGGCTACTCGACCCGGATCGGCTTCGCCTGTCAGGCGCCGGTCGGCGAGGGGTGCGAGGCACGGTTCGACGGCGTGCGTTTCGAAGCGGAGCTGCTGAGCGACCTTCGATCGGGAGCGTGAG
>CAZHCI010000102.1:8367-9614 GCA_964530905.1 uncultured bacterium
CCGTCCGCACGCGTCGGCTTCAGGAACGGCGCCGCCACGCCGAGCAGGAGCGGCGGCACGGCACAGATCAGCATCGTGACCGTGTAGCTGCCCAGCAGGTCGTAGCCGGCCGCCATGATCAGCGGACCGATGGCCGACCCGACGACCAGCGAGGTGGTGGCGAACCCCTTGACCGTGCCGAGGTGGGTGCGACCGAAGTAGTACGCGAACACGTTGCCGTCCAGCGAGCCGAACATGCCGCTCCGGACGCCCAGCAGGATCCCGTACGGAACGATCACCTCGGGACCCGGAACGAATCCGGCCAGCACCAGGCTCGTCGCGAGCAGCAGCAGCATCGCGCTCAACAGGAAGCGTGGCGGAACGGTCCGGATCAGAGCGCCGGTCGTCAGGTTCGCGCCCGCCGACGCCGCCCCGAACCAGACGAACGCCAGCGCCGCGTCGGCGCGCGAGACGCCTCCCTCGCCGAGGATCGAGAAGTGGTGGAACACCAGTCCGGTCCCGAACGCCGACGCGAAGGTGAGGCCGGCGACGAACAGCCAGAAGGTGATGGTCCTGCGGGCCTCCGGCAGGGAGTAGTCGATCTCGGTGGGTCTCGTCGCGCGCCGCGAGCCGGCCTCCTCGGCATCGCCGTCGTCCGCGCTCGGGAGCGGGGCGGCGCCGTCGGGCTCCAGCCCGTACGCTTCGGGCCGGTCGCGGAACAGGGTCGCCCCGATCGGCAGGATGGTGATCGCGACCAGCAGGCCCAACAACGCGTACGACGCGCGCCAGCCGAACGCTCCGATCAGCGTCTCGATCAGGATCGGGAACACCGCGCTGGCCAGCGCCGTCCCGATGCCGAGCAGCCCGATCGCGACGCCGCGCCTCCGCACGAACCAGATGGCGATCACGTGCGCGCTGACCAGCGTGAGCGCGCCCTGTCCCAGCGCCCGGATCAGCGTGAAGCCGATCAGCAGCGTGAACGCTTCGACCACGATGCCCATCCACGCGCACGCCAGCGCGAACGCCGACGCGAACACGATCACCGCCGTGCGGGGTCCGCGCCGGTCGATGAACCGGCCCGAGAACGGCAAGCTCAGCGAGCCCAGCAGCGTGCCGCCGAGGTACAGGGCCGATACGCCCGAGCGGGACAGCCCGAGGTCCGCGATGATGTGGTCCAGGAAGACGGAGACGCCGGTGGTCTGGCCGGGGTTCGTCATCATCGCGCCCAGCGTGCCGGCGGCGATGACCCACCAGCCGTAGTAGATCGG
>CAZHCI010000103.1:0-9559 GCA_964530905.1 uncultured bacterium
CGGCGTCAACGCGTACGTCGCGCGCGCATCCCGCCTCCCCGCTCCGCCTCGAGCGCGGCCAGCCGGGTCTCCAGCTGCGCGATGCGCTCGTCGCGCTCCTGCAGCAGGAGGTACAGGCCTTGGATGGCCGCCAGCGCGACGCCGTCCGCGTCGATGGTCGAGATCGACTCGCGGCTGGCGCCGAGCCCGAACGCCTGGTGGAAGTCCTCCGCCATCGGGCCCACGTGCACCGCCCCCGACGCGTCGGCTGCGTAGCGCCAGGTCGCCACGGGGACCGTCGCCAGGGTGCGCACGACGTCCACGGCGTCGACCGAAACCACGTCCCGCTTGAGCGTCCGGCTGGACGGCGGGTCGATGGTGCCGCTGACGGTCAGGTTCCCCTGGACCTCCACGTCGCCCATGAACTCGCCTGCGAGGGCGCCCCGGACGCCCATGCCCAGCACCCCCGCGGTTTCCGTGCCCAGGACGCCGGCCGCGTCGCCGTTCCCGTGGGCGCCGTAGGCGCCCCAGCCGCCGCCGACGTAGCCGAACGCGCCGGTGGCTTCGTTCTCGCCCCAGAATGCGTACCCGTCGGGCGAGGCGGCGGTGCCGAACGTGCCGTACGTCGTGCCGGTGGCGGCGTTCGCCGCTCCCCGCACGCCGGTGCCGGCGGTCGATTCGCTGGCGCCGATCACGCCGTGGTTCGCGCCGCTGGCGTGCCCGGCGTAGCCGTACACGCCGCGCCCCGTGCTCAGGTGGTTCTGCCCGTAGGCGCCCGTGTCGTCGCCGCCCAGGTAGCCGTTCGATTCGAAGAGCGTGTTCGTCCCGAACACGCCGAAGTCGGCGCTGCCCAGTCGCCCCATGTTGCCGCCGGCGTGCTGGCCGTAGACGCCGTACGCCTCGAAGCCCAGATGGCCGCGGGTGCCGTCCACATGCTCGCCCAGGACCGCGGAGCCGGTCGAGGCGTTCGTGGCGTGCACGGTCGGGGTCGAGTTCGAGGCGCCGTCCAGCCGTAGCGGCACCTCGATGCCGAGCGGGGCGTCCCCGGACCCGTCGCCCGCGAGGGTGGCGTCCGTCGCGACGGTGGCGTCCACGCCCGTGACGCCGGTGTCGTCGCTCTCGCAGGTCACGGAGCCGTCGTCGGCGACGGCCCGGATGGAGGACCCGGGATCGCAGGCGCCCTCGATCCGTGCCTGCCGCGTCGCGATGGCGGCCGCCAGCTCTTGGAAGTTGTGGTTCACGGCGTCGGACGAGATGATCTCGCCGGCTTCGAACGCCGTCAGGTCCAGCTGGGCCGCGACCCAGGCGCCGGCCAGCGCCAACGCGATGCTGACGGTCGCGTACGCGATGCCTCGTCTCATGCTCGCCTCCTCGTGGGCGGACTCGTGATCGACCTCGTGATCGACTTCGCCGTCGACGTGGTGGTCGACGTCGTGGTCAACGCCATGTCGCTTCGTCCCATCGGGCGGCGTCCCAGCGCGGGGCGTCGGCCCCGTCGTCCGTGCCCTCGCCGCCGCAGGCGGACAGCGCGAGGGCGAGAACCACGGCAGCCAGGACGCTGCCGAGTCGTCGTCGTGCCCGGGGTCGGCGCGGAGCGCGCCTGGGCTCCGTCCCGGACCGGTGTGCGGGCGCGGCGCGTCTCACGGCGCCTGGGTCCGTTCGAGCGTCGCCTGGCCGGCGACGGTGTCGTCGGCCGCGCTCTCGATCTCGAGGAGCAGCGTGTCGTTCTCGTGGTCGCCCTGCGGGAGCATCCCGCTGCTGGCCGTCACGTGCCACAGCGTCGTGCCCGTGGCGTCGCGGACCTCCGCGTCCAGCCGGGCGGGTGGGGGGAGGCTCTCGGGCGACAGGCCAGGCTCCGTGGATGGGCCTTCGACCGAGGCCGCGACGACGAGGTAGCGCTCGTCGCAGCCCCCGGACACGGTTCCGTGGATCTCAGCCGGCGCCTCGCCCTCGAGCTCGAACGTGCCCTCGATCTCGTAGTGGGACGCGTCGACCCGCGACGCGACGAGGTCGAGCGTCAGCGATCGCGCGTCGCCGCTGACCGGGAAATCGGCGACCGATCCGTGCCACCCACCCCGCACGATCCGGTCCGAGATCGCGAAATCCAGCTCCGCGGCCAACCGCTCGCAGTCCGTCGGTACGCCCAGCATTTTGACGAAGAGACCGCACGACGACAGGGGCAGCACCGCGAGCAGCATCGCGATCGTCAGCCTCGGCATCGCGCCCTTCAGGCTCGTTCGCATCCTCGCCTCCGATCGCCGGTCCGACGCACGCCGGACGCGACTAGGGGAAGGCTAGGGGAGCCGGCGTGAAACGGCCGTCAATCGGCCCGGTTCGCGAGGTTCGTCACCGTTCGCCTCCCGACAGCGTTCCCATCACCTCGCCGGGCAGGAGCCCCTCCAAGCGCTCCGGTCCCACGCGCCGGCCACGCTCCCACGCCTCGCGAAGGGCGCGCGAGCCGAGACGTGCGCGCACCTGCCGGGCCGCCGGGCGCAGCTCGCGCAGCGTGCGCGGCGCGGCGCGGACGCCCAGGCGACGCCGGCCCGCCCGGGCCGCGCCGAGACGGGCGGCGGCCGTGGCCGGAGCGCTCGTGGTGGCCTGCAGGACCGCTTCCTCGAGGGCGAGGACGAGTCCCAGCCGGTCCCCGATGCGGGACGAGCGCCGTACTGCGCTCACGAGCCAGCGGGCTGCGGCGTCGGACTCGCCCGCCAGGCGCGCGGCCCTGGCGGCGACCCGGTCGGTATGGGCCCACATCCACGGATAGCCCGCGCAGCGCCAGGCGTCCCGCGCCCCTCGTAGCGCGGACGAGGCGTCCTCGGGGCGTCCCCGCGCCAACGCCACCTCGGCGCGGGCGGTATGGATCGCGCCCGACAGCTCGCCGTTGCCGACGTCGTCCACCAGCGGCACGGCCTCGGCCAGGGCGTCGCCGGCCTCGTCCGCACGGCAGTCGTCCAGGCCGAGGTCGGCCCGCTGCAGCAGGGCCCAGATGCGCAGCTGCTTGTCGCCGATCCGTTGCAGCGTTTCGAGCGCCAGCGCGATCAGCTCCCGGGCCCGGCCCCGCTCGCCCAGCAGGCGTAGCGCCATCGCCAGGTGGGTACGCAGGTGGGCCACACCGCGCTCGTCGCCGAGGGCGTCGAAGGTCGCGATCCCCACCAGGAGATGCTCGCGCATCGTCGGTACGTCGCCCGTCAGGAACGCGCCGAACGCCAGGCCGTTGTGGGCCAGCGCCTCGCCGCGGCCGTCGCCTAGCCGCCGAGCCAGCTGGAGCGCGTCCCGGGCGTGCCGAACGCCCTGCTCGATCTCGCCGAGATGGACGTCGGTCCAGGCGACCCCGTGCAGCAGGCTCGCGACCAGTGCGGCGTCGTCCGCCTCCCGCGCCTCGGCGAGGGCCGCCCGAAAACGGGGCGCGGCGCCGACGAAGTCGCCGGTCTGGAAGGTGAGCGTCGCCAGCGCCCGTAGCGAGCGGGCTCGCAGCCGGCTCGCGCCGGCGTCGGCGGTGGCGTGCAGCAGCCGCTCCAGGCGGACGCGCCCCTCGCGGTTGTGTCCGCGGACGACCCAGTACCGCCACGACGCCGTCGCCAGTCGCAGCGCCCGTTCCGGCTCGTGCTCCTCGAGCCAATCCAGCGCAGCGTGCAGATCGTCGTGCGCCGTCTCGAGGCGTCCCAGCCAGACGGCCGAGTCGGGGCCGGTCAGGTGCGGACGCGCCCGCTCGGCCAGCGACAGGAAGTGCTCGGCATGCCGGCGGAGGCGGGCCTCCTCCTCGCCGCGCGCCGCCGCGCGCTCGCGGCCGAGCTCCGCCAGGAGCGGATGCAGGCGAAAGCGGTCGGGAGGCTCGGCCCGCACCAGTGACTTGTCGACCAGCGCGGCCAGGACCGGAATCGTGGCCCCCGCCACCTCCTGGGCGTCGCGCCGGCGGAACGGGCCGCGGAACGCCGCGAGCCCCACGAAGGCGGCACGCTCGGACTCGCTCAGCAAGCGCCACGACGCCTCGAACGCGGCGCGCATGCTGCGGTGCCGAGGGGGCGCGTCGCGCCTGCGCCCCTCGAGCAGCTCGAGCCCGCGCGCCAGCTCGTCCGCGATCTCCTCGACGGCCATCAGCCGCGTCCACGCCGCCGCCAGCTCGAGGCCCAGCGGCAGGCCGTCCACCCGTCGACAGATCGCCACGACGGACGGCAGGTCGGCGTCCTCCAGCCGGAAGCCCGGCCGGGCACGGCCCGCCAGCTCCGCGAAGAGCTGCACCGCGGCGAAGCCGACGGCGTCGCTCGGCTCGACGTCCTCGCCCGGTACGGGCAGGCCCGCCAGCAGCTCGGCCCGTTCCTCGGCCAGGTGCAGGCGCTCGCGCGAGGTGACCAGCAGCTGCAAGCGTGGGCAGCCCGCCAGCAGCTCGCTCAGCATCGCCGCGTCCGGGGCGAGCGCCTCGAAGCCGTCGAGGACCAGCAGCAGGCGCCGGTCGGCGATCCGGCGGGCCAGCGCCGGCACGTCCGCGCCGGACCGCTCCTCGTGCCGGCCGAGCGCGGCGGCGATGGCCGCGCACGCCTCCTCGACGCTGCGCGCCCCCTCCAGCGGCACGACGTGGACGCCCTGATAGCCCCCCTCGCGCCCCACGTGCACGGCGCAGCGTTGCGCCAGGCGCGTCTTTCCCACGCCGGGAGGCCCCATCAGCACCACCAGCCGCTCCCCTCCGCCGAGCGCCTCGAGCACGGTGCGGCGCTCGTCCATGCGGCCGACGAAGGGGGCGCCATCGACCGCTGGACCGTCCGCGGAGCGTGTGAGACGAGCGAAGGCACGGCGGGCGGTGGTCGGCGTCGCGGTCAGCTCCAGGTCGAACGACGCCGCCTCGCGGGCCACCTCACGCGCACGCGGGTCGTCGTTCGCGACGAGCAAGGCGTGGAGACGTTCGAGCTCCCGCGGCTCGGGGAACGGTGCACCGGTCAGCGACCAGGCACGCTCGGCCCGGCCCGCCGCCTCCCGGAAGCGGCCGGCGGCGGCGTCGCGCTCGGCCAACGCGAGCAGGACCTGGCGGGCGTGCGCGGCCAGGACCTCCCTCGTGCCGAGAATCCACTCTTCCAGCTCGTGGCCGACGGCCGGCCGTACGCCCTCGAGGAAGGCGCCGGCGTAGGCGCCTTCGGCGTCCTCCAGGGCCTCGGCCTCGACGTCCTCCAGGAATCGCGTCGCGTCGCACGGAATGCCCGCCACGAGGGCGCCGCCGTCGTCACGCACGCTGCCGGGAGCCCCCTCGCGGAGCTGCGCCAGCGCGACGTTCAGGCTGCGGCGTCGGTTCTTGGCCCGGGGCCAGAACAGCTCGGCGAGGTGCGGCCGGTCGCGCGGTCCCTCCAGCGCGAGGTAGGTCAGCAACAGCAGCGGTTTGGGGCGAGAGAAGCTCGCACCTTCGAGCCGCAGCCCGCCCAGGGTGCCCAGGCGCACGCGTCCAGTATAGGTGCCGCCCGTGGATCGTCGCCTGCCCGTGGATCGGCGCCGGCCGTTGAACGGGCGTTGACCGCGCGTTGACCGCGCTTTGACCGGACGTTGATCGCGTCCCCGCTACGACTGGAGGCGCGCCGGGACCGCCGGCGCTGGAGGTGACCATGCACGACGCGACGGAACGCGACACGATCCACGACGACGCGACCCACCGGGACGCGACCCACCCCGACGCGACCGCGCCCGGGGCGGGCTCCGCCACCGAGCACGTCCTGGACGGGCTGGCGGAGCGGCTGCGAGGAGCTCTCCTGCGGCCCGGCGATGCAGCGTTCGACGAGGCGCGGCGCCTCTGGAACGCGGTGCTGCAGCCACGGCCGCACGCCATCGCCCGCTGCCGCGGCGCCGCGGACGTGATCGAGGCGCTGCGCGCCGCGCGGCAGGCCGAGCTCCCGGTGGCGGTGCGCGGCGGCGGACACAACGTCGCCGGGCGGGCCAGCGTCGACGGCGGGCTGGTGATCGATCTCGGCGAGATGAACGCCGTCGAGGTCGACCCGGCGACCCGGACCGTCCGCGCAGGCGGCGGCGCCACCATCGGCGATCTGGACCGCGAGACGCAGGTGGCCGGGCTGGCCGTCCCGATGGGCGTCGTGTCCGCGACCGGCATCGCCGGCCTCACCCTCGGGGGCGGGTTCGGATGGCTGCGGCGGGCGCACGGCCTGTCGTGCGACGCGCTGATCGGCGCGACGGTCGTGACCGCCGACGGGCGACTGGTTCGCGCCAGCGACGACGAGAATCCCGAGCTGCTGTGGGGCTTGCGAGGCGGCGGCGGGGGCCTCGGCGTCGTCACCAGCTTCGAGTACCGCGCGGTGCCGCTGGGGCCCGAGGTGGCGTTCAACGTGACCTTCTATCCGCTCCGCGAGGCCCGGCGCGTCTTCCACGCGCACGAGGCGTTCCTGCGCGACGACCCGGGCCGGGTGAGCACCCTGTTCGTGCTGGGACGCATCCCCGCGGAGGGCTTTCCCGAGGAGCTGCACGGACAGCCCTTCGCGGCGGTGCTGGCGATGCACGCGGGCGAGGCTCGCCAGGGTCTCGACGCGATGCGGCCGCTGCGCGAGGTGTGCGAGCCGCTCGCGGACCTGAGCGACGTGGTGCCGTACGTCGAGGCGCAGCGCTTCTTCGACGACGACTACCCCGACGGGCTCCGCTACTACTGGAAGTCCGTCAGCCTGCCCGAGCTCGACGACCGGGCGCTGGACGTGCTGGTCGACTTCGCCGAACGTGCGCCCAGCGACCTCTCCACGCTGGACGTCTGGCGGCACGGCGGAGCGATGTCCGCCCCGGCCGACGGCACCACCGCCTACGGCCGGCGCGACCTGCCGTTCCTCGTCAACGGCGAGGCCAACTGGGACGACCCGGAGGAGGACGAGGCCAACATCGCCTGGGTCCGCGACTGCCTCGAGGCGCTCCGCCCCTACGCCGCCGACCACCTGTACCTGAACTTTCCCGGCTTCCACGAGGAGGGCGAGGCGCTGGAGCGAGCGGCGCTCGGGGAGAACCACGCGCGGCTGGAGCGCCTGCGCCGGCGCTTCGATCCGCAGGGCGTGTTCCGGCCGCGGTCCTGAGGGCGGGGGAGAGCGGAGATGCCTGCGATGCCTGCCCGCGACCTCGGCCTGCTGGCGGTCACGAGCGCGCTGATGGCGAGCGCCTTCCTGTTCGTTCGGCTGGCGGCCCCGGCGTTCGGCGCCTACCCGCTGGCGGCGCTCCGCGTGGCGGGCGCCACCGCCCTGCTCGCCGCGATCGCCTTGGTGCGCGGGCGCCGCATGCGTTTCGTGCGCGGCCCCGGTCCGTACCTGGCGTTGGGGGCGCTGAGCGTGGCGATTCCGTTCACGTTGGTGGCGTGGGCCGGTGCGCGCCTGCCGGCCTCGCTGATGGCGGTGTTGGCGGCTACGCTGCCGTCGTTCACGGCCGTGACCGAGGCGGCGTGGAGGCGGCGCCGGCCGCACGGCCGGCAGATCGCCGGCTTGGCGCTGGGCCTCGCCGGCGTCGCGCAGCTGTCCGGTTTCGCGACGTCCCTGCCGAGCGTCGAGGAGGCGACCGCCGTGGCCGCACCGCTTCTCGCGTCCGTGTCGTACGCGCTGGGCACGCTCTACGCGAAGACGCGCTTCATCGGGGTGGCGGCGGCTCCCTTGACGCTGGGTAGCCTGGCGGGCGCCACCGCCCTGCTGGCGCCCGTGGCGCTCGCGGTGGGCCGGGTGCGGCCGCCCAGCGCCTCGGCGCTGGGCGCGTTGCTCGGCCTGGTCGCGATCGCTACCGTCGCCGCGTCGCTGCTCTACTACCGGTTGCTCGGCCGGCAGGGTCCCACCGCCGCCAACTGCATGGCCTACCTGGTCCCGCTGTTCGGGGCCGCCTACGGATCGCTGCTGCTCGGCGAGCGGCTCGAGCCCCCCATGGCGCTCGGTGGGGCGGTCGTGTTGCTGAGCGTGGCGCTCGTGACGGGGGGCCGGGACGCCGGGAGCGCCGGCGGCGCCGACCGGGCGAGCCTGGACGCGCGATCGCGGCGGTCCAGGCTCGAGGGCGCTTCTCGATGTCGCGCGACGCCTGCGGGGCGGTGGACTACTCCGCCGGCCCGACCCGTCGGAGCGTGGCCCAGGTCTCGCCGAAGCCCTCCACGACGTTCTCGGCGCCGGTGCCCTGAGTGACGCACAGCTCGACGTGGTCGCCCGCCTGCAGCTGCCCCAGCATGCTGAGGTGGTGGTAGTCGGCCGTGTTCACCCCAGCCTCGCTGGTGTCGTCGGCCAGGTTGGTGGTGCCGCCGCCGCTGCAGGATCCCGCGGCGTTGACGTAGAGCCGTGACGCCAGGAAGCCTTCCTCCGGCTCGGGGCGCCAACCCACCTGGACGTCGACGGCGTAGAGGCCGTCCTCCGGCGCGATCAGTCGCGACGGCTCCGCCGTCGAGAACAGCTCGCCACCCTGCTCGAACTCGACCACGTCGAACTCGACGAGGGTCTCGTCGTTGCTCGGGATCGCTTGCTGGATCTCGTTCTGGACGGAGACGGCCGGAGGCGCCGCGGGCTCGCCGCCGGCGGCCGCTTGGCACTCCACGCTGCCGTCGGCGCCGACCGTGCGGATGGCCGATCCCTCGTCGCAGGTGCCGTCGATCCGCTCCTGCTTGCCGTCCAGGGCCGAGGCGATCTGCGCGAAGTTGTCGTTGACCTCCTCCGCCGCGATCAGGTCGCCGGGATCGAAGGTCGTGAGGTCCACTTGGGTGGCGGCCCAGAATGCCGCGAACGCCAGCGTCAGGCTGACGAGGACGTAGCCTCGGATCTTGTTCACGATGGTCTCCCTTCTCGTCGGGGCGTCAGTTCCAGACGTCTTCGTTCCAGACGGCCTCGTTCCAGCGCGCGCCGTCTCCCTCGCCGCCGCCGTCGCCCGGCGGCTGCGGCTGCTGGCAGGCATTCAGGCCCGCCGCGAGCAGCACGGCGAGGAGGACCGCGCGCAGGCCGCGCTTCACGTCGGTCATGGGGTGCTCCCTCCTGGCGTTCGGAGCCGCGCCGGACACGCTTCGCCGCGCACGGTCAGTAGCGGGGCTCGTCGTCGTCGCTCGCGTCGCTGCTCGCGTCGCCGTCCGAGCCGTCGCCGGAACCACCGGCGTCCGATTCGGCCACGACCTCGACGGCGGCTCGCATCGAGGGGTGGATCTCGCAGAAGTACGGCGAGGCGCCGACGGCGTCGAGCGTGACCGTGGCCGACGCCCCCGGTTGAAGCGTGCCGGTGTCGAAGCCCACGGCCGCGCCGTCCTCGGCGGTGGCGGTGTGGGGCGCGTCGTCGTCGTTGACGAAGGTGAGGGTGCTGCCGACGGTGACGTGGCACGATTCGGGATCGAAGGCGAAGTCGCGAATGGAGATGGTGTCCGGGCAGGGCGGCGGGCCCTCTCCGGCCGTGGCCGCGGGGTCCTCGGCCCGCGTCGCGGCGCTCTGTCCGGAGGCGCCCGGCGCGCAGGCGGTCACGGCCAGCGCGACGAGCAGGAGAACGGCGTGGCGAAGGATGGTCATGGTGGATTTCTCCCTCCCGGGTGGTGGCGTCGCCGGCACGGCGACCGTCACGCGATGCAGATCCGTCCGATGAAGACCTCGATGGTGCGCGATTCGGTGCGGCCGTC
>CAZHCI010000104.1:0-9517 GCA_964530905.1 uncultured bacterium
CCAGGAACCCGGCGTCGAACACGTCGCCCGCTCCCGTCGGGTCGACCGCCACGACGGTCGGCGAGGCGATCCGGGCCGTTCCCTGCGGGTCGCTGGCGATCGCGCCGCGGGGTCCGTCCTTGACGATCGTCGTGCCGTTCGGACGCGTGGCCACCAACGTCGACAGGGCCCGCTCGGCGTCCGCGCCGTCGTCCAGGTCGGCCAGGCGCACCGCCTCGGAGCGGCTGGGCATCAACAGGTCGCATGCGGTCGCGAGCGCCAGCACGCGTGGATCGCGTAGCGCACGCTCGTCCCAGCCGGGATCGAACGACACCGTCACGCCGCGTCGGTGGGCCGTCGCCATCAGGCCTGGAACGGCGAGCGCGACCGGGAAACCGCCGACGTGCAGGTGGCGCGCGCCGGACGCCGCGAGGACGTCGTCCAGCTCGGGCGGCTCGCCCGGTGCCGGCAGGTGGGTCACGAACGCCCGGTCCTCCGGCGTCGAGAGCACGGCGGTCACCGGCGTGGGCGCGTCGTCACGCACGCGTAGCCAGCGCGCGTCGACGTGCTCGCGGCGGAGCACCTCCCGGATCACGCCTCCGTGCGGGTCGTCGCCCACGTCCGCGACCAGCGCGACGTGGCGGCCCAGCCGGCGCAGCGCGACGGCGGTGATCGCGCTGCCGCCCGCGGTGGTGAGGAATCCGCTCGCGAACCGTTCGGTGCCCAGCTCGGGGATCGCCTCCAGGCCGGCGAACAGCAGATCGCAGTACGCCGGGCCGAGGACCAGCACCTCTGTCGCCGGCGGCGGGGTCGACGGGGAGATCGACGGAGAGGAGGCGGCGTTCACGCGTACGGATCCGGGTCGGCCGGCAGCCCGAGCGCCCTTCTGGCCGCATGATGGTACGGCGACGCGATGGGGCCGTCCAGGATCGGATCGCTCGTTCGGCGCATCCACGCGACCAGCTCGCGCTTCAGCTCGGCTTCGACCTGCGCCAGGGCGGGGTCGCCGGTGCGGTTGTCGCGTTCGTGGGGATCGGTGGCGAGGTCGTACAGCTCCAGCGGCGGTCGCTCGCTGGCGATCTCGTCCACCATCTGCGCCGTGACCCGGCTGCGTAGCACGTCGCCGGGGATGTTCATGACGTCCACCTCGAGGTTGGCGATCAGCTTGTAGCGCTCGCTGCGCACCGCGCGCTGCGGCTCGTAGGCGGTGTGGAACGTCTTCTCGGCGAAGACGGTGTCGTGATGGCGGGCGGTCTCGCCGTTCAGCAGCGGCCACAGGCTCCGTCCGTGCAGCGCGTCGGGGGTGTCGAGCCCCAGGCCCTCGAGCACGGTGGGAACGAGGTCCACGTGGCTGGTGAGCGCGTCGATCGTCGTGCCCCCGGTCAGGCCGCGGGCGGGCCAGCGCATCACCATCGCGACTCCGAGGCCGGCGTCGTACATCGACGCCTTGGCGCGGGGCAGCGCCAGCCCGTGGTCGGTGGTGAACACGATCCAGGTGTTGGCGGCGTCCGGTCGCTGCATGGCGGCCTCGACGATGCCGGCGACGCCGCGGTCCATCGCGTGGATCGCGCCTTGCAGCGCGGCCATCTCCGCGCGCGCTTCGGGCGTGTCCGGGAGGTAGGCGGGGACCTCGACGCCGCGCGCGTCGAACGGGGGATGGTCCTCGAACCGGCCGTTCGCGTCGCGGTGAGGCTCCTCGAAGCCGACGTTGAGGAAGTAGGGGCCCTCTGCCTCGCGAAGCGTGCGAACCGCCTCGTCGGCCACGATGGAGGCCTCGGCGTGCGGCGCTGCGTGGCTGTCGAACCCCAGCGCTCGCACGTGGTCGGGCGTGTTCCTCGCCACGTGTTGAACCCCGACGTGATGGGTGCTCCAGCCGGCCTCCTGGAGGTAGCCGGCCAGGTAGCGGGCATCGGGGCGAAGCCGCCAGTCGAACGGCGGATGGGCGAGGCCCAGCATGCCGACGTCGTGGGCGTGACGGCCGGTGTACAGCGAGGCCCGGCTGGGGCTGCACTGCGGCGCGGTGCAGTAGGCGTTCTCGAACAGCACCCCGTCCGCGGCCAAGGCGTCCACCGCGTCGCTGGGCACCGTGGGGTGCCCGTAGCAGCCGAGGTGCCGCCCCAGGTCGTGACAGTCGATCAGGATCAGGTTCGGTCGGGCGCCTACGGTCACGGTCACCCTTTCACGGAGCCGGCGGTCAAGCCGGCGGCGATGCGGCGTTGGAAGACCAGGACGAGCACCACCAGCGGCAGCGTGACGATCATCGCGGCCGCCATGATCTCGGCGATCGGCTCCTGCTGCTCGACGATGCCGGCGAACTGCGCGATCGCGACCGGCACCGTCTGGGCGCTGGGGTTGGTGATGGTGAAGCTCAGGGCGAACAGGTACTCGTTCCAGGAGACGATGAAGGTCAGCAGCCCGGTCGTGACCAGCGCCGGCACCGTCAACGGGAGCAGGATGCGGGCGAAGATCTGGGCGGTGGTGGCGCCGTCGACGACGGCGGCCTCCTCGATCTCGCGTGGGAGGCCGCGGAAGAAGCTGGTCAGCACCCACGCGGCGAACGGCAGGGTGAACAGCGGGTAGGCGTACAGCATCGCCGCCTGCGTGCCGAAGATGCCCAGCTCGCGGACGTTCTCGTACATGCCGCTGAGCACCGAGATCTGCGGGAACATCGTCATGGCCAGCACCGCGTACAGCATCCCCTGCTTGCCGCGGAAGCGCAGCCGTCCCAGCGCGTAGGCGGCGAACGAGCCCGCCGCCAGCGCGAGCACCGCGCTACCGCCGGCGACGAGGAACGAGTTCGCCAGCGACATCATGAACGGCCCGCTGCTCAACACGTTGGCGTAGTTCGCGAAGGTCGGGTCGCGCGGGATCAGCGTGGCCGGCCCGAACAGCTCGCTCTCGCCCTTCAGCGAGGTCGAGATCGCCCAGATGAACGGCACCAGGGCGTACAGCGCGACCAGCAGCACCAGGACGTAGAAGCCGGCGCGCTGCGCGAGGTGACGAAGGCGGGAGCGCGTCACGACCGGTTCACCCCCAGCACCCGCACGTACCCGACCGCGAAGCCGAAGATCAGCACGAAGATCAGCACCCCGATCGCCGAGGCGTACCCGGCCTGCTGGTTGTTGATCAGCACGTCGAAGTTGTAGGTCGAGACGCTGTGCGACGCCCGCCCGAACAGCACTTGGAACAGGTCGAACACCCGTAGCGCGTCGAGGGTCCGAAAGATCAATGCGACCCCGATCGCGGGCTTCAGCAGGGGCAGCGTGATCGCGACGAACTCGCGGAACGGGCTGGCGCCGTCCACCTTGGCCGACTCGTAGAGCTCCTTCGGGATCACCTGCAGCCCCGCGAGCAGCAGCAGCGCCATGAACGGTGCCGTCTTCCAGACGTCGATCATGATCACCGAGGGAAGCTGCAACGACGAGGTGGTGAGCCACGCCTGCGGCGCGTCGATCGCTCCGACGCTCATCAGGAACCGGTTCACGACCCCCGCGCTGGTGTCCTTGAGCATCAGCTCCCACAGCCGTGCGGAGACGACCGTGGGGATGGCCCAGGGGATGAGCATCACCGCCCGCATCGCGCCGCGACCGCGGAAGCTCGAGTGGACGGTCATGGCGATGAACAGGCCCAGCACGAGCTCGAGCGACACGGACGAGACCGTGAACACGATCGTGACCCAGATGCTGCGCATCCACTGCCGGTCGAGCGCGCTGACCGAGATCGCCCGGTCGTCGGGCGTGACGAACGGAAGGTTCCAGGTCCAGGCGGTCCGGTACCCCTCGACCAGGCGTTCGCGAGGGAGCGCGTCCCACCGCACCCGGCCTTCCGCGTTCGTCGCGCACGCTCCCGCGTCGTCGCGGCGGCACTGGAGCTCGTCGAAGCGGATCGTGAGCAGCTCGCGGTAGTGCTGCAGACCCACGAAGTTCGGGACCTGATCGGAGGCGAAGCGCTTGTCGGTGAGGCTGGTGATCACCGTCGCCTCGAGCGGCCGGGCGGCCACCATCACCAGGATCAGCAGGGCCGGCACGAGAAGGTTCCACGCGGCGCGCCGCTCGCGCGCGGGAAGCGGCTCGTTAGGCAGATCGGGCGCATCGGCGGCCCGGCTCAGGCCGATCCGCAGACCGAGCGCCAGCCCCGCCGCGACCACCGGGCCGAGCGTGCCGGTCGTCAGCGACACCCACGGCGACGCTCCGTCCGGGAGCAGCGGCACGCCTTGCGCCGCTCGGATGGCGGCCGCGATCCCGAGCGCGATCACGGCCCAGAGGGCGGCGTCGCGGGTCATGCGCAGGGTCGCCGCCTCGCGTCGCGCTACGTCGACGCCGGCGCGGACGAGCGTGGCGCCGAGACCGACGATCAGGCCGGGCACGAGCAGTCCGAACCGGTCCAGGATCGCCAGGATCCAGGAGGGGCGCTCGCTGCCGAGGGAGGCGTCGAAGCCGGCGCGGACGTCGGGGTTGGCGGCGATGGCGACAGCGAGGGCAATGATCGCGCCGATCCCCGCCACCGTCAGCAGGGCGCCTAGGACACGCGTCGTGGTGGTCGGGTCCGGACGGGGGGGACGGGAGCCGCGGTTCATAGGGTTCTCCGCAAGATAGCTCCGGCGAGAGCTCGTAGGCTCTCGCCGGAGGGGAGGTCGTTCAGTCGCCGAGAAGCGCTTCGAGATCGAGCTCGAGCAGCGCCATCGCGGTCGCGGCGTCCTCGCTGCCGGTCAGCACGTCGTGCACGGCGGTCGAGTAGAGGGTGGAGACCTGGTTGTAGTCCGACCCGGTCACGGTGGAGGGGCGCGGCGCGGCGCCCATGAACACCTCGTCGAGGCCCTCGAAGATCGGCGTCGCCTCGATCACGTCCGCGTCCTGGTACAGCGCGGCGATGGTCGGGTTGATGGCGTTCTCGATCGCGCGGCGCTTCTGCTCGTCGTACGAGGCGAAGTGCTTCGCGAACGCCACGGCGGCATCGACGTTCTCGCTGTAGCGGTTCACGCCGATGCTCCAGCCGCCCATGGTGGCGGCGTACTCGCCGGAGTCGCCGGCCGGCAGGGCCGCGACCTCGAAGTCGTCGGCGATCGCTTCGCTGTCGAGCGTGGTGCTGTAGGCGTACGGCCAGTTGCGCATGAACGCGGCGTTGCCGGCGTGCCACACGCCGCGTGCGTCCTCTTCGGCGTAGCCGACGACCCCGGGCGGGCTGATGGTGCCGACCCAGCCGGCGGCCTGCTCGAACGCTTCGATGGTGGCCTCGTTGTTCACTTCGATCTCGCCCTCGGGGCTGACGATGGTGCCGCCGCCGTTGGAGATCTGCCACTCCAGCGCGTTCGTCGTGAGGCCTTCGTAGTTGTCGCCCTGCCAGACGAAGCCCCAGAACTCGTCGTCGCCGTCGGCGCGCTCGCCTTCCTGGATCGTCGCCGCCATCTCCTCGAGCTCGTCCCAGGTGGCGGGCGGCCCGTCGTAGCCGTACTTCTCGAGCAGGTCGGTGCGGTAGTAGAGCATTCCCGCGCCGAGTCGGAAGGCGATCGCGACCATCTCGTCGCCGATGGTGTTGTTCTCGATGTAGCCGGGGAAGTGCGCGTCGAGCTCCTCGTCGCTGAAGTAGGGCGCGAGGTCGACGAGGTTCTCGGCCAGCACGCCGGGCCAGATCACGTCGACGCGCATGACGTCGATGTCGCCGCTGCCGGCTTCGAGCATGGTGAGGTAGTTGGCCAGCAGATCCGACGCGCTGGCCGGGCCGGGGACGCGCTCGACGGTGATGTGTGGGCAGGCCTCTTCGAACGCGGCGATGGTCTGCATCTCGATCTCGCCGAGGTTGCCGACGGGATCGCCGACGTAGGTGATCGTCGCGGCCTCGTCGGTGACGCAGTCGATCTCGGACGATTGGGCGAAGGCCGTCGCCGCGAAGGCGAGGGCGAGCGTGAGGAACAGTCGGAAAGCGGTCGTCATGAAAGGTCTCCTCGGGGCGCGTGGTGCGCCGAATGGAAGCGGGGCGTGCTAGCGGACTCGGCCTTCTACGCGCTCCTTTCCGGACGACGGATCTCCGACCCAGACGGGGGAGCTCCACGCCCACTGGTCGTTGCGTTGGCGGACCCGGACCCGGTACAGATCGTGCTCTGCGGCCGAGACCTGGTGGCGGAAGCGGAAACGGGTGGCGAACTCGGATTCTGCGATGGCGCGGCGAATGCGGACCGCGGGGGAGACGAAGCCTGCCAGGTGATGGGAGCGCGACCCTTCGAACAGGTCGCGTAGAGGGATCTCGATCGACCGGCCGTTCACCTCGGCCTCGAGCACGGTCGCGTCGTCCACGTCGAGCTCGAGGCAGACCCCTTCGCTGACCGGGATCGCCGAGGCCGGGTTGGGCCAGGTCCTGGTGGTGAAGCGCACGGCGTCCGGCGCGGGTCGCTCCAGCGTGTGCGGGGCGAACGGCTCGTCGTCGCGCGGCGGCACGCTGGGCAGGGGCCCGCGGAAGCGGGGCTCGACCGACGCCACGGCCCCGTCACGAACACGGAGCGTCACGTCCCAGAGCGTGGCGTGCGTGGCCTCGCCCCAGCCGACCTCGACGTGCACCTTGACGCGGCCCGGGCCTGCGCGCTGCGGGAACACGCTCTCGCGGTGGACGACGCGCTCGTCGTGCACGATCTCGACGTACTCGATCCCGTCGCCTCCGCGCACGTCGACCTCGACCTCGCGGGTCTCGGCGGGCGCGGCCACGCCGCCCATCGGCGTGCCGTTCACCGTGAAGGCGACGTCGATCCGGTCGCCGGTCAGGGCCCAGGTGCGACGCTCGCCGATCGCCTCCCAGAGGGCGTCCCGGTCCAGCGAGGGGAGCCAGGCGCCGAGGCGTCCGTAGCCGTACGCGCCGGGCACGGCGGCGTGATGGTCGGTCGAGCCGATCACCCCGAAGCGGTGGCCCATGCGCCAGCCGTGTCGGGCCGTGCCCTCCGCGTCCAGGGGCCCCATGGCGTGCAGGTACGGCACGGGACCGTCGCAGCTCTCGGCGGCGCCGTGGAACGAGACGATCTCGGCGACCGGCGACAGCGAGGCGTCGAACGCGCTCCAGTCGATGCCTCTGTGACCCTGCTGGTAGCCGATGTGGTGGGGGATCAGCATGACGTCGTCCGCCATCGCCCGGACGGCGCTGCGAAGGGAGGGCAGGTCGGGAGCGTCGGCGATGCGGGTTCCCGCGCCGTCCTTGAAGTAGGCGCAGTAGTCGCCGTACGCCAACGAGTGCCATTCGAAGCTGGGGAGCGTGACGAACCTGCCCGGCTCGTACGCCGCGTCGGTGAGGGCGAGGTAGTCGTCCCAGCCTTCACGGGCGCGTTCGAAGCCGCGTTCGTGGTACGCGACGAGGTAGTCGAGGTCGGGATCGCTGCGAGGCACGTCGGGCCAGGCGCCGTGGACGGTGAGGCTGACGAAGTCGAGCTGCAGCCGAGCGTTCCGGAGCGCGTCCTCGGGCGACCCGGCGCCGTAGCTGAGCGCGCAGTGGTTGTGCAGGTCGCCGTAGCGAGGCGTGAGTCCTTCGTATCCGGGGAGCATCGTGACGGCGGGCCTCCTGAGCGGAATCTCGGATTGTGGCGCTCGCGGCGTGACGCGGTCGCAAAAGGATACTCTTTTGTATTACACTTTCCAAAAGGAGTCAACCCACCACCCCGATCCCCGGGCCGGACGGGTATGGTGCTCGCGGCGGCCCGACGAAGCCGATGACCATGGACATGCAACGATCGATCCTCAGCCAGCTCGCCGGCCGACCGATGTCGCTGGCCGACCTCGCCAGCGCGACCGGGACCAGCCTGCCGACCTTGCGGCGCGCCGTCCAGGAGCTCACGTCCGCACGCTGGACCCGCGTGGTCGGACGCGAGGAGGCGACCGGCGGGCGGCCGGCCAACCTGTTCGGACTCGACGACGACGTTCTGACGGTGATCGGGGTGCACCTCGCCCACCCGGGCATGCGCCTCGTCGCCACCGACCTGACCGGCACGGTTCTCGACGACGTCGTCCCTGACGAGCTCTACGATCTGGAGCCGGACGCGGTGCACCAGGCCGTGCTGGCGTTCCTGGCCCGCGTCCGTCGACGTCGTCCAGGGCGGCGGGTGGTCGGTCTGGGGATCGCCACGCCCGGCTTCATCGATCCCGTCACCGGCTCGGTCGTGACGATCGGTCGGGTCCCGAACTGGAACAACCTGCCGCTGGCCGGGCGCCTTCACGCCGCGACCGGTCTCCACGTCACGATCGGGAACGACATGGACGCCCTGGCCACCGCCGAGTTCGGACTGGGCGAGGTGGCCCGGACGTACGCCTACGTCGGCTACGCCGAGGGCGTGAAGTTCACGATGTTCCTGGACGGCGCGCCGTACACGGGCCCGTTCGGAAACGCCGGCCTGGTCGGTCCCGCCCTCCTGGCCGGGGGCGCCGACGCCGGCGACGCCGACCTGCTCCGCATGCACGGGCTCGTCGCCAGCTACGAGCGCCGCACGAACGGCGCGCGGCGGCGATCGTCCCCGCAGCGCACGCCCGCCCAGGCGCGCGCGCTGCTCGACGAGATCCTGGTCCGGGCCGCCCGGGGCGAGCAGCCCGCGGAGCGCCTGATCTCGCGCATGCTCGACGTGCTCGGCGACCAGGTCGCCGCGTTCGTCCACCTGCTCCAGCCGGAGCTGCTGGTGATCGGCGGGGGGCTCGCCGGTGCGCCCGGAGCGTTGCTGGACCGGCTCGAGAGGCACGTCCGGCGCCGCCTTCCCACCCTGCTGGACAACGCCCTGATCGTGCGGAGGGCCCGCGTCGTCGCGCCCGAGGCGACCGCGGTGGGCGCGACCCGCGTGTTCCTTCGGCGCTTCCTGGCCGAGGCGACCGACCCCGTGGTCGAGGCCGGCGCCGCGCCGTCGCCTGCGGGTCTCCGCCTGGCGTCCGGCGCGCTGGGTACAGTCGGCCATGACCGGTCCAGCTGACGATTCGTCCCACGCTCCGCCCCCCGGTGCGCACGACGCCGAGGCGTTCCTGACCGCGTTCAACCGGATCGAGCGCGAGCTGAAGCGGCGCACCGGCCTCGCCGACCACGAGGGGTTCAAGACCGCGGCGCACCGCTTCGCGGACCGGCACCGCTGGTGGCGTGGCGATCTCGAGGCGATGCTGGCGTTCTCCGACCTTCGCAACGTGATCGTGCACGACCGCTACGAGCGGTTCGCGTACCTCTCGATTCCCAGCCGGGACGTTCTGAACGAGATTCACGCGATCCACGATCGTCTCGTCGCGCCGGTCCGCGCCGACGAGGCGTTCCGGCGCGACGTGGTCGCCGTCGACGTGACCGACCCCCTGACCGACGTCCTGGCGACGATTCGCGACCGCTCGCTCACGCAGTTTCCGGTGTACGACGCGGGCGCGTTCGCGGGCCTGCTCACGGCGGCAGGGATCGTCCGCTGGCTGGCGGCGACGTTCGAGGCGCCCCACGAGCCGCCGGGCGCGTTCGCCGCGCGCACCGTCGCCGACGTTCTGGCCGTCCAGAAGGATCGCCGCGACTGGATCTTCGTCGCGCGGGACGTTCCCGCGCTGGAGGTCGTCGA
>CAZHCI010000105.1:0-9473 GCA_964530905.1 uncultured bacterium
TGGTCGGCGGTCGAGCCGCCCGCCGGGCCGCTCAGCGTCACCCGGCTCTCGAGCCCGGCGTTGGTGTGGAAGCCGGCCAGGCTGAAGCCGCGAAGGTCCTGGTCCAAGTCGGGCACGTCGAAGCTGCGGGTCTCGTCGAGATGACTGGTGCCCTGCAGCGCGAGCGCACCGTCGTCCAGCGTGGCGGTGACCGTTTGGCCGTCGACGCCCAGCGGATCGCCGACCGACAACGGCGGCACGAACGCGGCCACCACGCCGCAGGCGGCGAGCAGCGTCGTTACCGCAGCGATGCCGATCGCGACGACGAATCGTCGTGTACGGGATCGCGGGCTCGTGGGTCGTGGCGCGGAACGGATCATGGTGCCTCCTCGGGTGGGATGGTCGCTACCACCGCGGAGGCCCGTCGTTCGCCGCATCGGCTCGGAACGGGGTCTCTCCTGCGACGGCCGGGTGCGCTACTGGCTCGGCCTGCTCCAAGCGCCCAAGTACGGAACAGACGTCATCGCCGCCATCGAACGAACGTCCTCGAAGCGACCTGGCTTCGAGATCGGGATCAGGGTACGCCGCGCGGTCGCACGCCGTTCTTACGGCGGGGCAGGAACGGACGCCGACGCGACGGCGTCACGCGGGCTTTACGCGGGCTTCACGCTGTTCCGCTACGCTGTCGATACGTCCCGAGGCCGACCCGGCCCGGGACCGTTGGGAGACTCGCCGTGCGCCACGTCCTCATCTGCGACGCGGAACCGATGTTCCGCTACGGGCTCGCCCATCGGCTGGCGTGCCGCGGATGGACGGCGAGCATCGCCGAGGCCGGCACCGTCGCCGCGGCGCTCGGGCTGGCTCGCGACGTGCCACCTGCCGTGATCGTGGCGGACGCCGTCCTGCCCGACGGTTCGGTCGACGATCTCCTGGCCGATCCCGCCGTGCGCGCCGCGCGGCCCCGCGTCGTCGTGGTGTCTTCCGACGGGCGCTGCTCTCCGCCACGCAGCGAACGAGCGCACGCCGTCCTCCCGCGCCGCACCAGCGTCGAGCGGCTGATCCGCGCGATGGGCCCCGACGTCGAGGACGGGCCGTGCCTACCGGAACGCCAGCGGCAGGTGCTGGCTCTCGTCTGCCGTGGCTGGTCGAACCGCGCGATCGCCGAGGAGCTGGGCATCCACGAGAAGACCGTGCGCAACTGCCTCACGCGCGCTTTCCGTCGCCTCTCGGTCGAGAACCGCACCCAGGCGGCGTTGGCGGTCCTGCGGACCGGCCTGCGTCCGACCGCGACGGCCGCCGGCGACGATCGTCGCGTGGAGAACGCGCCTTCCTGATCCCGCGTCAGCCGTCGCGTTCGTGAACCTCCCTGAGGAGCCGTTCCACCTCGTCCTCGGGCGAGAGCTCGACGTGGCGCTCCATGAAGTGCAGGACCGAGAGGAGCGGCGTGTCGCGGATGAACGCCAGCATGTCCATGCCGACGCCCCCGTCCTCGCCGGCGCCCAAGGCTGCGGTCATGCCGCTGGCCCACGCTGCGAAGCGTGGCTCGGCGACCGTCCTGCCGCGAGGATCGTCGAGCCACTGCTGCACGGTCGACTCGCGGTGCAGCAGCGAGGGAAGCGGCGGCGACCCGCGTAGCGTGGCGGTCGTGCGGAGGCGGATGTCGCCCGCGGACGCACCGACAAGCAGCTCGACGTCGCCGTCCTCCGTGATCCAGCGTCCGTGCCCGGGGTGGTAGTAGGCGAAGGCGCGGAAGCCGAGATCGAACGTGACCGTCTCGGTCCGGCCGGGCTCCAGCAAGACCTTGGCGAAGCCCTTGAGCTCCTTCGGGGGCCGGGCGAGCGCGGCGTCTACGTCCCGAACGTAGAGCTGCACGACGTCCTTGCCCGCGCGCGTGCCGGTGTTGGTGACGTCCACCGACACCTGGAGGCCCTGCGACACGTCGAACGACGACGGGACGCGAAGGTCGCCGTACGCGAACGTGGTGTACGACAGCCCGTGACCGAACGGGAACGCCACCGGCATCTCCTTGGCGTCGTAGTAGCGGTAGCCGACGTAGATCCCCTCGCCGTAGCGCACCTTGTCCAGCTCGCCGGGATAGTGGAGGAAGGCGGGGGTGTCGGGCAGCGAGCGGGGGAAGGTCTCCGCCAAACGGCCCGACGGGTCGACGCGTCCGAACAGGACGTCGGCGACCGCGCCGCCGCCCGCCTGGCCCATCATCCAGGTCTGCACGATCGCCGCGGCGCCGTCGGACCACGGGAGCGTCGCGATCGCCGAGCCGGCGCTCAGCACCACGACCGTCCTCGACTGGACCTCCGTGACGGCGCGGATCAGCTCGACCTGGTGCGGCGTGAGGTCCATATGGGGGCGGTCGTATCCCTCGGACTCCAACGCCGCGGGCAGGGCGACGAAGACCACCGCCGCCTGGGCCGCCCGGGCGGTCCGCACCGCCTCGTCGACGAGGTCGCGTCGTACCTCGACGCCTTCCTGATACCCCTCGGCGTAGAGCAGCTCGGCACCCCCCGCGAGCTTCTCGATCTCGTCGAAGGGAACGTCGACGCGCGTGGGGGCGACGTGGGAGCTGCCGCCGCCCTGGAAGCGGGGCTCCTTCGCCGCGCGGCCGATCAGCGCGAGGGTCCCGACGTTCTCGAGAGGCAAGACGCCGTCGTTCTTCAGGAGCACGATGCCCTCGGCGGCGGCTCGCCGCGCCAGCGCATGGTGGGCGTCCCTGTCGACCTCGGCGCCCTTGGGCGTCTCCTGCGCCGCGGTGACGACCCGGAGGATCCGGCGTACCGCCCGGTCGACGATCTCCTCGCGCAGCTCGCTGGCCCGAACGGCCTCCACGACGGCCTGCACCCGCCGCTCAGGGCCGGGCATCTCGAGGTCCAAACCCGCCCGGAGCGCCGCCACGCGGTCGTGCACCGAGCCCCAGTCGGACATGACGAGCCCCTCGAAGCCCCACCCGTCCCGGAGGACTCCGGTGAGCAGCTCGCGATGCTCCGAGCAGTAGGTGCCGCCCAGCTTGTTGTAGGCGCACATGACCGTCCAGGGCTTCCCGCGCGTGACGGCCTGCTCGAACGCCGGTAGGTAGATCTCGTGCAGCGTGCGCTCGTCCATCTCGGCGCTGATGGCGAAGCGCTCGAACTCCTGGTTGTTGGCCGCGAAGTGCTTCAAGGCGGTGCCGACGCCCCGGCTCTGCACGCCCTGGACGTAGCTCACGGCCAGCTCTCCCGACAGGTACGGATCTTCCGAAAAGTACTCGAAGTTGCGCCCGCACAGCGGCGTGCGCTTGATGTTGATCGCGGGCCCCAGGACGACGTCGACGCCCAGCGCGACGCACTCCGCTCCGAGGGCCTCGCCCACCTCGCGGACGAGCGCCGGGTTCCAGCTAGCCGACAGGCAGGAGCCGCTGGGGAAGCACGTGGCGGGGACGCTCGTCGAGACCAACTCGTCCGGGTCGGCGAGGCGCCGCACGCCGTGGGGACCGTCCGAGACGACCAGCCTGGGAACGTCCAGTCGGTCCACGGGCACGGTCGTCCACGGTCCTTCGCCGGTGCAGAGGGCGGCCTTCTCCTCGAGCGTCAGCCGCGAGACGAGCGCGTCGGGCGTCGTGGTCATGCCGTCACGATAGCGGACCGCGTCGGCCGCGGTCCGGCTCAGTACGTGGGGAGCCCGGAGGCGTCGGCCTTGACGCCGAACTCCTCGCGGAAGCGCAGCGTGATCTCGTGCAGGGCGTTCAGGCGTTCGACCCCGCCGTAGTGGCCGTCGCACGCTGCCAGAACCTGTTCGAGCTGCCCGACGTCGTTGATGCTCACGACCGTGCTGGTCACGTCCGGATGCGCCAGCGAGAGACGCAGCGCGAGCTCGGTCCAGGACGTCTCGGGCTGGCCCAGCACGCGCTTCGCCTGCTCGAGCTGGTCGTAGGGGCGGTCCCACTCGGGTCCGTTCATCCGGTCGTCGGCGGGCAGCGCGTCGCGGTCGATCCGCTTGTCGGTCAGCAGGCCGCCCATCAGCGGCCGAATCCCGATGAAGCCCATACCGCGGCGCCGCAGCTCGGGGAACAGGTCGAGCATCTCGGTTTCGAGGAGGTTGAAGTAGGCGACGACCCCCTCGAACAGGCCGGTCTCGAGGGCCGCGCGGGCGTACCCCACCGTGTAGGGAAACGTCGCCAGGTGGCCGATCTTGCCTTCGGCCTTCAGCTCGTCGACGACCTCCCCGAGCGGCTCCACCACCCTCGGAAGGTCGGCCAGCCGCTGGGGCTCGCCCGCCTCCTGGTAGGCCACGGCGCGGTCCAGCGTGCCGCGTTGCAGGTGCTGCACCACGGCGATCCGCTCGGCGTGCAGCTCGCGCAGCGCATCCTCCACCTGGGCCCGGAACTTGGCCTTGTCGAAACGCTCGTCCCCCCAGTCGGGAACGTTGACCTTGATGACGTGATGCACCTCGTCGCGCTCGGGGTAGCGCGCCATGACCTCGCCGGTCGCCCAGCGCGTCCCGTACTCGTAGCTCGAGTGGACGCAGTCGACGCCGCGCTCGAGCGCCTCCTCCAACGCGCGCATGCCTTCGAGGCTCCGCTCGTCCCGGCCCGGCTCCTTCGCGGCGAAGCGCATCGTGCCGAAGCACACCTCCGACACGCGAAGATCCGTGCTTCCGAACTGTCGGTGCTCCATGATTCGCCTCCTCGGGCCACGTCTCGGCGCCGCTTCACGCGGCGGCTTCCGCCTATCGCGATGATCGTGACGGTGCCTCGCGCCTCCCGTCCTGCTGGATCGCACCGCACCTGATCGTGAGCCCATCGTACGGGTCGACCGAGACGCGGTGCGCCGTCCCCGGCTCATTCGCGTCGCCCCCGGACCGGCGGCGCGACCGACAGGAGGGCCGCCACCACCGCCGGCACGGCCGCGGCCAACGGCGCCAGCGGGCGGCCCAGCGACGTCGCGACCACGCCGTAGAGCACTGGGCCGGCCGCGAACCCCGCCGCGATGCACACGATCGTGGCGGTGAAGCCGGTCGTCGGGCGATCGGGGAACACCTCCTGGCTCCACATCGCGATGAAGGCGAAGCCGGTCGTGAACGCCACGCCGAACACCGCCGCCGAAGCCAGCGCTCCTGCCGGCGTCCCCGCGGCCGCCTGCAGCGTGGCGAGGGCGGCGGCCAAGCCCAGCCAGGTGACCGCCAGCGGCTTGCCCAGGGAGAAGCGGTCCGCGATCTCGCCGCCGAACGCGCCGACCACGCCTCCGCTGAGTCCGAGCGCCCCCCACATGGCGGCGCCGATCCAGGTGGGGAGCCCGGCCGCCTCCGCCGCCTCCGGCGCGTACGCGAAGTAGGCGCCGGACGTCATCGAGGCGAGCGCCGCGACGGCGAACAACCGCTGGGCCGCGGGCACCACCAGGCCGGCCAAGCCGTGCCCGGCCCTGCTCGCGCCGTTCGGCGCACCGGTCGGGAGCACCGCCCTGTTCACGGCGGCCGCGATCAGCCCGACGACGGCGAAGGCGCCCCACGCGAGACGCCAGGCGCTTCCCGTGACCGCGACGAGCAGGCTGGCGATCAGCAGTCCGGCCGGAGACCCGGCGTTCACCAGCGCCAACGCCCGCCGCCTGCGGCCCTGCGGGACGCGCTCCGCGACGGCGTCCGAGAACGGCGCCCACGCCCCACCGGCGCTGGTCCCCGCCAGGATCACGCCGAAGGCGAACGCCCCGGTCGTCTGCGCCGTGGCGACCATCGCCGCGCCCACGGCCAGCAGGACGCAGCCGGCGACAACGGGCAGCCGCGGACCGAAACGCACCTCGATCACGCCCGTCGCGACGGTCGCGACCAGGTACCCCAGCTGCGCGGCGCCGGCGACGTACCCGACCGTGTCCAGGCCGATCCCGAACTCGGCGCGGAACGACGGCACGAACAAGCCGTACGCCTGCCGACCCAGGCCATACGTCGCAGCCAAGGCCAACAAGCCGGCCAAACCGACACGGACGGTGGACCTCTCGGGCACGAGCGCTCCCGCCTGCGAGCGACGCCTCCAGATCCCACGGACGCCTCGCACGGATCAGCGTAGCGCGCACCGCGCTCGTTCCGCGGCGCACGACGAGGCAGGTGCCCGACCCGAGCGCGCGGCGGTCACGGTGGCGATTGACGTATCGTGACGACGCGACCCACGCATCGCGGAACGGCCGACCTCGCCGCGCCGCGGCCCCATCGTAGGAACGTGAGGACCCCGATGAACCACGACGACCTCCGCGACTGGTCGAAACGCGCCGCCGATTGGGCGCACGCGTACCACGCCACCCTGCGCGATCGGCCGGTGCGCGCCCAGACGGCGCCGGGCCAGACGGCGGCCCGTCTGCCCGAGCGGGCGCCCGAGGAGCCCGAGCCGCCCGAGCGGATCTTCGGCGACTTCGAGGCCATCGTCCCCGACGCGATGACGCACTGGCAGCACCCGCGCTTCTTCGCCTACTTCCCGGCCAACGCCGCGCCGGCGTCGATGTGGGCCGAACAGCTGGCCGCCGCCATCGCCGCGCAGGCGATGCTCTGGCAGACCGCTCCGGCCGCCACAGAGATCGAGGAGGTCATGGTCCGATGGCTGCGTGACGCCCTCGGCCTCGCTCCCCGCTTCCGCGGCACCATCCACGACAGCGCCACCACCGCGACGCTCGCCGCCATCCTGACGATGCGCGAGATGGCGCTCGGCTGGCAGGGGAACGACGCCGGTTTGGCGGGCCAGCCGGTGCTGCGCCTCTACGCCTCGGCCCAGACGCACAGCTCGGTCGACAAGGGCGCGCGCATCGCCGGCATCGGCCAGGCGAACCTGGTCAAGGTTCCGACGGACGCGGACCACGCCATGGACAGCGCCGCGCTCGACGAGGCCATCCGTGCCGACCTCGAGGCCGGCTACCGGCCCGCCGGCGTGATCCTGGCCACCGGGGGCACCTCGATCGGCGCGTGCGACCGCATCGGGGACTCGCTCGCGGTCGCGAAGTCGCACGGGCTCTACACCCACGTCGACGCGGCGTGGGCCGGCTCCGCCATGATCTGCCCCGAGTTCCGCCCACTGTGGGCCGGCGTCGACGGCGCCGACAGCGTCGTGGTCAACCCGCACAAGTGGCTCGGCGCGCAGTTCGACTGCGCGGTGCAGTTCCTGGCCGACCCCGCCCCGCAGGTCCGCACGCTGGGCCTGCGCCCCGAGTACCTGCAGACGCTGGGGCACGAGGGGCCGGACCGGATCACCAACTTCAACGAGTGGACGGTGCCGCTGGGCCGGCGCTTCCGCGCCCTCAAGCTCTGGTTCACGCTGCGCGCGTACGGCCTGTCCGGCTTGCGGCGCCGCATCCGCGACCACGTGGCCTGGTCGCAGGAGCTCGCCGACGTGATCGCCGACCTCCCCGGCCTCGAGATCGTCACGGCGCCCGTGCTGTCGCTGTTCACGTTCGCGCTGAGGGACGGCGACGCGGCCACCGAGGCGCTGCTGGAGCGGATCAACGACGACGGTCGCGTCTACCTCACGCAGACGCGCCACGAAGGCCGGTTCGTCGTCCGCGTCCAGGTCGGGCAGTTCGACTGCACGCGCGACGACGTGATGACCGTCGCGGAGGTGCTCCGCGACCTGACCTAGAGGGTCGAGGATCGCAGCCCAGGGCGACGGGAGCGCTGGGGCCGGTCGGTCGCCGAGCCGCACCGTCGACGGCGAACGCGCCGGTGCCCCGGCTAGCGGGCCGGGGCGGGGTCCCGGGCGTCGGAAAGCAGGGCCACGCCGCGCCGGGACGCGAGGACCACGACGATCAGGACGCCCAGGGCGATCAGCCCTCCGATCAGGAAGGCCCGGCCGGGGAACCAGGTGCTCAGCAGGCTCGCCAGGGGGTAGGTGAACGCCCACCAGGCGTGGCTCCACGCGAAGTGCGCGCCGTAGACGCGACCCTGGGCGCGCTCCTCGGTCCGTTCGGCCAGCAGCGTCTCGGCCGGCAGGTTCACCCAGTTCTGGCCCGCCCCAGCGAGGACCCAGAGCGCCATGAGCGGCGCGAGGGGCGCCGCGTCCGCGGGCAGCAGCGCGACGGACGTCACCGCAGCACCGACCAGGATGACGAGCGTTCGCGGGAGGCGGCGGCCGAAGGCGCCGAAGGCCAGCGACGCGACGGCCGCACCGAGACCGAAGAGCGCCATCACCCAGCCGTACTCCGCGTCTCCGAGGCCGAGACCCCCCTTGACCCGGACGACGGTCACGGTCAGGATCAGCGCGCCGGCGATGGCGGCGACCAGCTCCATCAGCAGCGCGAATCGGACCGGGGGGTCGCGCCACAGCCGGGCCGTGCCGTCGCGGACGTCCCGCCACCGCCCGCCGGCGGCGGCATGGACCGCGTTCGCACGAAGGCTGGGAAGCGTCAGGATCAACGCCCCGGCCGCCACGAACGTGGCAGCGTCGAACCAGAACAGCGCACGCCCGCCGACCCACGCCGCCAGGACGCCGGCGACGCCCGGCCCGACGATGGCCAGCAGCTCGGTCGTCGCGCTCGACAGGGCGAAGGCGCGACCGGCGTCCGCGCGCCCGACGACCAGCGGCACGGTCGCCTGGTTCGTGGGCGTGAAGAACGCGGTGAGGGCGTTGAGCAGGAACATCAGGACGTAGACCTGCCAGACCGAAGCGACCAGCGGCATCAGCGCGACCAGGGCGGCGCGCCCCAGGTGCGTGGCGGCCAGCACGGACCGACGATCGGTCCGGTCGGCCAGCACGCCCGCCCACGGCGAAATCGCCACGTACGCCCCGACGCGCAAGGTCAGCGCCACGCCGAGGACGACCGCCGCGTTCGCTCCCGCCAGCTCGTAGGCGAGCAGCGCCAGGGCGACCCAGGTGAGGGCGTCACCCACCTGGCTGACGGTCTGGGCGGCGTAGAGCCGAGCGAAGCGCGGATTCCGGAGAACGCCGAACGCGCCGAACACCGCTACGGCGCCTCCGCCGCTGCCCCCGCCTCTGCCCCCGCTCTGCGGGCGGCACCGTCCTCACGCTCGTGCTCGGCGTGGGAGAACGCCTCGAGCAGCAGGTCGCGCAGGTGCGGGCCGGCCAGGCGGTACATCATGCTCGTCCCGCGGCGCTCGCTACGGACCAGCTCGGCGGAACGCAGCGTGGCCAGGTGACGCGACACCGTGCTCTGCGGAAGGCCGAGGGCTGCCACGAGTCCAGCGACGTTGCTCTCGCCGTGGCTCAGCCGCAACACCAAGCGCAGCCGGGTCGGATCGGCGAGCGCCCGGAAAACCTCGGTGATCCGGTCGACGTCGTGCAGATCGGGCGACGTGGGCAAGCGATGACCTTTCATGAATGTATCCTATCATCCGGCTGAACGGATGGATGCGGCGGATGAGGCACGTCCTTCCGCGATGCGGGACCTTCGGCTCTCCCCTCCATTCCCAACCCCTGGTGAACTGTTTCACATGAGTCACTCTGCACCCTTTTCCCCCACCCCCGACGTGCCCACCGCGACGCCGCAGCAGGACGCCTGGCGCGGCTTCGCCCCCGG
>CAZHCI010000106.1:0-9295 GCA_964530905.1 uncultured bacterium
TCCCGATCCGGACGCTCAAGATCGACCGCTCGTTCGTCTCGGGCCTGGCCCTGCGCGGCGGCGGCCCCGCGGGCGGCACCGCCACGATCGTCGAGACGATCCTGACCCTGGGCGCCAAGCTGGGTCTCGAGGTCGTCGCCGAGGGGATCGAGAGTCGTGAGCAGCACGCCTGGCTGCGCGACGCGGGCTGCACCTACGGCCAGGGCTACCTGTTCTGCAAGCCGTACACCGCGGACCGCATCGAGCGCGTGCTGGCCCTGAGCGGCACGGCCGCGCCGAACGATCTGGACGTGGAGGGGGGCGGGCTGTTGTCGCGGGGGTGAGGTGCCTCGGGGCAGGCGGCGCGGTCGTGTTGTCTGCGCGCCGGGCTACACTGGAATCTCGTGGAGTTCCTTGGATTGAGCGTACCGACCTTGACGCTCGCGCAGCTTCTGCAGCGGATCGTGGCCGCCGTCGTGGTCCTCGGTGCGCACGGCTGGGCCGCCGCCGTCCTGGCCGACCGACTCGGAGATCCCGGGCCGCGGCGGGATGGGCGTGCGACGCCGAGCTCGCTGGCGCACCTCGACGTCGTGGGGTTCGTCCACGCGCTCTTCTTCCAGGTGCTGTGGATGCGGCCGATCAATGTCGATCCAGCGGAGCTGCGTGGCGGGTGGCGGGGCGCGCTGGCGCTGACGGCAGGTGCGAGCTTCGCGCTGGTGGCGTTGGCCACCGGTCTGCTGCTCATCAGGCCGTTCCTTCTGCCACTGCTCGGAGATAGCGCATCGTTCGCCGTCGGATCGATCGTGGATGCGACCGCGAATCTCGCGGTGATCACGGCCGTCGTCCACCTGCTTCCGCTCCCGCCGTTCCTCGGTGCCGCCTGGGCTCCGTGGGCTTCACGGCTCGAAGGCGTATGGACCGGATCCCGTCTACGCTGGGCTTCCGTCGCCCTCCTCGTACTCGTCTCGCTGCTCGGCGTTACCCGGCAAGGGGTCGGTCCGCTCGCTTCGGCGTGGAGGACGTGGCTCGGCTACTGAGCGAGGCTCGGCGCCGTCCGCGCCACCAACCGGGAAGGTAACGATTCGCCAGCGTCACCAGGTAGAGCGCGAGCGCCATCGACAGCCAAGCGCTCCAGCTCGGCTCGAGCCCCCAGCGGAGAGATGGGGGAGGAACGGTCAGATCGTCGGGACTCGATAGGAGCTCTCCGCCCGTCGCGCTCGCGATCTCGCCAGCCGTCGCAACCGAACGGCTCGCCAGCGCTGCACGGTAGGAATGAACGAGACGCCGTTCGCGAGGGGCCATCTCGCCGTCGAGATCGCGCACCGTCAACGTCCCGGCGCCCGCGACGATGTCCACGTCCCCCTCGTAGCGGCCAGAACCCTGCTCGGCCAAACGGAAGCGAACCGGGTCCTGGCCGTCGGGGTGCCACGTCGCTTCGATTCGCGCGCCTTCGAGAGGCGTCGACGCGTCGTCGCGTGCTTCGGCGATGATCGACCAAGCGTCGCCGACCGACCGCACGTCGACCTCGAGACCGGGGTTCGCCGTCGGTTGCAGCGACCAGCGCAGCCACTGGCCCCACCAACGAGGGAACGCGTCCACGGCGGCCCACGCGTTCGACCAAGGTCCGACGGCGTGCGCCGTGAACGCGAGCACGCGGCCGGCACCGTAGCGCCACGACGCTAACAACGGCCTTCCTTCGTCGCGATCGACGAGGAGCACGTCCGCTTCGGCCTTCGGGGTCGTTTCGACGAACGACGAGAGGGGCGGCCAGGTCTGCGGGAGGCCTTCCATCGAGCCCGGGTCGACGTCGGTGCGTACCGGCGTGACGGTCTCGCGCACCACGGGATCGCCCGAGAGCAGCATCGCCTCTTGCGCCAGAATGCCGGGAAGGGCGCGGAAGTCGCGGGTGACGTGGGCCGCACCGCCGCCGATCTCGGCGATCTCGCGAATGCGCTCGACGTCTGCGCCCTGGCCGATGGCCACCGTCGACACCGTGGTCTGGAGGGCGGCGATGTCGCGCGTGACGGCGGCGAGATCGCCCGGTTGCGACAGACCGTCCGTCATGAGTACGACGTGCCGCGTGGCCGAATCGACCTCGTCCAACAGGTCCCTTGCCGACGCCAGCCCGGGGTACAGAGCGGTGCCGCCGCCTGGAACGAGGTCGGCGAGGGCCGCCTCGACCGGTCCGAGATCGTCGGTCGGCGTCCACGACAGGAGCACCCTGGCCTGTTCGTCGAACACGACGATCGCGACCTGACTCGACGGTCCGAGCAGCTCCGTGGCGGTCAGCGTGGCTTCCTTCGCGATGGACAGACGGGTCGCTCCGCCGACCTGCTGCTGCATCGAGCCCGACCGATCGAGGACGAAGAGCATGGCGACCTCCGGCGCGTCCCGCGGCACCTTGGCGGATAGCGGCGACAGGCGATCCAACGCGGTTTCGAAGTAGCCGCCAGGTCCGAAGGCGCGTTCGCCGCCGGCCACGATCAGGGCTCCGCCGCGATCGCGCACCCACCGTTCGAGCACCTCCTGCTGCGACGTGCTGATCTCGAGTGCCGGGACGTTGGCCAGCACGACCGCGTTCACCCCGGCGTATCCGCCGACCTCGGCGGGAAGCGTGAACGGTGGCAGCACCTCGGTCGACAGGCCCTGCAGGTCCAGTGCCTCGCCGAAACGCTCGCCACGGTCGGTTTCGCTGGTCACGATCCAGACCCGCGGCGGCGGACGGACGTCGACGATCGTACTCGCCACGTCGTTCGCGGGGATCGCGTCGCCTGGCGCCGACACCGCGACGCGCCAGCGTTCGTCGCCTTCGCGGGGCGTTCGGATCGGAACCCGAACGAGCGTCGATCCTCGTTGCAGCTCCGCGTCGAGCTCGTGCCGGAGCTGACCGTCGTTCTGGACACGGAGATTCGCATTCGTCGTCTCGCTGGCCGTCACGACCGCGGTGAGCTCGACGACGTCCCCGGCGTAGGCCGGTCGAACGAGCTCGACGCGGTCGACCCGCACGTCGAAGGCATCGCTGGCGGGAGGTGCCGTCGCGGCGACGGGAACGCCGTCCGGGGCCGAGAGCGACGACGCCAGCGACCCGCGCGTGGCGGGAACGTCGCTCGACCAGAGCACCTGAACGTCGTCCAGCGTCGCGGCCAAGGCGCGCGCATCCGCCAGTCGTTCCTCGACGTTCACGATGCCGTCGGCATCACGGGGCTCGATGCGATGGACGCGGCGTTCGGGCCACGGCTCCGGCGCCTCGACGCCGATCGCGACGAGCGCTGTGCGGCTCAACGACAGCGGCCACGGAGCGCTCGATAGCGCAGCTGCAGCAGCGACGAACACGAGGATGCTCGAGATCGCGATCGCGCGGTTGCGACGCGCGACTCGACCCGCAGCCCGCCATGCGTCGCGCCGGAAGAAGCGCTCCGTTCGCATGCCGGCCAGGAGGCTCTCGAGGACCATCACCAGCACGGCAGCCAGCACCCACGTGCGAATCTCCGGGCGACGCGGAAGCGACGCGCCGTCACTCGGACGTGGGGCTCCGGTCGCTGCCGCTTCGAGCGCCGGAGCCGCGCTCGGAGCGGCTTGCACGGCGATTCGGCCGCTTCGGTCGCCGACCGTCCACGACGCGATCCCGGAACGAGTCGGCGTCCATCCCGATTCGATCCGGGCAGGCCAAGGCCCGTCGCCCGTCGGCCACGAGGCGACGACGCGGCCATGCTGGACGATTCGTCCGCCGTGCGTGGCGACCGTCAGCGGAACGGTGCAGGGGGTCGCGACGCGACACGTTTCGACCGCGCTGCCTTCGCTGGCGGTCCAGTCGAGCGCATCGCCGACGGCGGCGAGGAAGGCCGCGGATCGGAACCAGGCCGGATCGGTGGGATCGAAGGCGAACCACGCCTCTCGCCTCGTCGACGTGGTCCGCGCCGCGACCAGCGGTCCGCCCACGCCGTCGACCACGGTCGTCGCGTCCACGGGAACGGGGAGCGTGAGGGCGGCCGACGCTTCGAGGCGGTTCCAAGCCGCGTTCGCCGCCAACGGGTGGCCCTCGCTCCAACGCGTCACGCCGGCGTCGCGGGCCGTGAGCGCCGTCGGTTCGTCGACGCCCGCCGCGCTTCCGAACCAGAGCACCGCAGGCGGAGCGGTCCGGTTCTCGAACGGATCGGGAGCGCCTGCGACGACGGCCACATCGATACCGTCCTCGTCGAGATCGACGACGTCGGTGCCTAGCGCTTCGAGGGCATCCCGCAGCGGACTCGCCGCACGATCCGGTCCGTGAACCGCGACGCGCGCGGGCGAGGGGGCAGGATCGGTGCGGACCGCGATGGCGTCGTCACGATCGTAGGCGTCGTTCGCATCGATACGGGCGACGAGAATGCCGGGACGAACGCCGTCGACGTCGACGCGTACGCGAGCGACACCCGCCAGCGTGAAGCGAAGCGGCTCGCTGGCGAGCTCGAGCTCACGGTCGGTTTCGTCGGGAAGGAAGGCGACGGTGAGCTCGCCGGGACGGTCGGCTCCCTCGGCGGCGACGACGGTCGCCTCGACCGACCACCGACCGGCGCGGCTACCTTCGGGGGCGACCCGAAGATCGGCGACGGCGACGTTGGCGAACGGACCGGCGAACGCGTGCATCTCGGCGTTCGACAGAAGCGACGAACCCGCCGCATCGAGCGCACGACGCGCGGCGTCGGGGTCGCTGGTGGCGACGACGATGCGACCGTGATCGCCGGCCCGTGGCGCGATGCGACGAACCGACGCGGTCCAGTCGGTCGCCACGTCTTGCGCCTCGAGGGTATTCAGCGCCGTGCGGACGCGCGTCGCATCCGACGCATCCAGAAGCAGGGGACGCGCTGTGTCCGAGATCGCCCACAGAGACCACGGCGCGTCCCGCCGACGGGTCTCGCGGATCAGTCGATCGACCGCAGCGGAGAGGCGGGTGTCTCCTCGTTCGCCCTCGACCGCCATCCCGGCACCGACATCGACGAGCAGAACGGTGGGGCCACGATCGTGCCAGCTCAAGCGCGGTTGCGTCAGCGCGAGCGTCACGAGAAGGAGCGCGAGCAGTTGCAGCATGAGCGCCAACGAGAACGGGGGGCGACGGAAGGTCGGCTCCGGACGCGACCCCTCCGCGACGAGGCGCCATAGGCGTGTCGAGGGGACCTCGAGCGGCTCGCGCCGGCGCATGTGGAACCAGACGATCAGTGGAGCGAGCGCGAGCAGGGCGAAGTATCCCGGCGCGAGGAAGCTCACCGGAGGACGCCTGCCGCAGGGAGCGCACGAAGGAACACGGACTCGGCGCTGTCCTCGTTCTCGACGCGCACGAAGCGTCCTCGCGCGGCGGAGACGCGCTGACGGATCGCGTCCGTCCATTCGCCCAGCAAGGCGCGGTAGCGATCCACCTGTTCGGGGCCGAGGGCGACGTCGACCTCGTCACCGGATTCGACGTCCACCATCCGCAGCGAGCCACCCTCGTAACGACCCGGGTCGACTTCCTCGGCGGCGAGCACCTGCATCGCCAGCACGGCCTGTTCGGCTGCAGCGAGGCCGTCGATCGCTGCTGCCGCCTCGTCGCTCCACAGGTCGCTGATGAGCACCGTCATGCCGCGGGGCGGCAGGTTCGGGCGCGCATGTCGGACCGCCGTCACCAGATCGGATCCTCCGCGAGGCTCGAACCCCGACCACCAGCGCTCCAAATCGCCGAGCCGGCCGCTGCCCGACCGGCGCGATTGCCAGGACAGTCGGTCGCCGTTCCAGACGCCGCTCTGGACCGCGTCCGATCCCGAGAGCGCCACGAAGGCCAAGCCGGTCGCGAGCGTGCGCGCGATCGCCAGCTTCGACGGAGCTCCGGGGGCCATCGAACGACTCGCATCGAGAAGCACCGTGACGGTGAGCTGCTGAGCAACGTTGTACTCGCGAACGTAGGGGCTGCCGAAGCGGGCGTAGAGGTGGGGGTCGATGCGGCGCGCGTCGTCGCCCGCTTGGTACGGACGATGCTCTTCGAACTCGATGCCTTCGCCTCGTTGGGCGGACCGCCTCTCGCCTACGCCGCCGGAAGCCAGCGATCCGGGCGCCAGCAGACGTGCCCGTCCGAGCCGCTGCCTGAGGTCGGGCGAAAGCTCCATCGGCTCAGGCACGTGCCGCAGCGGCATGCCGTTCGAAGAGCTCGAGCATCAGGCTGTCGATCGACACGCCGTCGGCGACGCCTTCGAAGTTGAGCTGGACCCGGTGCCGAAGCGCAGGCAGGACCGAGGCCCGCACGTCCTCGATCGCCACAGCGAAGCGGCCGGCGAGAAGCGCGTGCGCTTTCGCAGCGAGGAGCAGCGACTGCCCGCCTCGTGGACTCACGCCGAAGCGCACGTAGCGCCGCACGCGCGCATCGTTCTCGTCGAGGTCGGGCAAGGTCGAGCGTACGTAGCGCGCGACCGCGCGACGTACGTGCGAGGCGACGGGCACCTCCCTCACCAGCCGCTGCATCCGGATCAGATCGTCCGCCGTCAACACCTGGTCGGCGACGCCGTGGTCGACGCCCGTCGTCTGGTCGAGGATCGCGTCCAGCACGCCTTCGTCCGGATAGCGGACGACGACCTTGAAGAAGAAGCGATCGATCTGCGCTTCGGGCAGACTGTAGGTGCCGTCCATCTCGAACGGGTTCTGCGTGGCCAGCACGTGGAACGGGCGCTGCATCGTGTGCACGCGTCCTCCGACCGTGACCGTCCGTTCCTGCATCGCTTCGAGCAGCGAGGACTGCGTCTTCGGCGTGGCGCGGTTGATCTCGTCGGCGAGCACGAGCTGGCCGAAGATCGGGCCGGGCACGAAGCGCGTGCTGGGTCGTCCTTCGTCGTCATGGACGAGCGACACGCTTCCCGTCACGTCGGCGGGCATCAGATCGGGCGTGAACTGGATTCGCGAGAAGGTGAGGCTGCAGACGTCCGCGAGGGTGCGAACGAGGAGCGTCTTTCCGAGGCCCGGTGCGCCTTCGATGAGCGCGTGTCCGCCAGCGACGAGCGTGACGAGCAGCTGCTCGACGGTCTCCTGCTGACCGACGACGACCTTCGCCAGCGAGGCGCGTACGGCCTGCAGGCGGGCCAGATCGGCGTCGAGGTCGGGACGATCGAAGGTGGGATCGGGACTCATGCGTCCTCCGGGTGCGCTTCAGCGCGAGCTGGCGGTGGCTTGGGACGGAAGGAAGTAGCGGCCGGCCGCTTCACGGTAGTGGAGGGGCGTCGGGTCGCTGTCGACGAGCGCCTCGGGCGTGGCTCGCCAGGCGCCCACGTCGAAGCTCGCGGGGTCGTAGTCCTGCCATTCGGCGTCGGGAGGCATTTCGATCTCGATGCGGCGGCCCTCGTCCCGTTCGGATCCCGCGAGGCCGACGGCTTCGGCCTGCACGTCGCCGAGATCGAGCTGTTCGGCGTCGCCTTCCAAACCTTGACTGCCGCGTCCAGCCAACCGGCTGTCCCCGGCGCGTGCGTCTTCGGCAGCGCCGATCACGTCCGCCTCCCCGCCCGACGGGCCGGGACCGTCGAACGAGCTGGCGTCGACGTCTTCGTCGAGCGAGGTGGCCTCGAGCTCGCCCGCGGCGTTCGCGCTTGGGTTGGCGCCGCCGGAGCTCGGCGCGCGGTCGTCGTCGTCCGCGCCTTCCTGCTGGCGGGTGAACACGTCGCCGAGGTCTGCGCTCGGCCCTGCCCCGGAGACGCCCATCGAGGGGGGCGGGGCGAGCGATTCCCGATCGTCGCCGCGCGCCTCGTCTCCTCGGTCGCTCGCTTCGGCCCGAAGCTCCTCGTCCCGCTGCGCGAGGCGACCGTGGAGATCGTCGGCGCTCAACGCGCCGCCGCTGGCTCGCTCGATGGCGTCGAGGACGTCGTCGAGGGAAGCGCGTTCCGGGTCACGCAACGGCGCTTCGCCCGCCTCGTCGGCGAGCGCACGGAGATCGTCGGCGAGCGACGCCAGATAGGCGTCGCGTGATCGTCGTGCGGCACCCGCCACCTCGTCCGCGAGCTCGCCCACGGCCGTGCCGGACGGAGCGGGGGGTCCGTCGCCGGTGGCGGTATGAGGGTCGGCGACGGACGCCGGGATCGGCACGAGCGCGACGGCCGCCGCGACGGTCAGGGACGCGATCAGCGCTACGAGCGGCCGACGTGGCAGACGCGCGGGAGCGACCTGCTCGGGGTCGAGGTGCTCGATGTGGCGTTCGGCGTCGCGGAGCAGGGCCACACGAACGGTGTTGCTTCCGTCGGCGTGCTCGAGCGCACTGCTGAAGCGGTCGCGCCAACGTTCCTCGCGTTCCGCGAGGCGTGCCGCCGCGATCGCGTCGATCGGCGTGCGCCGGTGCCGGAACGCGAGGATCGGCGCCGTGACGAGTGCGCCCATCGCGGCGCCGAGCGCGATCGGGATCGACGGGCCGAACGTGGACGACACGGCGTACGCATCGATCAGTCGTGCGATGGGGCCCCCGACCAGGCTCGCTGTGGTCAGCCAGAGCAGGTCTCGGATGCGGCGCTGCCGGCGTAGGCGGCGCAGCAACGGCGCCAGGCCGTCGTGCAGGGTCTGGCGCGCGTCGCTCATCTCAGCGGGGAGCGGAGCCGGGAATGCCGGTCCCGTCGATGATCTCTTGAAGGGTTCCGTCCTCCGCCAGGAACGCGATCGCCTCGTCGATCGTGGTGCGGAGGAAGCTGTCGCGCTGATTGAGGATCATTCCGAATCCCTGCTCGTCGACGACGACGGGAGAGGTCGAGCCTGGGTGAACGCCCTCGGCCTCGGGCTCGCCGTCGAGTCCTACGAAGAGCGCAGGCTCCCACAGGAGAATGGCGTCCAGCTCCCCTTCGCGGAGACGGTCGAGAAGGAACTGGTAGTTCGGGTACGGCACGCGCCGCCAACGGTCGGCTTCGGGACGGCTGGCGTTCAGGTCGAGAAAGCGAATGTCGACGTTCGCGCCGATGCGCGTCCCGATCTTGGCTCCGGACGGCATCTCGCCGAGCGACGTGACGTCGGAGTCGGTGCTGGCGAAGACCGATCGCGTCGTCAGGTACGGTCGCGTGACGGTCATCCAGTCGGCGAGGCCGGTCGTCGCCAGGACGAACCCCGCGTACGCTTGACACTCGTTGTTGAGCAGCGTGAACAGCTCGGTCTGCGAGAGCGCGACGCGGTGGTCGAGCACCGGAGGGTTGCGGATCGAGGCGATCTCGAAGAGCTCGATGTCGATCAGCAGCGCGTCGCCGATCGCGCGTGCGACGGCGCGGTCGACCGGAGCGAGCAGGCTGTCGGTCGAGATGCAGACGCGTAGCGTGTCGCCGTCGAGCTGCCTCGACGGGTCGAGGAACTGCGT
>CAZHCI010000107.1:0-9287 GCA_964530905.1 uncultured bacterium
CGGATCGCCTCCGTCCAGGCGTCGGCGTTCAGCTCCCACGACCGTCGCTGACGAACGTCCGGACCCGCGGCGTCGCTCCTCCCGACCCCCTAGCCCGGCCCGACGCGCTGGGCCTCGCGCCGGCGCGGGTCCCCCGCGTGGGGGTCCGCGGGCGTGACGCCGCCGCCCGACGGCGCGCCGTCCCCCTCGTCGCGGCGTCGGCCGCGAGGCTCGTGGCGGTCCTCACCGCGGTCCTCGCCGCGGTCCTCGCCAGACCGTTCCGCCGCGCCCGGCTCGAGCAGCCGAACCTCGGTCGGACCGCGGACCCAGCGCGCCAGCCACGAGGCGTCGTCGACCGTCGCGACCGGAGCGGGAGCGGAGACGCCGACATCGCGCAGCCGCCGCAACAGGTCGGCGGCCTCCGGCGCGATCGCGTCGGCGCGCCACAACGCCACCTCCCAGGCGAGCTCGCCGGCGACCTCCTCGGCGACCTCCTGGGCGACCTCCTGGGCGACCTCGTCGCCGCCCGCGCCGCTGGGCGCCTCGCTCGAGCCTCGCGCCTCGCGCGACGCCGGGCTGCCGGGATCGGGCAGCGGCGGGCTGGGCCAGCGAACCTCCGCCGGATCCACCTCCACCGCCTCCGTCGCCACGCCGGCCGCCTCCAGCGCAGGCGCGAGGATCGACAGGTACGGCCCGCCACTCCCGGCGTCCGACACGGCGACCTGATCCGCCGCGCGCGTCAGCGCGACGTACAGCAGACGTCGATCCTCCGCGGACTCCGCCGCCTTGGCGCGCGCGTCCAGCAACGTCCAGATCGCCGGCCGCGCGTTCCGGTCGTCCTCGCCCTCGACGCGGACCCCGACGCCCAGCTCCGGGTCGATGCGCACGCGCTGCCCGCCGGGGCGCGAGCCGGCGTCGAGCGCCGCAACGATCACGAACGGCCACTCGAGCCCCTTGCTGCGATGGACCGTCGTCAGGGTGACGGCGTCCTCGGCCTCCAGCGCCGGTCGCTCCACCTCGACGCCCGCGCGAAGCAGGCGCCGCAGCCGCCGGACGACGCCGAACACGTCGCGGTCCGCGCGCTCGAGCTCGCGCACGCGGTCCACGAAGCCGTCCAGATCGGCGAGCCTGCGCGGTCCTCCAGGCAGGTTCGCGACCACCGCGCTCCAGCCGGTGGCGCGGTCGAGGCGCTGCAGCAGCCGGCCCGGCGGCTCGTACGCCGCGGCCCGGCGCAGCTCGGCCAGCACCTCGAGCGCCGGCACCGCCCAGCCGGGACGCGTCTCCGACAGCGCGGACCACCACGAGCGACGGCGGTCCTCTTCACCGGGCGGGAGCAGCGACGCCTGGGCGAACGTCTCGAGCTCGGCGTCGGACACGGCGAAGCACGGGCCCCGTAGCAGCGCCACGAGCGCGACGTCGTCGTGCGGGTCGGCCAGGAACCTGAGCGCCGCCATGCCGTCCTGCGCCTCGCGGGTCGCGAGCAGGTCGCCGCCCCCGGTGTGGACCGCCGGAACGCCCCGGGCGGGGAGGATCTCGGCCAGCAGGTCCAGCGGCGCCCACGTGCGCGCCAGGACGGCGACGTCTCCCGGTCGCAGGGGCCGCGTGCCGCCCGCAGCCCCGCCGTCCCGCACCGGCATGGCGGCGGCGAGCCGATCGAGGATTTCGCCGGCGATGCGGTGCGCCTCCGCCAGGCGGAGCACGCCGATCGGCGTGCCCTTGGGCGCCTCAAGCGTCCAACGTCGCAACGACGGCCCCGGCTGGGGCGCCTCGCCGACCGCCGCCTCCAGCGGCTCGTGGTCCGGGCCGAGCACCCCCTCGAACGTCCGGTTCCCGGCGTCGACCAGCGAGCGGTGCGTACGGAAGCTGCGGTCCAGCACGACGGTCTCGCCCCCGCTCTCGACGAGTCGCTCGGTCATGCGGCGGAACACGGCGACGTCGGCGCCACGGAAGCCGTAGATCGCCTGCTTCGCGTCGCCCACCAGCGTCGTCGTGCAGAACCCCGCCAGCACCGAGAGGATCGCTTCCTGGACGGGGCTCGTGTCCTGCACCTCGTCCACCAGCAGGACCGACCAGCGCTCACGGTAGTGCGCCACCACCTCGGGGCGACGCAGCGCGCGCAGCGCGCCCACCTCGACGTCGGCGAAGTCCAGCACCGCCTGGCGCCGTTTCGCGGCGTCCAGCTCGGCGCGAGCCGCGGCGAACCCGTCGCGGAGCTCCGGCAGCAGGCCCGCCAGCGTCGCGTCGGCAGGGCCCAGCCGCAACGTGGCCAGCGGATCGCCGAGCCAGCCGCGCAGCGCTCCCAACGCCACGGCCAGCGCGTCCCTCAGCGCGTCCTGATCGCCTCCCCACGCCTTGCGCGCACCGACGTTGGGACGCCGCCCGTGCAGCAGCTCGGCGACGCGCTCGCCGTCGCCCGCCTCGGCCGCGGCGAACGCCGCGAGCACCGCCTCCCGCGTCAGCTCCCCGGCGTCGCCGGGCGGCCCGGACAGCGCCGACAACGTCGCCTTCGCGGCCACCGTGGCCGGCGTCTCCAGCCACGTCGCGCGCGCCGCGCGGCGGGCCTCCTCGACCCGCGCAGGCCAGCTCTCGGGCCCGTGCGCCAACGCGCGCTCGGCCCGCCACGGGTCGGCCAGGAGCGCCGCGAGCAGCTCCCGGACGCGCTCGTACGGCAGGGCGTCGAACAGCTCGGGAGGTAGCCGCTGCAGGGCGCTTTCCAGCCGCTCGGCGGTCCAGACGGTCCCTTCGAGCGGGTCGAGGATCCGCACGTCGGGCGGCACGCCCGCCGCCTCGGGATGATCGCGGCAGATCCGCAGGCAGAGCGCGTGGACGGTCCCGATGGTCGCCGCCTCGAGCTCGGCCAGGCGCGGATCGTGACGGCCGAGCCGCTCGCCGGCGTAGGCGCGAACCCGTGCGCGAAGCTCGTGCGCGGCGCGCTCGGTGAACGTGACCGCCACGATCCTCAGGGGCGAGACGCCCGCCTCGAGGTGCGCCAGGTAGCGGTGGCCCAAGGTGTGCGTCTTGCCGGTCCCCGCCCCGGCGACGATCGCGACGCCCGAGGACGCGTCGACCGCTCGTCGCTGACGCTCGGTGAGGCTCACGGCGCCTCCGTTCGGGCCGCGTCGCGCTTGCGCTCGACGCGCGGCCCGACACGGCAGACCGGCCCCAGCTCGCACGTCCTGCACACCTCGCGCCGCGCGTCCGGCGTCAGGCGGTAGTCGCCCTCGGCCAGGTGGCGGCGCACCCGCCCGGCGAGCTCGTCGAGCTCGGCGTCGCCCTCGCCGGGCTTCACGGTCCTGAGCGTGGCCGCGGCCCGAACCGACAGGTAGCGGGCGGTCGCGGGCGCGCCGCTCCGCCCCAGCTCGGGAGCGGCCGCCTCGAGGTAGAGCGGCAGCTGGACGTCGATCCAGCCCCGTCCCGAGGCCCGTTGCGCGCCTTTGGGCGCGCTGGAGCCGGACTTGTAGTCGATCAGCTCCACCCCGCCGGGACCCTCGTCGACGCGGTCCACGACGCCGCGGACGCGCAAGCCGCGCCAGGTCGCTTCGAACGCCCGCTCGACCTCGACCGGCACGAACCCGTGCCGCACGAACGCGTCGGACCGCACCAGCCGCTGCAGCGCCCGCAGCTCGCCGCCGCGGACGCGGCGCCAGGCCGGACCGTCCGGATCCGGCACGCCGGCCAGCGCCTCGGCTTCGGCGAACGCGTCGTCCAGGGCGGCCAGGACCGCGTCGCGCAAGGGGGCGTCCGATGCGGCGGCGCGCGCCACCGCGAGCTCCAGCGCGGCGTGCCAGAGCCGCCCGCGCAGCACCGGCGTGACCAGCTCGTCCGCCTCCTCGACGTCGCGCAGCTGGAGGCGGTAGCGCCCGAACCAGCGGAACGGGCACTGACCCAGGTCCACCAGGCTGGTCGCGCTGAAGGTGCGCTCGCGCGCGTCCAGGAACCGCCCCGTCACGCCGTCGTAGGCGTCCGGGGCGCCGGCGCCCTCGCGCGACAGCTCGATCGACCACGCTCGCCTGGCGGAGCTCCAGACGTCCGCGTCCCCGGCCGGGGGCCCTTCGCTCTGCAGCCACGCCCGGCGGGCCTCCTCGCGGCTGGCCGGCGCGCGTGGGGGCGCCGGCGACGGCCGGACGCCGAGGCGCGCCAGGAACGGACTGGGCAGCAGCGCCCCTCCTCCGCCCCGTTCCGGCACGCCCAGCAGCGCCTGGCCGTCCGCCGCCCGCAACGCCGCCGCGAACGCTCCCACCTCCGCCTGCGCCCGCTGGGCCGCGCCCGGAAGCTCGAGGCCGGCCTCCTGCGCACGCTGCCGATCGGCGAAGTCCAGCACCGGGTCGTCCCGCAGGTCGGCGGGGAGCACCCCCTCGTTCAGGCCCAGCACGAACAGGTGACGGACGCGGGCGCCGGCCGCCGCCCGCGGGGCGACCACCTCGACGGCGCGCCCTCGGGGAGCGGGCACCGACGGCGGAGGCCGGACGGTCAGCAAGGTGAGGAGGTCGTCCACGTCGTCCAGGAACGCCCGTCGGCTGACGACGTCGGCGGCCGGCCGACACGCCTCCTGCACGCCTCGCAGCACCAGCCCCACGGTCGCCGCGGCCGGCGGCGCCAGGCCTTCGCGCGGCAGGCCCAGCGCGCTCAGCGTCCGCTGGAAGCGCGCGCCCAGCTCGGCGCGCGTCGCGCGCTCGGGCCACGCCAGCTCGGCCGCCCGCGGATCGATGCCCGACCAGGCGTCCGGACCGACCGGTCGGGTCGCCCGCGCGCGCGTCCACGCCTCGTCGTCCAGCCCGCCGACGAGCCGGTGGCGAAACAGCCTCAGCGTCGCCTCGTACGGAGCCCCGCGAGCGACCACCTCGCCCATCAGGGCCACCAGGCCGCCGACCGCCGTCGTCGACAGCGGGGCGGGGCGGTCGACGCGCAGCGGGACGCCGAGCTCCCAGGCGACGGCGTCCAGCCGCGGCCCGGCGGCTGCTGGGTCGCCAGCCACGATCAGCATCTCCGACGCGGGCGTTCCCTCGGCCAGAAGCCGCTGGACGCGGGCCAGCACCCAGCGGGCCTCGTCATCGGCCGAGGCGAAGCCGAGCGCGGCCGGCAGCTCGGCTCCGTCGTCCGCAGGCTCCGGCGTCGCGACGCCGAGGAACCGCGCCGCCCAGCGCTCGCCGTCGCGCGCCGGCGGCCGCTCGTCCTCCTGCACCGTCCAGCCGAGGTCGGCCAGGCGACGAGCCGCGAGCGTCGCCTCGGGCGGAAGCGTCACCAGCGTGCCGGGCGCCGCCACGGCGTCCAGGTAGCGACACGCCGCCAGGTCCAGCTCGGCGAAGCCAAGCAGCGCCCACGGGGTCTCTCGCGGGCCGCGGGCCGTTCGTGCCGCCTCGATCAGCAGGGCGTCGGGGTCGACCTGAGCGTCGCCGGCCAGCGCCGCGCGGTAGCCGGCGGCGACCCGCCACGCCCGGCGCGAGGCGAGCGACACGCCCGTGGGCGCCTCGGCCCCCGGCGCGTCGTCGACCGCGCCGAGCCGCAGCAGCTCGCGCACCGGACCGGCCAGGGCGCGCCGCCAGGCCGCGACGTCGTCGCCTCCGACCTCGCCTCGCACCGCTTCGCCCAGCGCCCGCCAGCAGCGCAGTGGAGCGGCCACGCTCCAGCCGGCCTCGCTCAGGTCGTCGGCGGCCGCGCCGTACAGCGAGACGTGAGGCACCGACAGGGCGGCAGCCGCGCGACGCGACGGCGTCAGGACGACGGCGCCCCCAGGCACCTCGCCCGGTCGGGCGGCACGCGGGCCGACCCGCACGACGCGAGCCCGGCTCATGCGGATCGCTCCAAGGAGCGTCGTCGGGATCGCGACCGGTCGCAAGGAAGCACGACGCCAGCCTACCGATTGCGCCCGGCCCGGCGACGCCGCTGGCCGCTCCGGCGGGGAGCCCTGGTAGATTCCCGGCATGGCCCCTCTGCCTCCCGTCACGGCCGGCATCCCGGTCGACGCGGTCCCCACGCCGGCGCTGATCGTGGACGAGCGCCGGCTCCACGCCAACCTGGACCGAGCCCAGGCGTACGCCGACGCGAACGGCGTGGCCCTCCGCCCCCACGCGAAGACCCACAAGAGCCCCGCCCTGGCGCGCGAGCAGATCGCTCGGGGCGCGGTCGGGATCTGCGTCGCCAAGCTGGGCGAGGCCGAGACGTTCGCGGCCGCCGGGATCGACGACCTGGTGATGGCGAACACGACGTTCGGCGAAGGCAACGCCCGGCGGGCCGCCCGGCTCGCGGGCCGTGTCCGGTTCGCGATCGGCGCCGATCATCCCGAGCAGCTTCGCGACCTCTCCGCCGCCGCCACGGCCGAAGGCGTCGAGCTCCGCGTGCGCATCGAGGTCGACACGGGCGCCGGACGCGGCGGGCAGCCGCCCGAGGCGGTGCCGGCGCTGGCCGCCCTGGCCCGCGAGCTGCCCGGGCTGCGCCTCGAAGGCGTGTACACGTACGAGGGCTACACCTACGACGCGGTCGACGCGGAGGCCCTGACCGAGCGGCACCGGGCGGCGCAGCGGACGCTGACGGCCGTGGCCGAGCGCCTCGCATCGTCGTTCGACGCGCCTCCCGTGGTGTCGATGGGGTCCACGCCCAGCCTGGCGGCCGCCGTTCCGTTGATCACGGGAATCACCGAGATCCGGCCCGGCACCTCGATCTTCTTCGATGCGGCGCAGGCCGCGCTGGCCGGCGGTCTCGACCGCTGCGCCGCGCAGGTCGTGGCCACCGTCGTCTCCCGCGTCGGCTCGCGCGCGATCCTGGACGCCGGCAGCAAGAGCCTCACGACCGACACGCGTGCCGCGGGGGTGTGCGCGACCCGGGGCCACGGCGTGCTGCTGGAGACCGGCGGCGTGGTGGCGCGGCTGTCGGAGGAGCACGGCGTCGTCGAGGGCGACGACGCCGACGGGCTGAGCGTGGGCCGCCGCGTTCGCATCGTTCCGAACCACGTCTGTCCGGTCGTGAACCTGTTCGAGCGACTGATCGTGGTGCGCGACGGCCGCGTCGTGCGGGTCCTGCCGGTCGCGACCCGGGGCCGGGTCGACTGACCCGGCTGCCGGCGACCGGAGGCGCGGCCTCGGGCACGCCTGGCACGCGGTAGCCTCGGAGCGTCGATGAAGCTGTTCTGCGCCGCCGACCTGCACCTGGGGCGCGTCCCGTCCCGGCTCCCGTCCGACCTTCCCGTCGGCCGCGAGGAGCTCGGGCCGGCCGCGGCGTGGCGCGCGCTCGTGGACGCCTGCGTGCAGGAGCGCGCCGACGCGCTGCTGCTGGCCGGCGACGTGGTGGACGACCCGCGCGACCTGTACGAGGCGTACGCCGACCTGGAGGCCGGCGCCCGGCGGCTGGGCCGGGCGGGCGTTCAGGTCCTCGCCGTCGCCGGGAATCACGACGTCCGCGCGCTGCCGCGTCTGGCCGAGACGCTCCCCGGCGTCCGGCTGCTGGGCGCCGGCGGGCGCTGGGAGGCGACGACGGTGGGGAGCGGCCCGGGCGCGGTCCGCGTGGTGGGCTGGTCGTTCCCGAGCGAGCACGTCGATGCGTCGCCCCTCGACGCCACGCTCACGACGATCCTCGGGGCGCCGGGGCCGAGCACGACCGTGGGCCTCCTCCACGCCGACCTCGATCAGGCGTCCAGCCGCTACGCGCCGGTTGCCGGCTCCGCCCTGTCCGCCACGCCGGTGACGGCGTGGCTGCTGGGCCACGTGCACGTGCCCGGCCGCTTCGACGAGGGGGCGAGGCTGGGCTACCTCGGCTCGCTCTCGGCCGCCGACCCGGGCGAGGCCGGACGCCGCGGCGCTTGGGTCGTGACGAGCGACGGCGGGCGCCTGCGCTTCGAGCATCGCGCGCTCTCGCCGCTGCGGTACGAGACGGTGGAGGTCGACCTCGCCGGAGCGACGCCCGACGACGTCGCGCCCCGGCTGATCCGGTCGGTGCGCGACCGCCTGGCCGACCTCGCAGGCGCGCCCGGCGGCGCGCAGGGGCTCCGGCTCGTCGCCGTGCGGGCTCGACTCACGGGGCGCGTCGAGCGACCCGCCGCCATCCGCGCCCACGTCGCGCAGCACGATCCGCGCGCCCTTCGGGTCGAGCATCGCGGCGTGCACGCCGTCGTGCACGACGTCGTCGTTCGGCTTCGTCCGGCGCTGGACGTCGGGCGGCTGGCGGGAGGGAGCGACCCGATCGGGATCGCCGCCAAGACCGTCCAGACGCTCCGCGGCGGTCCCTCGCCCGCCCGGTCGGCGCTGGTGGCCGAGGCGCGGCAACGCTTGGCCCAGGTCCGCGACCGAGCGGCGTTCGCGCCGTTGGACGCGCCTCAGCCCGACGACGACGCGATCGCGGAGCGACTCGAGGCGGCCGCGGCGCGGGTCCTGGATCACCTCCTCGACCAGCGGTCGTCGGAGACGACGTGAGGCTCGTCGAGCTGCGCGTCCATGCGCTTCCCGGCGTGGACGAGCCGTTCGTCGTGCGCGGGTTCGCGCCCGGGACGAACCTCGTCGTCGGGCCGAACGCGTCGGGCAAGAGCCGCCTGGTCCACGCCGTGCGCACGCTGGTCGATCCGGACGCGTCGCGCGGCGCCGGCCCGCACGTCGAGGCGCGTTTCGACGACGACGGGCACGCCTGGCGGGCGTCACGGGTCGGCGACGCCGTCCGTTGGGAGCGGGACGGCGCCGCGGCGGATGCGCCGCACGTGCCGGCCAGCCACCTGTTGGACGGGCTGTTCCTGAGCCTCGACGACCTGCTCCGGTTCGGACGTGCCGACCGGAGCATCGCCGACCGGCTGGCCAGCGAGCTGGCCGGCGGGGTCGATCTGCCTCGTGCCCGGCGCGAGCTCGCCGGGCTGGGCCCCCGCTTCGGCGCTCCGCAACGAGCCGAGCTGGAGCGAGCCCGGGAGGTCCTCGCGACCGTGCGCCGCGAACGCGACGCGCTCGCGGCCGACGAGGAGGAGCTGGCCGCGTGGGAGGAGCGCCGCGGGCGGGCCGAGGCGCAGGCGGCCTCGGCGCCGCTGGCGAACGCCGCGCTCGAGGTGCTCGCGACGAGGCGGGCGCTGGCCTCGGTCGAGACGCGCGCGGGGACGTTCCCGGCCGGTCTCGACGCCCTTCACGACGGCGTCGTCCAGGACGTCGACGCGCTCCTCGGCGCCGTCGAGCGCGCCGCGCGCGAGGTGCGCGAGCACGAGGCCGAGCGCGACGCGGCCGACGCCCAGCGAGCGGCGACCGGTCTGCACGACGGTCGTCTCGACGCCGCCCTCGTGGCGTCGTGGCACGCCGCCACCGACGCTCTGGCCGAGGCGGAACGGACCGCTCGCGACGCGCAGC
>CAZHCI010000108.1:0-9282 GCA_964530905.1 uncultured bacterium
AACAACTTCTGCAGGTAGACGATCTGGTGGTCGCTCCAGTAGCAGATGTTCGCCCACGGGCTGTCCGGCTCGGGGACCTCCCACTCGACGCCGTCGCGCGTCAGCCGGTAGGGGTTGTAGCCGTCGGCCGTGGTGGCGTTCAGGAAGGTGCAGACCATGCCGCTGGCGTAGTCGGGGAAGGCGTGGGCCAGCGCCTCCCAGTTCTGGAAGATGTCGCGCCAGTTGCCTTGGTAGTCCAGGCGCGGCCGCCCGTCTCCGTGCCGGATCCGAATCGCGAAGCGGTTCCACGGCCGGCTCGGATCGCCGTGGCGACGGCTGAACGCCAGCGGCAGGTAGCCGCGGCAGAGCCGCTCGAGGTCGGCCGAGCCGGTCGCGGCGGCGGCGTCGACCAGCCGCCGGTAGCCGAGCCTCTCGGGAAGGGAGGCGAAGAAGTCGTGGTGACGGTCCGCGACGGCGCGGTCGCGGGTACGCACGAAGTCGATCAGGTCGGCACGCTCCACCTCGTCGGCGGGGAAGGTGCCGCCGCGCATGACGTTGAACAGGACGCTCGCCAGGTGCCGGGTCGTCGCCTGCCGATCGGCGGTCCACTGCTGACCGTCGGCGCGCGCGACGATCCGGGCCAGGGCCTCGTCGCCGCGGCGCAGGTCGTCGCCCAGCCGGGCGGCCAGGCCGTCGGGATCGTCCCGCAGCTGCCTGCGCAGATCCAGCACCTGGGCGTGGTCCTGCTCGACGTCGGCCACCACGCTCCACGCGTGCGACCCGCCCGGCGGAAGGTCGAGCGTCGCCTGCACCAGGTAGGCGCCGCGGCGGCCGCGCAGGTCGCGTTCCTCGCGCAGCGGCTCGCCGTGGACGAACGCGTCGAGCTGATCCGAGCTCAGCAGCTGCGCGCCAGGCGTCAGGCCGGTCTGCCAGACGGTGGTCGCCCGCAGCGACTCCGACGGCTCGGCCTGATCGGTCAGCGTCGAGCTCAGCGTGAACAGGCCGAGCCCCGTCGCGGCGTCCAGCTCGGCGCGCTTGTAGGCGTCCAGCAGGTTGCTCATCGTCGATTGCAGCGCGGTCGTGACGCCCGCGGGGAGGACGTTCTGCAGCCCGTCGAGCAGCTCGACCCGGCATGCGCCTGCGGCGAGGTTCGTCAGCCGCGCGGTGCGGACCACGCCGAAGCGGTCGCTGAAGCGCCAGGCGTAGCGGAACGCCAGGCCGAGGTCCTCGTTGACCTCCTCGAACACGAGGACGCTGCCCAGGTCGTTCTTGTACAGGTTGCGCTCGGTGCGGTAGAGCCGCTGCGAACAGTCGCCGAACGGCTCCCACGCCCAGCGCCTGCCGCCGCGCTCGACGAGGGTTCGCGTGACGGGGCCGGTGGTGTCCGCGGTCTCGATCAGCTTGTCGTGCGTGGCGTAGGGGAACAGCGCCGACTCGGCGTCGACCCGGCCGGCGGTCAGGCCGCCGTTGCTGGCGACGAACATCCACAGATCCGAAGCGCCGAGGAGCGTCATGAAGAACGTCGGCATGCGGTCCACGTTCGCGATGCGGTAGAAGCGCTGGCCGTCCAGCTCGACGCTCTGGCCTCGCACGGCGCGGGTCGGATCGCTCGATGGGGAGTGTTGGACGCAGGCGGCGAGGTGGATGGCCTCTCGGCCCACGGCCCGGGCCGAGCGGGTCACTTGTCGACCCCGGTCACCACCACGCCTTGCATGAAGAAGCGCTGGGCGAAGAAGAAGATCAGCAGCGGGATGATCATCGTCATGATCGACGCCGACTGGATCAGCTGCGGCTCGGTGGCGTAGAGACCGTTGAAGCGGAACAGGCCGACGGACAACGGCTGCAGGTCGTCGTTCCCGGCCAGGTAGATCAGGGGACCGAAGAAATCGTTCCAGGCGAAGAAGAAGTGGAACAGCGACACGGCGATGAGCGCCGGCACGGCCTGTGGCAGGATGATCTGCAGGAAGGTCCGGATCGGACCTGCGCCGTCGATCCTGGCGGCCTCCTCGAGCTCGGTCGGGATCGTGAGGAAGTACTGCCGCAACAGGAAGACGTTGTAGGCGTTGCTGAAGAAGGTCGGAATGATCAACGGCAACCACGTTCCGACCCACCCGAACTGGAAGAACACCGCGTACTGCGGCACCAGCGTCGCCTGGGACGGCAGGATGATCGTCGAGATCAACACCATGAACAGCAACCCCTTCAAGGGGAAGCGGAATCGCGCGAATCCGTAGGCGACGATGGCGGCCGAGGACGTGGCCGCGAAGGTCGTGACGATCGCGTAGAACAGCGTGTTCCTCAGCAGCTGAAGGAAGTCGATGAACTCGAAGGCGGTCGGGTAGTTGCCCCACTGGAACGCGAGCTCGTACACCGGATCGAGCGAGCGCCACCGGCCCTCCCAGCGGATCTCGCCCGCCTCGGGATCCTGCGGATCGACGAAGAAGGCGTGATCGCGGCGGCGGACGGTGAGGGCGAGCTCGCGCGTCTCGCCGTCGATCGGGACCTCGTAGACCTCGTAGCTCTCGCCCTCCCATTCGAACGTCACACGCTCGGAGGGAAGCACGGGGGCGGTGACGTCGGAGACCTGGCCCTTGCTCTTGAACGAGGTGATGAACGAGTAGCCGAGCGGCATGATGTAGAGCAGCAGGATGACGAGGACGAACGACGTGAACAGGACCTTGACGATCAGGTTGCGGTAGGCGGCGGCCCGGCGCTCCTCCGAGCCGTACGATTCGGGACCGCGAGGAGGCGCGGGGGTCATGGGCGTGGCGGGTTTCCGGACGGCCATCAGCGCTGCCCCCCTGCGTAGTAGACCCACCGGTTCGCCGTCGCGAACAGCACGCCCGTGATCGTGATGGCGATGATGTAGAGCAGCCACGCGATCGCCGAGCCGTAGCCCATGTCGAGGTTCTGGAACGTCTGGCGGTAGAAGTGGACGATGTAGAAGTACGTCGTTCCGTCGGGTTCTCCGGTGCCGGTGTTGAGCACGTAGGGGACCTCGAAGTACTGCATCAGCCCGAAGATCGACAGGATCAGGTTGTAGAAGATGATCGGCGAGATCATCGGCAGGGTGATGCTCCACAGACGCCGAAACCAGCTGGCGCCGTCGATCTTGGCCGCCTCGTAGAGCTCGCTCGGAACGCCCTGCAGCGACGCGAGGTTGTAGAGAATCGCGTTGCCGATCGCCCAGAAGCCGATCATCACGTAGGAGAGATAGATGATGCGCGGGTCGTTGAGCCAGCGGATGCCGTTGGGCCCGGCGGCGTCGAGACCGGTCACCGCCTCGATGATCTGGTTGATCCAGCCCGTGGTCGGGTTCAGCACGCCGCTCCAGATCAGCACCCCGGCGATGATCGGGACCATCGTCGGTGCGTAGAACAACGTGCGGAAGAAGCTCCTTCCGATCAGGTGCTCGCTATTGAGGAGCACGGCCAGGAAGAGGGCCGAAATCATCCCGATCGGTAGCGAGATCAGGGCGAAGGTGAACGTGACGCGCAGCGCCTGCCAGACGCGCGGATCCTCGAAGAGCAGCTTGCGCCAGTTGTCGAGACCGATGAAGGTCGCCTCGTCGGGCCTCGTCAGCTCGAAGTCGAAGAACGAGAAGACCAGCGATGCGGCCATGGGCAGAAAATAGAAGGTGAGGAAGCCGACGATCCAAAGACCGATGAAGGCGTACCCCCACCGAGCCTCGCGACGTTCGGCGCGCGTCAGGCGTCGCCAGCCACGGACCTTCGTCTTCCGTGCGCCTTGGACGGCATCGAGCATCTCCATGGAGGTCCCCTTCCGAGAGGGCCCGGCGCGGGTCGAGGCGCCGGGCCCTGCTTCGCTAGCGAGCGCTTAGCGGACGGAGTCGAAGAGCAGCTGCAGCTCGGCCTGGAGCAGGGCGAGCTCGGAGGCGACGTCGAGGTCGGCCTCGTTGTTCAGGCGCTGATCGAACGCGATGTAGAGCTGCTCGGCGTCGCGGAACGCCGGCAGGGGACCCTCGTGGCTGGGGCTGTCGGCGTAGCCGAGGCTGGCCGTCACGACGCTCCAGTCGACGTCGCGGTCTGGGAAGTTGTTCTCGCCGAACGACGCGATGTAGCTGCCGGCCAGGCTCTCGCGGGCGGGCATGCCGCCGTAGATCTCGGACAGCGTGATCATGTTCTCGGGCTCGAACATGGCGACGAGCACCTCGAAGGCGGCTTCCTTGTTCGGGCTGGCCGCCGTGATGCCGAAGGTGTCACCGTGCAGCTTGGCGACCGGCACGCCGGTCAGGCCGGCAGGCATCGCGGCGAGATCCCACTCGTCTTCGAACGCGGCCATGCAGCACCCTTGGTACCAGAGGTGCGTGTGGACCATGCCGACGTTGCCCGACGCGAGGAAGTCGCCCGCGGCCAGCAAGTCGGACCCGGCGTACGGCGCGTTGGGAATCCAGCCCTCGACCCACATCGCGTCGTGAAGCCATTGCGCGCCCTGCGTCCAGTGGGCGGGGATGATCGCGTCGCCGTTCTCGTCGACGAAGGTGCCGGCGCCGAACTTGGTCAGGCGGCCGCGGAGGTCGGTCCACTGCTCGCCGAAGCCCCACTGGACGACGTTGTTGATGTCGAACTCGGGCATGGCGGCGTCGAAGCCCTCGGCGTCGACGGTCAGCAGCATGCCGACGTCACGCATGGCCGCGAGGTCCCAGTCGACCGTCTCCCCTTCCCAGGTCGTGTACGACGCACCGTACTCGTGCGGCGGGTAGGGCAGGCCGGCCTCGTCGAAGAGGGTCTTGTTGTAGGTGATGTAGCTGGGGAAGACGGCGAACGGGATGCCGATCTGACCTTCGCCCTCGACGTCGTAGACCTCGACGAGCGCCGGATCGAAGTCGCTGAGGTCGTAGTCGGTCGCTTCGATGAAGGGCGTGAGGTCGGCGAAGATGCCCGGGAAGGCGTTCCGGCCGCGGATGCCGACCGGACCGACGATGTCGGGCGGGTTGCCGGCGGCGATCTGGGTGGCGAGCACGTCGTACGCCTGGTCGTTGTCGACGATCTCGAGCACGAGCTCGATGTCGTCCTGCGAGGCGTTGAAGTTCGCGACGAACTCTTCCTGGACGGGGATGACGCCCACGTCGGAGCCGGCGCCGAGGCCGACGTACCAGCGGATCTGGGTCTGGGCGGCGGCCGCGCCGGCGAAGGCGAGGGTCAGGAGGAGGATGGCGAGTCTGCGCATGATGTCCCTTCTCGCTCTGCGCCCCGGGATGCGCGCGACGCACGTGATTCGCGCTACGCTCTCGCGGGGTGAGAGCCTCGGATTCCGCCGAGTGGCGGAGTCGGTGTGGACGGACGCACACGCGGTCCCTGGCAGGTACGGTGTGCCTCCGACGTCGAGGAACGCGCTTCCCGCCGTCAGCGCGCTACGCGCGCGACCGACTGACGGAGCACGAGTTCCGGTTCGAACCGGGTTCTCACCTCTCCTTTCCTTCCGAGCAACCGGGCGATGGCGATATCGGCGGCCGCGCGACCCATGTCGCGGAGCGGCTGCCGGACGGTCGTGAGCGCCGGCGAGACGTACTGCGCGAGCAGCACGTCGTCGAACCCGACGAGGGAGATGTCGCTGGGGACGTCGCGGCCGAGGTCGGCCGCGGCGCGGATGGCGCCGGCCGCCATCTGGTCGTTCGCGACGAAGATGGCGCGGAGGCCCGGAACGCGTTCGAGCAGGCGGCGGGTGGCGGCGTAGCCGCTGTCCTCACGGAAGTCGCCTTCGACGACGAGTCGCTCGTCGAACGGCAGGCCGGCGGCCTCGAGCGCCTGGCGGTAGCCCTGCAGGCGGTGGCGACTGTCGGGGAACGAGAGCGGTCCGGCGACGTGACCGATGGGGCGGTGGCCGTGCGCGATCAGGTGCTCGGTGGCGATCCGCCCGCCGAGCTCGTTGTCGAGGTGCACGCAGCGACCGTCGAGCTCGGGCACGTAGCGCCCGAAGATCACGATCGGCGCGTCGCTGCTGCGGACCAGATCGATCAGCTCCTCGTCGGAGAGCGCTTCGGCCTGCACGATCAGCGCGTCGCTGCGGCGCTGCCTCATGAACTCGATCGCGCCGCGCTCCTTGTCGGCCTGCGCCTGCCCGCTGGCCACCATCAGGTGCATCCCAGCGGCCTCCACCGCCTCTTCGACCCCGCCGAGGATCACGCCGTAGTAGGGGCTGCCGATGTGGTTCACGGTGATGCCGACGCCGCCCGAGCGGTTCGTCGCCAGGCCGCGCGCGAACGCGTTCGGCGTGTAGCGCAGCTCCTCGACCGCCGCGAGCACGCGCCGCCGCACGGGCGCCGACACCGGCGTCGTCCCGTTCAAGACCCGCGACACCGTCGAGGGCGAGACCTTGGCGCGCATGGATACCTCTTTGATGGTCGGCATGGCGACTCCCGAGGTCCGCATCGGCGGAGTGGGCGGGCGGACAGATCCTGAAATCGGTTTCAGCGGTTGTAGCATTCGGTGATGGCGGCCGTCAAGGGACGGCCGTCGCAGATCGGACGGATGCCGTCTGAGACCGGTGTCTCGACGTCGGCACCGACCGCCGCCCTCGCGGACCGGCCGAGGCGAGGCGTGAAAGCGTTTTCCATCACGTTTTCGGGCCGGCCGCGGCCCTCAGGCTCGGCGGTACCCCACGCTGAGCGTGACGTCCTCGGGATAGTTCCCGAAACGTCGCCCGAACAGGTTCAGGCCCCCGACGTGCGTGGCCTCGGGATCGACGCCGATGCGCACGTCGATGGTGCGCCGGCCGTGGATGGCGAGGTCGGCGAGGGTCACGTCGGAGACGCGGACGCCGTCGATCCAGGTCCCCTGGGCGGTGACGCGCCACTCCTTGAGCAGGCCGAACTGGCTGTTGCGCTCGTCCCACCAGGCGGGCGTGAGCATGCCGCGCTGCCCGCCGAAGTCGGCGGGCGAGGTCCAGGTGCCGATGCGGACGTCGTTGACGAAGACGGTGATGTCGGACGGCCAGTCGTCGTGATGCATCGGCGCCTCGGAGCAGATCTCGGCCCGGAAGCGCAGGGACTCCGGCACGGTGCGTGGCGGAAGGCGGTTGGGGAAGCGGTAGCTGAGGAAGCCGTGCCGGAACCAGACCAGCGATGCGTCGGCGTGGCCGGGCTCGAAGAACGACGCGGGATCGTCGACCAAGCCGATCAGCGCGTCGGGTCCCGCCAGGCCGCAGGTCGGCGCCACGTCGGCGTCGACGTACGCGCCGACCGGCATCGACAGGTGCATCACCGGCTCCTCGGGCCGCACGGCCGAGCCGGGAAGCTCCAGTCGCACGCGGTCGTACACGCGCGTGCACACCTTCTGCAGGCCTCGCTCGCCCGGCTTCATCTCGGCCCGCAACAGTCCCGCCTCCTCGAGCACGGCGATGTGCGACGTCACGGTCGAGACCGGCGAGGCCAGCGCCTCGGCGATCTCGCTGACGTTGAGGATCTTGTCGGCGAGCAGCTCGAGGATCCGCAGGCGCGGCTCGGAGGCGAGCGCCTTGATCACCGCGGCCGAGGCGGGCGCGCGGGCTTCGAGGGCGAGCTCGCGGCGGAACGGCCCGTCGGGGTCCGGTGGGGCGTGCATGCGGGAATCGTACCATGCGACGTCGTTTGCCGCGATTTCTATCGAAGCTTTCGAGCGAGCTCCTGGACGCACGTTCTAGCGAGGCGAGCCGGCCCGGTCTTGACGCTCGATCTTTATCGTGCTAAACCTCGTAATAGTCCGAAAGTCATGATGGGTTTCCCGGCTCCGCCAGGAGGTGGCCAGATGTCGCCGAGAACGCGCCCACAACCCGAAGCGAAGCTTCGCTCGTCCGGTCGGGCACGGGTGCTGCGCGACAGCCTGGCCGGCTACGCCTTCGTCGCGCCGTTCCTGGCGGCCTACCTGGCGTTCCTGGTGATTCCGTTCGTGCGCGGCGTGTGGATCGGCATGCACGACTGGAACCTGCTGGCGGTCGTGTTCAACCCGGACGCCAAAGAGCTCATCTGGCTCGACAACTGGCGCGACATGCTCTGGGGCCGGAACCTGACCTGGTCGGCCACCGTCCGGTGGCCGTGGCGACTGCTGGGCCTGGCCGCCGCCGGCTGGCTGGCCCTCCGCGCCGCGCGCGGCGCGATGCCCAGGGGCGTCGGGATCGCCGCCGCGGCCGCCTTGGCGATCGCGTTCGGCCTGCTCGCGGGCGTCACCCCGGGCCCGGAGGGCGCCTGGAACGATCCGCGCTTCTTCGTCATCGTCGGCAACACGCTCCTGTTCGTCGCCCTGACCGTGCCGGCCATCACCGCGCTGGCGCTGCTGCTGGCGGTCGCGCTGAACCGCGCCGGGCCGTACGCCGCCGCCCTGCGCACCGCGTTCTTCCTCAGCCAGGTGCTCTCGGTCACGGTCGTCACGCTCATCTGGCAGCTCATCTACAGCCCCTCGCAAGGCATCCTCGCCAACCTGTTCCGCGCCGTCGGGCTGGAGCCGATCACCTGGATCACGAACCCCGCGCTGGCGATGCCGTCGATCGTGATCGCCACCGTCTGGTGGTCGCTGGGCTTCGCGATGGTGCTGTTCCTGGCGGGCCTGCAGGAGATCCCCGCCGAGCGCTACGAGGCCGCCCGCCTCGACGGCGCGAACGGCTGGAACGCGTTCCGCTTCATCACCCTCCCCGGCATCTCGCGCACCGTCACGTTGGTGGTCGTGTTCGAGATCGTGCTGCACTTCCAGGTCTTCGGCCAGTCGCACCTGATCACGCGCGGCGGCCCGAACGACGCCACCCAGACGCTGGTCCGCTACATCTACCAGACCGCGTTCCGCGACGGACAGCTGGGGTACGCCTCGGCGTTGGCGATCGTGCTGTTCGCGCTGATGCTGGTGTTCTCGCTGATCCAGATGCGGCTCGAACGGAGGACGGACTGATGGTCGGCTCCCGCCTCGCGACCCGCCTGACGATGGCCGCCCTGACGGTCTTCGCGGCGCTCTGGCTGATTCCGATCGTGTGGATGGTGTCGATGAGCCTGCAGCCCAACGACCTGCTGGCCCGCACCACCTCGAACACCGCCTTGGGCCTGCTGCCCGTCCCGTTCACGCTGGAGAACTTCCAGCGCCTGCTGACGCTCGGGCTGACGCCGCGCTGGTTCCTCAACAGCATGATCGTCGCGACGGCGATGACGGCCCTGGTGCTCACGCTCAGCACGCTGGCCGGCTACGCCTTCGCGCGGATCCCGTTCAAGGGCCGCAACGTCGTGTACGCCTTCGTGCTGGCGGGCCTGGTCGTGCCGGAACAGGCGATCTTCATCCCGCTCTACACGATGTTCGCCGACTGGGGCTGGCACAACGGCTACGC
>CAZHCI010000109.1:0-9270 GCA_964530905.1 uncultured bacterium
CCCTTGGGGACGTACTTGAGGCGCAGGAACGACATCGCGCCGTCGCCGCCGCGTCCCCCCTGCACCGTGATGTCGACCACGTCCCTGAACGCCATGGGGTCCCCTTCATGCACGTCGGGGGGGGCCGGGACGGGAGGGCCCCACGCGAGGTTTGTATTTTAGCGGCAAAATCGGGGCACACCCCCCCCCCCCGGCCGGGCGGGGGGCCCCCTTCGGGCGGGGGGGGGCGCGGGGGGGGGGCCCCCCCCCGACGCTCGTTTCCAATTGTCGCGTCAGTCGGCGGACAGCGCCTCGGTGGCGGCTTCCTCGATCGACACGAAGCGGCCGTGGCGGCCCTTGTCGTGGAAGCGCACGAAGCCCGTCTTCAGCGCGAACAGCGTGAAGTCGTTGCCGGTGCCGACGTTCTGCCCCGGGTGGAAGCGCGTGCCGCGCTGGCGAACCAGGATGTTGCCGGCCGAGACGAGCTGACCGTCGAACCGCTTGACGCCCAGACGCTTGGACTGGCTGTCGCGGCCGTTCTTGGAGCTGCCGACGCCCTTCTTGTGTGCCATCTCGAACCCTCCTCGCGATCAGCCGGCGACGGCCGTGACGCGGACTTCGGTGTAGCCCTGGCGATGGCCGGTACGCCGGCGGTAGTTCGCCTTGGCCTTGAACTTCTTGATGTAGATCTTCTCGCCGCGGCCGTGCGCGACGACCTCGGCCTCGACCTTGGCGCCGTCGACGAACGGCGCGCCGACCTTCGTCGATTCCCCGCCGACCATCATGACGGGAAGCTCCACCGTCTGGCCGACGTCGGCCTCGAGCAGCTCGAGACGGAGGACGTCTCCCTCTTCGACGCGGTACTGCTTGCCACCGGACTTGACGATCGCGAACATGCCTTACCTCCGAACGCCCGTCGCGGGGCGCGTGCGTGCTGCCAGGGTGTCGTCGCGAGCCACGCACCCGTTTCCGGTAGGAACGCGGTAGGAACGCGTCGGTTGCGTGCGCGGCGGTGCGCCTTCGCGCGCGGCCACGAGGCGGACCTCGGGACGCAGAGCACGTGAGTTTAGCAGACGGGGGCGGTCCGCGCAAGCAGCCGCGGCCAGCGACGTCCGGAGCAGCGGGCTCGGCGGCGCCGCCTCGTCGCCTCAGAACCTCCCGCGCAAGTCAGAACCTCCCGCGCGAGACGGTCCGCACCACCAGGAACATGGCCGCCGCCACCGCCGTCAGCACCGCCGCGAGCGCGACGGCGGCGTCGATGTCGCGCTCCAGCGCGGCGAAGATCGCCAGCGGCAGCGTCCGCGTTCGGCCCGCGAGACTGCCTGCGAAGACGATCGTGGCGCCGAACTCGCCGAGCGCCCGGGCCCACGCCAGCACGACGCCCTCGACGAACGACGGGAAGGCGATCGGAACGGTGATGCGCAGGAACGCCTGGAAGCGGGTGGCGCCGTCGGTCAGGGCCGCGCTCTCCAGCTCCTGCGGGACCGAGGCGAAGCCGACCTTCAACGCCCGCACGTAGAACGGGCTGGCGATGAACACCTGCGCCAGCACGACGGCGGCGGTGGAGAACACGACGGTCACGCCGGCGTCGGCGAGCGGCGCGCCGAGCAGGCCGCGGCGGCCGAACACCAGCAGCAGGGCCACGCCCGCGACGACCGGCGGGAGCACCACGGGAAGGTCCACGATCGCTTCCACCAGGCCCCGGCCCCGGAACTCGTAGCGCGCCAGGAGGTAGGCGAGCGGCGTTCCGAAGACGATGATCGAGCTCAGCGAGATCGAGGTCGTGACGACGGTCAGGCGCAGCGCCTCCACCGCGACGGGCAGGGCCAGCGACGCGAGCGCGTCGGGCTGGAGCGCACGCACCAGAAGCGCACCGATCGGCAGGGCCAGGAAGGTGATCAGCCCCAGGGCCGAGCCGACGAGGAGAGCCGGCGGCCACGCCGCGCGCCGTCGCCTGCGCTCCGCGATGGCGGCGGCGTTCGCGGACGCGTCCTGCGGAGGACCGATCACGCTAGTCGCTCACCTCGAAGCCGTACCTCGCGAACAGCGCCTGCCCTTCGGGCGACGACGCCAGGTCCACGAACGCCCGAGCCAGCTCCGGGTGCCGCGTCTCGGCCAGTACCGCGATCGGATAGCGCGCGACGACGTTGTGCTCGTCCTCGATCCGGAACGTCCGGAGTCCGCCGAACGCCTGGGCGTCGGTGGCGTAGACGATCGCGGCGTCGGCCTCGCCCAGCGCGACCTTCGCGGCGACCAGGCGAACGTTGGGCTCCTCGGAGACGACGTTCGCCAGCACGGACGTCTCGAAGCCGTCGCCGTAGGCCGCGTCGAGTCGCGCCAGCGCGTCTCGAGCGTACGCGCCGACGGGCACCTCGGGACCCGCGAGCACCACCGTCACGCCCGGGTCGGCGAGGTCTTGGACCGACTCGACCGGCGAGCCTGGCGGCGCGATGACGACCAGCCGGTTCCGCGCGAACACGTGGGGCTCGCCCTCCACGAGGCCGGCGCCTGCGACCACGCTCATCTGGACCTCGTTCGCGCTGGCGAAGACGGCCACGGGCGCACCTTGCACGATCTGGGCGCTCAACGTCGACGAGCCGGCGAGGTTGAGATCCACGCGCACGCCTTCGTTCGCGGCCTCGAAGACGGCGGCGAGCTCCTCGAACGCCTCGGTCAGGCTCGACGCGGCGGAGACGACGATCGTCTGCGCCAGGACGCCGCCCGCCAGCATGGGCGCCAGCATCGGCGCCAGAACGAACGCGAGGATCGTGAACGGGCGCGGCGTGGAGGCGTGGGGCGGGTCGGACGTCGCGTTCGGCACGGCGGGAGGGTCCTTTCGGTCAAGCGCGACCGCTGCGAGCGGTCGTCGTCGCGAACGGCGCGGTAGGTCGCCACGATGCTCGGTAGTCACAGTGTGACGACGTGGGCAACCTACCCGTCTCGCCCGCCCCTCCGCAAGGGGGCGATCGCCCCGCCGGCGCGCGGATCAGCTCTCGGGAACGAGCCTGTCCAGCATCGCCAGCAACGCTCGCGCGCTCTCGAGGCGCCACGCCGTCACGATCCGCTCCTCCGCCCCCACCTCCGCCTCGTCCAGCCGAAGCTCGCAGTGCCCGGCCATCTCGGCCGCGATCCGTCGTTGGCTGCGCACCAGGCGCGTCGGATCGCGCCCGCGCCGCCCCAAGAACGCCAGCTTCAGGAGCAGCTCGTGCCGCACGCTACGGAGGCGCCCGACCGGCGCCCACAGCCACGCCTCGACCTCGGCCGCCCCGAACGCCGTCAGCGCGTACACCGTGCGCGCCGGACCGTGCCCGCTCTCCTCCTCGCGGACCGGCTCCGCGAGGCCGCCGGCGACGAGGTGACGCAGCGCCCGGTAGACCTGCTGCCGCTGGACCGTCCAGACGATGCCCAGCGGTCCCTCCTTGGCGAAGACCGTCGCGACCTCGAAGCCGTGGGTCGGGCGTTCCGCCAGCAGCCCGGCGACGGCCCGGTCGCTGAGCGACGGCAGCGCCGCGATGGCGTCCACGGCTCGGGCGCGCATCGGCGCTACAGCTCCCGCTCGAAGCGACGGACCGCCTCGATCTCGCCGATGACGACGACGCGGTCGCCCACCTGGACCTCGAAGTCCGCTCCCGGACTGACGGTCAGCTTTCCGCCGCGGTTCACCGCGATCACCTGCACCCCGAACCGGTTCGGGAGGCGGAGCTTGGACAGGCGCCCGTGCATCGCCTCCTGCGTGCCGACGTCGACCTCGATCACCTCGTGCTCGTCGCCCAGCATGAACGCGTCGACGATGCTGGGCGTCGCGATCTGCTGCGCCAGTCGAACCCCCATGTCGTGCTCCGGCCGGACGACCTCGTCGGCGCCGACGCGCAGCATCACGCGGGCCGCCGTGGCGGAGGTGGCCTTGGCGACGACGTGCTCGGCGCCCGCCGACTTCGCCGCCACCGTCGCCAGCACGCCCGCCTCGAAATCGGTGGCGATCGCGACGATCACGGTGTCGAAGTTCGCGACCCCCAGCCGCCGCAGGGCCTCCTCGTCGGTCGCGTCGATCACCGCGGCGTGCGCCACCTCGTCCATGACGGTCCGGAGCGCCGCCTCGTCGTGGTCGGCGACGACCACCTCGTGCCCGCTTTCGGCCAGCGTGCGCGCCACCGCCGAGCCGAAGCGGCCACAGCCGATGACCAGAATCTGCTTGCTCACGCTCGTCCCTTCCGGACGCGACTCGCCGCGCCCCTCACCCGATCATCACGTCCTCGGCCGGCCGCCGCACCAGCTTGGCGCGCGGCGTCTCGACCAGCGCCAACGCGGCGGTCAGCGGACCCAGCCGACCGACCAGCATCAACACGATCACGATCCAGCGGCCGGCCGCGCCCAGGTCGGCCGTCACGCCCATCGACAGCCCCACCGTCCCGAACGCCGAGACGGTCTCGAACAGCAGCGGCACGAACTCCAGCTCGGGCTCGACCAGCAACAGCGCGGTGAACGCCGCGGCGACCACCATCGTTCCCAGGAACGCGATCACGGCGGCCCGCACGACCAGCTCGCGCGCCAGGCGCCGGCCGCCCAGCTCCAGCTCGCCGTGACCCCGCGCGAACGACCAGGCGCTGCCGGCCAGCACGAAGAACGTCACCGTCTTGATGCCGCCGGCGGTGGACCCCGGGCTGCCGCCGATGAACATCAGCAGCATCGTCACGACCAGCGTCGCCGGGCGCATCGAGCCGATATCGACGCTGTTGAAGCCGGCGGTGCGGGGCGTCGCCCCCTGGAAGAACGACGCGACGAGCTTCTCGTCCGTCGCCAGCGGCCCCAGCGTCGCGGGGTTCGTCCACTCGAGCGCCGCCACGGCCAGCGTGGCCAGCGCCAGCAGTCCGGCCGACACGCCCAGCACCAGCCGGGCGTGCAGCGTCAGGCGGCGCTTCGCGCCGCGCACGACGCGGCCCATCTCGATCGACACCTGGTACCCCAGCCCACCCACGACGAACCCCGTAGCGACGACCAGCAGCACCGCCGCGTCGCCGGCGAAGCCGGCCAGGCTGTCCGCGTAGGTCGAGAAGCCGGCGTTGTTGAACGCGCTCACGGCGTGGAACGCCGCGTGCCAGAGCCCGTCCCACAGCCCGTGCCGCGGCGCCATCCGCGTCCACAGGATCGCCGTGAGGATCACCTCCGCCGCGACGACCAGCACGAAGATGTTCCGCACCAGCCGCACGATCCCGCCGACGTGCAGCGCGTTCACCTGGGCCTGCAGCTGCATCCGCTGCCGGTAGCCGACCCGCCCCCCGACGACCATCGCGGCCAGCGCGCCGAGGGTCAGGATGCCCAGGCCGCCGACCTGGATCAGGAGCATCACGACGACCTGACCGAACGGACTGAAGTCGCTGCCCGTGTCCACCACGATCAGGCCGGTCACGCACACGGCGCTGGTGGCCGTGAACAGCGCGTCCAGTACGCCGATGCTCGCGCCCTCGGCGTGGGACGCCGGCAACGACAGCAGCACGGTGCCGACCCCGATGGCGGCGAGGAAGCCGAGCGCGACCCACTGTGCCGGCCGGATCCCGCGAGGCGGGCCGGGCTCGTGCACGGAGCGGCGCGGGAGGCGATCCACGGCTGGCAGTGTACGACTCCGCGCCCGGGCGACGTCGCCTCCAGGCCCGGTATTCTCCGGCATGACACGACCACGCATCGCCTTCCTCGGGGCAGGAAGCACGGTCTTCACCAAGACGCTCCTGGGGGATCTCCTCTCGCGTCCCGCCCTGCGCGAGGCGGAGATCCGGCTCCACGACATCGACGCCCACCGGCTGGAGCTGTCAGGGCGCGTCGCGAAGCGCGTCGCCTCGGTCGTCGGGGCCGGGCCGACCATCACCGCCACGCTGGACCGCGAGGCCGCGATCGACGGCGCCGACTTCGTGCTGAGCACGATCCAGGTCGGCGGCTACCGGCCGGGAACGGTGCGCGACTTCGAGATCGCCAAGCGCTACGGGCTGCAGCAGACGATCGGCGACACGCTGGGCATCGGCGGGATCTTCCGGGCGCTCCGCACGATTCCCGTGATGCTGGAGTTCGTGCGCGACATGGAACGGCTCGCGCCCGACGCGCTGCACCTGAACTACGTCAATCCGATGGCGATGATCACCTGGGCGCTGAACGAGGCGTCGACGATTCCCACCGTGGGCCTCTGCCACAGCGTGCCGCACACCGCGCATCAGCTGGCCGACGACCTGAACGTGCCGCGGGACGAGCTGCGCTACCGGGTGGCGGGCATCAACCACCTGGCGTTCTACCTGTCGCTGGAGCACCGGGGCGAGGACCTCTACCCCCGCCTGCGCGCGCTCGCCGAATCGGGCGACGTGCCCGACTGGAACCGCGTGCGCTACGACGCGTTCCGGCGGCTGGGCCGGTTCGTGACCGAGTCCAGCGAGCACTTCGCCGAGTACGTGCCGTGGTACCTGAAGGGCGACCGTCCCGACCTGATCGAGCGTTACAACATCCCGATCGACGAGTACCCCGGCCGCTGCGAGGTGTACGAGGTGGCGTGGGCGTTCATCGAGGACGAGCTGAACGACCCGGGCAGCCGCAGCGCGGACGAGCTCCGCGCCGCGATCCGGGCCGCCGACATCGACGTCATGCCGAAGAGCGTCGAGCACACCGTGCACGAGTTCGAGACCCTGAACGAGGTGCACGAAAGCGTCGAGTACGGCGCGAAGATCATCGACTCGGTCTGGACCGACACGCCCAGAACCGTGTACGGCAACGTGCTCAACCACGGCCTGATCGACGGGCTTCCGGGCGGCTGCTGCGTCGAGGTGCCGTGCCTGGTCGACGGCCAGGGCGTGCAGCCCACCCGCGTCGGCCCGCTGCCGCCGCAGCTGACCGCGCTGATGCGGACCCACGTGAACGTGCAGGAGCTGGTGGTCCGCGCCGTGCTGGACGAGGACGTGCGGCACGTGCACCACGCCGCCCTGCTGGACCCGCGCACCGCCGCGCAGCTGGATCCCGACCAGATCGAGAGCCTGGTGAACGATCTTCTGGACGCCCACGCGGACGTCCTTCCAGACGCGTTCCGCCGGGCCCCGAGGGAGGCACGATGACGCCGTTCGATCCGACCGAGCATCCCCACCGCCGCGCGAACCCGCTGACGGGCGACGCCGTGCTGATCAGTCCGCACCGGATGAAGCGGCCGTGGCAAGGGCGTCAGGAGACGCCCGCCGGCACCGAGAGGCCGCGTCACGACCCGTCGTGCTACCTCTGTCCCGGCAACGAGCGGGCCGGCGGCCACCGCAACCCGGACTACGACGGCACGTTCGTGTTCACGAACGACTTCGCCGCGCTGCTCCCGGACGCGCCCGCGCCCGAGGCGGAGACGCACCCGCTGCTGCGGCTCGAAGGGGTGCGCGGCACCTGCCAGGTGATCTGCTTCTCGCCGCGCCACGACCTGACCCTGGCCGAGTTCGATCACGCCGGGCTGCGGCGCGTGGTCGAGCTGTGGGTCGAACGGGCCGAGGCCCTGGGTCGCGACTGGCGCTGGGTGCAGATCTTCGAGAACAAGGGCCAGGCGATGGGCGCCAGCAACCCCCATCCGCACGGCCAGATCTGGTCGCTGGACCGCCTGCCCGGCATCCCCGCGGCCGAGGACGCCGCGCAGCGCGCCTGGCTGCGCGAGCACGGCGAGCCTCTGCTGGTCGCGTACCACCGGCTGGAGCGCGAGCGGGCCGAGCGCACCGTCGTCCAGACCGAGCACTGGTCGGCCGTCGTTCCGTGGTGGGCGGTGTGGCCGTTCGAGCTGCTGATCACGCCCCGCCGTCACGTCAAGCGCCTGCCCGAGCTGACGGGCGACCAGCGCGACGACCTGGCCACGCTGCTGGGGCGGACGCTGCCGGCGCTGGACGGGCTGTTCGACACCTCGTTCCCCTACTCGATGGGCTGGCACGGCGCGCCCACCGGCCCGGACCAGGAACGGGAGGACGCCGCCGGCGAGCACGACCACTGGCAGCTGCACGCGCACCTCTACCCGCCGCTGCTGCGCAGCGCCACGGTCCGCAAGTTCATGGTGGGGTTCGAGATGCTGGGCGAGCCGCAGCGCGACCTGACCGCCGAGCAGGCGGCGGCGCGGCTCCGCGAGGTGGTGGCGCAGATCGCGCTGGGGAGCGGCGCGGGAGCCGACCGATGACGGCGGACGCGCTCCGCGACGCGTTCGAGGCGCGCTTCGGCGCCCCGCCCGCCCTGCTGGTGCGCGCCCCGGGCCGCGTGAACCTGATCGGCGAGCACACCGACACCAGCGACGGCTTCGTGCTGCCGATGGCGATCGACCGCGAGATCCGCGTCGCGCTCACGCCGCGCGACGACGCGACCGTGCGGCTGGCGGCGCTGGACCTGGACGAGGAGGCGACGTTCGAGGCGGACGCGCCGCACGCCAAGGAGGGCTGGGCCGCGTACGCCCACGGCGTCGCCTGGGCGCTGGCCGAGGCCGGCCACGAGCTGCGCGGCTTCGACGGCGCCTTCACCGGCGACGTGCCGCGAGGCGCGGGCCTGTCGTCCTCGGCCGCGCTGGAGCTGGCGCTGGCGCGGGCGTTCGCGGAGGCCTCGGGACTGGCGTGGGATCCGCGCGCGATGGCGGTCGCCTGCCGGCGCGCCGAGAACGCCTGGGTGGGCGTGGCGTCGGGGATCATGGACCAGCTGATCGGCGCCTGCGGCGAGGCCGGCTCGGCGCTGCTGATCGACTGCCGCGACCTGTCGACGCAGGCGGTCCCGCTGCCGGACGGAACCCGCGTCGTGATCCTCGACACCGGGACGCGCCGGGGCCTGGTCGGCAGTGCGTACAACGAACGCAAGTCCCAGGTGGACGCGGCGGCCGAGGCGCTGGGCGCGACGGTGCTCCGCGACGTGGACCCCGCGACGTTCGAGGCCCGGGCCCACGAGCTGGATCCGGTCGTGCGCAGGCGCGCCCGGCACGTGGTGCTCGAGAACGCGCGCGTGCTGCGCGCCGCGGACGCCATGCGCCGCGGCGACGCGGCCGAGATGGGCCGGCTGATGGACGCCAGCCACGTCAGCCTGCGCGACGACTTCGAGGTGAGCGGCCCGGCGCTGAACGTCATGACCGAGATCGCTCAGGCGCACGACGGCTGCTACGGCGCGCGCATGACCGGCGCGGGCTTCGCCGGATGCTGCGTCGCGCTGGTGGCCGAGGACGCGGTCGACGCGTTCGTGAGCGAGGTCGAGGCCGCGTACCGCGAGGCGACCGGCAACGAGCCGGCGCTCTATCCGGTGGTGGCCAGCGCCGGCGCGGGCCGGATCGAG
>CAZHCI010000110.1:0-2492 GCA_964530905.1 uncultured bacterium
GGATGAGCGGGTGAGCCTTCAGTAGGATCGAGGGACGCCGTTGAAGGATGGATTCGTCTCTTCGGCTATAAACGACCTCCTTTCACCGGTGATGCTACGCCCGGTCACGGATGTCGCGCCGCGAAATGCGCTTCACGAGATCGGCCCGAGCTGTCGTATGATCATCAGTTGGGGCAAGACGAGAACGACGACGGCGATGCGCGCGACCGAAGCTTCGGTCGCGCGCATCGCTCGATCGGGGCGTCCATCCTGCTCAGAGCAGGCTCAGAGCAGGATGCCGCCCACGCTGGCGATCAGGCCGGCGAAGATGAGCGCGACGGTGTTGATCACCTTGATCAGCGGATTGATCGACGGGCCGGCCGTGTCCTTGTACGGATCGCCGACGGTGTCGCCCACCACGCTCGCGGCGTGCGCCTCGGAGCCGGTTCCGCCGTGATGGCCGTCCTCGACGTACTTCTTGGCGTTGTCCCAGGCGCCGCCACCGTTCGACATCATCAGCGCCATCATCAGCCCCGAGACGGTGACGCCGATCAGGACGCCGCCGAGCGCGATCGGCCCGAACAGGAATCCGACGACCAGGGGCGCGACGACCGCCATCAGGCCCGGGACCGCCATCTCCTTCAGGGCGGCGGCCGTGACGATGTCGACCGCCTTGCCGTACTCGGGCTTTCCGGTGCCGTCCATGATGCCGGGCACGTCGCGGAACTGTCGGCGAACCTCCTCGATCACGGCGCCGGCGGCCTTGCCCACCGACTCCATCAGGAACGCGCTGAACAGGAACGGCAGCATCGCGCCGATCAGCAGGCCGACGACGACCAGGGGGTCGTTCAGTCGGAACGCCGCCTCGCCCAGGTCCAGGCGCTCGGCGTAGTCCGCGAAGAGCACCAGCGCCGCCAGCGCGGCGGAGCCGATGGCGTACCCCTTCGTGACCGCCTTCGTGGTGTTGCCGACCGCGTCCAGGGCGTCGGTGTTGACGCGCACCTCGTGCGGGAGCTCGCTCATCTCGGCGATCCCGCCCGCGTTGTCGGTGATCGGACCGTAGGTGTCCATCGCGACGATCATGCCGGTGACCGACAGCATCGCGACCGCAGCCACCGCGATCCCGTACAGACCGCCCAGCAGGAACGATCCGAAGGTCGCCAGCGCCAGCACCAGCACCGGCGCGGCGGTGGACTGCATGCCGACGGCCAGGCCGCTGATGATGTTCGTCGCCGCGCCCGTCTCCGACGCCTTCGCGATCCGGCGGACCGGCGCGTACTCGGTCGAGGTGTAGTACTCGGTGATGAACATCAGCAGCAGCGTCACGACGATGCCCACCATCGACGCCAGGAACAGCGAGAACCACGAGCCGGTGCCCAGCAGCTCGTTGGCGCCCTGCAGCATCAGCGCCGACGCGATCAGGAAGCCGACCGCCGAGATCGCGGCGCTGGTGTACACGCCACGGTTCAGCGCGCTCATGATGTTTCCGTCGCTGCCCAGCTTCACGAAGCGCACCCCGACGACGGACGCCAGGATCGCGATCGCGCCGAGCACCAGCGGGTACGTCACCAGCGCCGTGACGACCCCTTCCGCCAGGAGGTACCCCAGGAACACGGCGCCGATGGCGGTCACGGCGTAGGTCTCGAACAGGTCGGCGCCCATCCCCGCGCAGTCGCCGACGTTGTCGCCGACGTTGTCGGCGATGACGGCCGGATTGCGCGGGTCGTCCTCGGGGATGCCGGCCTCGAGCTTGCCGACGAGGTCGGCCCCCACGTCGGCGGCCTTCGTGTAGATGCCTCCGCCCACCCGCGCGAACAGGCTGATCAAGGAGGCGCCGAACGCGAAGCCCACCAGGGGCTCGATCGGGTTCGCCAGGCCGAGCACGAGATCGAAGAGCACGAAGAACCCCGACACGCCCAGCAGGGCCAGGCCCGCGACGGCCAGGCCGGACACGGCCCCGCCGCCGAAGGCGATCTTGAGCGCTCCGGGAAGCCCCTCGCGCGCGGCCTGCGCGACCCGGACGTTGGCGCGCACCGCGAAGTTCATGCCGGCATAGCCGCTGAGCGCGCTGAACAGGGCTCCCACGCCGAAGCCGACGGTGGTCCACCACCAGGTCGTCGCCTGATGCGCATCGGTCTGCAGGACCGCGACCAGCGCGAACAGGGCCACGATGACGAGCGCGACGACGAAGATCGTGCGGTACTGACGGTTCATGTAGGCGCTGGCGCCCTGCCGGATGGCGTCCGAGATCTCGTTCATGCGGGCGTCGCCGGTAGGGGCGGCAAGCACGCCGCGGGCTTGCCGCCACGCGGCGAACAGCGCGATGACCGCGGCGATCGGGACGAGAATGACGAGTACCTCCATGGCACCTCCAAAGCGGGGATGGGGCCGCCCACCGGCAGGCGGCCGCCCTCCACGACTCGGCGCGCGAAATGACGACGCCGACGGGTGCGAAGAGCGGTCCGAGGACCGGTTGCGAACCGACGGCGCGATGGTATCACGCGATTCTCATC